>DATELY010000284.1:0-32507 GCA_035276085.1 Steroidobacteraceae bacterium | reverse complement strand
AATGCCAACGGACTGTCGGTTCTCACGGTCGACTGCTCGGGAGCTCCCATGCCACGAGCGCCCAAATGGGCCGGTACCGTTGGTTATGAGCACGACTTTCATCTATCCGGGAGCGGAAGCCTTGCTCTGAATGTTGGCGCAACTTGGTCCACCTCCAGATACATTACGGCCGATTTCTTCGTGCCCGAATCGCATGATGGGCGATACGTGCTCGCAGATGCTTCCCTGACCTATACCTCACCGAACGATGCATGGTCGTTCACGGCCTTTGGTAAGAACCTCACCGATGAAGCGGTCTATCAAGGTGGGTTCGCCGACGCGTTGAACGGCTTTGGTGGGCCCGACAGCCCGACGTTCTTCACCCGCACGATTGGCGCTCCTCGCACCTATGGCGCGCGAGTCAATTTCAATTTTGGTAGGTAGCCAGCGAACATGGGTGGGCGCTTTCCAACAGGCCGCCACACAGAGACCGATTTCATGACAAACGCCAGTAACCCATCCACGGACAATGTCGGGCGAGCGTACGGACGCAAGCCTGGCAAGCCCGATCCAATCCTGACCCAGGTTGGGCCGGGGACACCCGGCGGCGAAATGCTGCGCAGGTACTGGCAGCCGATTGCGCTGTCCTCTGAGGCCACTGACCTACCGAAACAGATCCGTCGCTACGGCGAGGACCTGATCCTGTTCCGCAGTAAGAGTGGAGAGGTCGGGCTCGTGGTTCCTTACTGCATTCACCGCGGCGCGAGCCTTCTATATGGCAGGGTTGAGGACGACGGCATTCGATGCGCGTACCACGGATGGAAATTTGGATGCCAGGGCAAAGTCCTCGATCAGCCCTGTGAGCCGGAGGGCGGACTCAGTAAACACAAGCTGCGTCAACCGTGGTACCCGGTCGTGGAGCAATTCGGAGCGATCTGGACCTACATGGGTCCTCCCGAGAAGCAGCCGCTATTCCCGATCTTTTCATGTTTCGAGGGCAAGCTTGGCGCGGACGAGCAAATCGCTGCCTTCTATATGAACGAAGACAAAGGGGCGACCGACTTCCCGGCAAAGTTCAACTGGTTCCAGCACTTCGACAATGGGCCGGATCATTACCATATTTCGATCCTTCACCAGGAGCACAGTGGCGAGCAGCTCTTCGATAAGAGATACAGCGTAAAACCTCAAAGCATCGAGTTTGACTACTCGGACGCGGAAGACTCCGTCCTCGTGACTTCGCGGAGAGATTTGGGAGATGGCAAGACATGGGTGCGCGTAGAGCAGATCCTCATGCCCAATGTTTATGCCCTGCCACCGTTCTATGAGGACGGGCCATGCTATGACCTCTGGTTTTTCGTGCCTTTCGATGACACGACTTACGTACAGATGTCCATCATGCGATGTAAGAAGGATTTTTCATTCAACCTGCGCGATTTCTTCGGCATCGGGCCCGAGAAAAAGTTGTGGTACGAGCTGACTGCCGAAGAGCGGCAACGCTACCCGAGCGATCAGGAAGTGCAAAGCAGTATTTGGGGTGGGCTCTGTTGTCACTCCGAAGAGAACCTGGCCGCCTCGGATCAAGGCGTGGTCAAGAACCGAATGCTTTGGAAACGACAGGTCAAAGCCGTGGCCGAAGGAGGCGACCCCGTGGGTGTTGCTTTCAAGGAGAAGGAGCGTCGGATTCAGATTCTGGGCCGTTCGTGGATCGAAGGTGCCGTGCAGTCCGCAGCGCAAAAGGGCAGATAAAGATCATTGCTCGATACCGGGCCGGTTTGTTTCTGATCGGAATTGGCGAGGGGCTGAGAAATGGCTAAAGCCGTGCTCTGTGGCAGCGTGAATCTCGCGACACGTGACGATGTCTTCCGGACAGTCGCATCGATCGCCGGAGCCTCGATGAAGCGGATCTCCGATGGCGAGACGGGTGACCGCGCGATGTGGACGGACGTTCAGATTCCACGGCTTTCGGCCATGCCGCACCTGGAACCCGTGCAGGTATCGGGCGGGCCGAAGTCGGCCTTTCGATTGCGCGCAGGGGCCGATGTCGGCGATCTGCACTTCGATTTCGGTTACGCGCAGGCGGCTATCGAGTCGTATCGCGCGTTTGCGGCTTTGAAAAAGGAAGGTGCAATCCCGCGTTCGACGCGCTTCCAGGTTTGCCTGCCCACCGTGGCGGCGCTCAGCATGTATATCGACCCGTCCTCCATAAGAGCGGTGTTGCCCGTGCAGGAGCGGGATCTGCTCGCGGAGTTGCGAACCATCGTGACAGCGATCCCACATGATCAGCTGGCTATCCAATGGGACCTGGCGTGCGAAATGGCAGTCGTCGAGCGCTACTTGCCGAATGTGTTCGGCGATCGTCTCGAGGACCTGATCGAGGCGGTCGTTCGGCTTGCCAGCGCGGTTCCCAAAGATGTCGAACTCGGTTTTCATCTTTGCTACGGCGACGAGCCCGGAAAAGATGGACTCGGTCATCACTTCATGGAGCCCCGCGACACGGCGGATCTGGTGAAATTCGCGAACGCGTTGTCGAAACGTACGCCGCGCCCGATCGGTTGGATCCATATGCCCGTTCCGATCGAACGCGACGACGACGCCTATTTTGCCCCTCTTGCGGGCCTCGATCTGGCGTCCGGCACGGAACTCTATCTCGGCCTCGTGCACCGTGAAGACGGTATCGAGGGCGCACAGCGACGTGCAAATACCGCGGCAAAGTTTGTTACCGGGTTTGGTGTTGCCACCGAGTGCGGCATGGGCCGCGACCCTCGAAACGTCATTCCGACGCTGCTGCGAATCCACACCGAAGTAACGATTCCGAATTGAGATCGCATATGTCCTGCGATCACTTGATCGAGCTTGCGGCGACCGGCGCCAGCTACCTGTGAACATCATCAAATGAAGAACGAAGGAGGGCGCTCATGAAACCAAGGTTCAGCTTGTCGAGAAGAGATTTCGTCAAGAGTGCATCGTCGGTTGCGATCGTGGCGGGGGCATACCCATCCATCGCGAGGTCGCTCGAGAAGGGCTCGACTACCGATGCGATGATCCCAACCGCGCGCGGCGACACCGTTGCTGCCAGCAAGCTTGGGATGGTGCTGCCGACGGAGTTGGTCATCCAGGAATCTCCCGAGATGTCGCTCAACTGGCCCGACAACAGCTGGGGCGGGCGCCCGGAAGCCGAGCGCATCGCAAGTGTGGTTGCCATTCTCAATGCGGCGTACCAGCACGGCGTCGGGACGATCGTCGATCGAACCATCCCGGGTATCGGTCGCAATGTGCCGCGGATGAAAACGATCGCGCAGCAAACGAAGCTGAACATCATCGTGACTACGGGCTGGTACACGCTGTATGAGCTTCCCTACTATTTCGGCTACCGCGAGGCGACTCCCAAGGAATATCCAAAGGGAGACATGAGCCTCGCCGATTTCATGGTCCGGGACATCGAGAAAGGCATCATGAATACGGGTGTCCGCGCGGCTGCCATCAAGGTGGTGTCGGACAAGTACGGCATCGAGCAGACACCGGACGTGCGCAAAGTATTCAAGGCAAGCAGTCTTGCCCATCGCAGAACAGGTGCGCCGATCGTGACTCACACCGTGGGGATTGCCTCGGCTCAGCAACAGCAGAAGGTGTTTGCTGAAGACGGTGTCGATCTCGCCCGAGTGGTGCTGGGACATGTGGATCGCACGCCACCTGACGTGAACCTGGGAGAGTTCGAGCGCGCACTCGAAAAAGGCTCCTTCCTGTCCTTCGATGGTTGGGACAACGGCGGTGAGAACATTCTGGATCAAGCATCCGGCAAGCTGAATCTGGAGCGGGTTGCAAGCCTCGTACGGAAGAAATACACGAACCAGATACTGCTCTCTTCGGGTTGGCCTATCGCGTTCAACGACGTTTTTCCGCCCAACTTCCGCGGCGGCAGCGGCCCGGACAAGGCCTATATGACCGTGAACGACTTCGTGATTCCAGGGTTGAAATCGCTTGGTGTCAGCGACAAGGACATCACGCAAATGACCCACCAGAATCCGCAGCGCATGCTGAGCACCTTGGCGAAGGGTGGTTACTAGTGGCGTGTAACAACTGATGTGGAGTGTCAGGGTGAGCGGCCGGCTGGCGAGCTGGCTTGTTGGCCAGAAGGTTCTGCCACGGCTTCCGGCCAGCCGACCAGCAAGCCAGCATGCGCAAGCCTCGGTATCGGCTGTAACAGCTGATGTCAGATCGCGGCGTTCAACGGCTGGCTAGTTGGTCAGCTGGCTAGCTGGCCAGCAAGCCAGTTGGCCGGCCAGCCGAGATCTGCAACGGGTCACACGATGGAAGAAAGAAAAGAACCGAGCCAGAGCGGGCTCGTGCTGACGAGCACAGTGCTCTACTGCGCCGGCGCGCTCATTTTCACTTTCATGCCGGCCTATTTGGGCGCGATCGACAAGCTGCTACGCGTGTCGCCGGCGGCGTTGGGCGCATTGGCGGCAGCGGAGCTGTGGGCAATCGCTTTCGCATCGTTGACGGCGCCACTATGGATCGGTCGCCTGGACTGGAGAGTGTGGGCACGCATCGGTGCAATGACGTCGCTCGCCGGGCAATTGGCAAGTCTGTGGGTGACTGACTTCAACCTGCTGCTGGCGGTGCGTATCGTCACCGGCGCGATGGGGGAGGGAGTCCTGATGGCTCTGAGCTATTCCCTTCTCGGACAGACCCACAACGTGGAGCGCTCGTTCGGAATTGCATACGGTGTCTCCATCGCAATCGGCACGGTATGCCTCTACTTCAACCTTCAGCTCGATCGTGCAAGCGGGAGTATCGGTGTCTTGGCCGTGTTGGCCATGCTGGCTGTGCTTGCATGCCTGATGTCCTTTCTCGTTGCACCGAACCTCAGGCGGCCAGCCGCCGACGATAGGCTCCATCCATTGCGTCCTGTGCCTGCAATCCGCGCAGCCTGGCGTAGCGTCGCAATATGGGTGTCGGTCGCGCAGGCGATCTGGTATGCCGGTGCCGGCAGCTTTTGGTCATTCGCCGAGCAACTCGCCGCCCACAACGCGATGCCGAGCGCTCAAATCGCTCAGGTTATGGGGATTGGAACCGCCGCCGCACTGATCGGCACTTTACTGACGATCGGGATGGCCAATCGCTTTGGGCGCCGTGTCCCGACCATCGTTTCCACCCTGCTGACGGCCGTTGCAATCTTTGCCTTCGCACGCACAAGTGGATTTCTTCTGGCGACGTCCGAGCTTGCGCTGTTCAATATTTTTTGGGCGTGCGGCACCATCTACCTGACGGCGGCAGCCTGCTCCTTCGACAGCAGCGGAAAAATTGCAGTTCTCCTCCCCGCCTTCCAAACAATCGGCATGGCACTCGGCACCTTCGTGCTTGGCCGCAGCATACGAGACTTCGGCTTCGAGATTGCTCCGTGGGTCGCCGGCGCCTTCTTGATGGTCGGCATGCTGCTGGCATTGCTTTGTATGACGTTGCGCAAGCGTGAGCTTGGCGCGGATATCGCTCGAATGAGTTTGGAAAGCAGTCGCGCGGGTTGATCTCCTCGGCCGCCTGTTACCTCTGTGCTTGATGGGTCCCGTTCTCCTTCAAATGGAGGATGTGCTTCAACACCTGAGCTGTGACCCTGCGAGTCGATCGTTGTCGGAGTTGTTCAACGCGACTGATGCAGTCCGCGATGACGGTTGTAGGCGCGGTTGCATTGCCTGCAGGTTGGTCGGCTCACTTCACAGAAAGGCAAGTGCAATGAAGGGGAGATACCTATTCACCGGAGGCTACGTCGCGACGATGGACGCCGCGCGCGACGACTTGCCCGACGGTGCTGTATTGGTTGAGAACGGCGTTATCAAAGCCGTCGGACGCGCGGCGGACTTCACCAACGTCGATGCGGAAGTGATCGATGCGGGTGGCGGCGTGATCATGCCGGGCATGATCGACACGCACCGACATACGTGCGCCGCAATTCTGCGCGGTATCGGTGCCGACCACTCCCTGTTACAACTCATCAACAATGCCTTCACAAGGTACTTCCCCGTCACCAGTGCAGAGGATCTGTACACCACATGTCTCGTCGGGGCACTCGAAGCCCTGGACAACGGCGTCACGACCGTTCTGGACTGTTGCGAAATCTGCAAGAGTTTTGAGCATGCACAGGCGAACATGCAGGCCCTCGTCGATTCCGGCATACGAGGGTTTTTCAGCTACGGGATGAACGACGAAGAATATCCCGGGCTAGCGGCTGGTTTGGGCGCGCACGCGGCACGTCTGGCCGACGTCGCCCGGCTTCACGACCAGGGCAACGACCTCATGCAAGTGGCGATGGGGCTCAGCCACCCCGGCACCGTTCCGTTCGACGAAACGGAAACGGAGATCCGGTTTGCCCGCGAGCGGGGCATGCTGTGCTGCTCGCACACGGGCGCCCCCAAACACACGATCCTGAACAACGGCATCCGGGAACGCGCGGATCGTGGCCTCATGTTGCCCGGCCACGTATACATCCACTGCACCAGCCTGACCCACCGTGAGTGGCGGCTCGTCGCTGAAACTGGCGGCAAGGTGTCCATCGCGCCCGAAACGGAAATGCAGATGGCCATGGGCATCCCGCCATTCAGGGCTTGCATGGACCACGGCATCGACATTTCGATCAGCACGGATACCGTCCATGCGGGATCGCCGGATCTGCTGTCCCAGATGCGACTCGGCTTGCAACTGCAGCGTTGCCTGGACAACGAAGAGGCCCTCAACAAGGGCGTCTTTCCGATGCGCATCGGCCTGTCTGTCCGCGACGCGCTCATTTGGGGAACTCGCAACGGTGCGGATGCACTGGGGCTTGCCAACCACGTCGGCACACTCGCTCCGGGCAAGAAGGCCGACATCGTCGTCGTGACTTTGAGGCGCGCCCTCTCCCCGTCGAGCTATCCACTGGGGACGACCGTCTTGCACGCAAGTGGCGCCGATGTCGATACGGTCATGGTCGATGGTTGCATCCGTAAGCGTCACGGTGAGCTCGTGGGGCACGACCTCAACGCGATTCGCAAACGCGCCAAAGCGGCCTTCGATCGTATCAACGAGGGTATGTCGAAGTTGCCCCCGGAGATGTCCGCGACGGAATTGGACGAGCTCCTCGTCACAACCGAACGTTCAGCCCGCATCAACTTCGCCAAGGCGTACGCGCAGGATCGCTCTCATGCGGCGCCCGCTCGCACAAGTTGGAGATCTGAAGCCAAGGTCTGACCGCACGTGAAGTCGGCATCGTTCCTTTCATCGACGTTCGCATCGCGCCGCGAATTCCTGGGCGGTGGCGTCGGCTTGCTGACGTTCCTGGTGGCAGGGTGCGAGAAAAAGCTCACGCCCGCGCAGGCGAAAGCCGCCCACGTTCCCCTGCGCACGCTGAGCGAAGTCGAAGCCCGCTCGCTCGAGGCGCTCGGTGAGATCCTGCTGCCGGGCAGTGCGGCTGCGGGTCTTGCGCTTTACATCGACCATCAGCTGTCCGGACCTCTGACGGACAGCATGCTGATGGTGAAATATCTCGGCGTCGCCCCACCTTTTGCGCCTTTCTATAAGAGCGGGCTGGCCGCTGCCGAAAGTGCTGCACGAACCGCGCACTCGAAAGACCTGGCCGCGCTCGACGCGAAGCAGGGTGAAGCGCTGGTAACGTCGATGGCGCAGGGCAAGCTCGAAGGCTGGTCCGGTCCGCCCGCGGGGCTTTTCTATTTCACGCTGCGCAGCGACGCGGTGGACGTCGTCTACGGCACTCAGCAAGGTTTCGCGCAGCTCGGCGTGCCGTACATGCCTCATATTCCGCCCTCCAGCAGGTGGGGCGAATGAAGGCTGCCGCTTCGTTTCCGGACGTCGTCGACGCCATCGTGGTTGGCTCCGGCGCATCGGGCAGCGCCATGGCGGCGTATCTCGCCGAAGGCGGCAAGCGCGTGCTGATCCTGGAAGCGGGTCCGGAGCTTCCGGCCGGCAAGCTCGTGAGCTCGACGCTGTATGCGCGCCGCCTGAAATGGAACGGCACGCCAGTGATCGAGGAGGGGCAATCGCCCATCAGCCATGTCTTCAATGCGGGCTATGGAGTGGGCGGCAGTGCCATGCACCACTACGCCGTGTGGCCGCGCCTGCACGAGGAAGACTTCGAGATGAAGTCACGGTACGGGCGCGGGCTCAACTGGCCCATCCACTACGCCGACCTTGCGCCCTTCTACGACCAGGTACAGACGGATTGCGGCATCTCCGGCGATGCGGCCCAGGAGATCTGGCGTCCGAAAGGCGCGCCTTATCCGATGCCGCCGGTCCCCGTTTCGGCACAAGGCCGGGCGATCGCTCGCGGGTTCACGAAGCTCGGAAAAACCGTCGCACCGCTTCCGCTCGCGGTGAACTCCGTGATCTATAACGGTCGTGCGTCGTGTCTCTGGGATGGCTGGTGCGATGCGGGCTGCCCCATCGGCGCGCTCGCCAATCCCGCGACAGTGCACTTGCCGCGCGCTTTGGTGAAAGGCGCGACGCTGTTCGCTAACGCCACGGTCACGAAAGTTTTGACCAATGCGCAAGGTACGCGCGCAACGGGCGTGGAAGTGATGACTGCGGACGGCGAGCGTGCAACGGTTCGCGCAGCGGTGGTCGTCCTCGCAGCTTTCGCGGTCGAAAATCCGAGGCTGCTGCTGGCCTCCGCGACCGACAAACATCCCAAAGGACTGGGCAATGCGAACGATCTCGTGGGCCGCTACATCATGACGCACGCGTCCGGGTTGCTGTTCGGCCTTTTTGATGAGGACACGCAATTCTATTCGGGTGCTTTCGGTGGACAGCTCGTCAATCAGGACAGCTACCCCAAGAAAACCCATGCCGCGAGCGGCGCTTTCGGCAGCTATCAGTGGATCATCGCGAACGCCGTGAAGCCCAACGATCTCCTCGGCATCTCCACTTCGCGCGCCGACCTTTTCGGACCGCAGCTGCACGATTTCATGAAGCGGGCCACACGAGGCTTTGCCTCCATGACCGGGGTCATCGAAGGCCTCCCGGTGGCGGAAAATCGCGTCACGCTGGCGGAAGCCAAGGATCGCTTCGGCGTCCCGCAGGCGCGCGTGACGCATACGACTCATCCGAGTTCGGTGGCGCTATGGAAAGCGTCACTGACCGAAGGCAAGGCGATCTTCGAAGCGGCTGGCGCGAAGCAGGTCTGGACGGGTCCGCCCGGCGGCATGCACATCATGGGCGGAACCATCATGGGGCGAAGTGCCGAACACTCCGTCACCAACAGCTTCGGGCAGGTTCATTCCATTGCGAATCTGGTGATCGCGGGTCCGGGACTCTTTCCGACGAGCGGGGGAGTGAATCCAACGTTCACCACGCACGCCGTCACCGCGCGCTCCGCCGCGCATTTGTTGCAGGAGTGGAACGCAATCGTCGCGTGATGCGATGCCGGTGTACCGTCACGAAGCGTGAGATCGCGCTTCAGCACCTGCATAGCGCGCGGGTATCAGTCGGGCTGGGATCGCTGCCGGGATCAGGTCTGCAGTCCTGGGATAGTGTGTGACCGCGCCGGCCTATAGCGTGGCGCATCGCACGGGCCACACGCTTTCGAATTCAGGCAAAAACATGGCCTTCCTGTCCTGGCTGCAGCAAACGGGCCTCGCCCTGTACATACAAGAGGATCCTTGGGCGTATCCCATCGTGCTGAGCGTGCATGCGATCGGCATGGCGTTGCTGGTCGGTGTCGTGCTGATGATCAACTTTCGAATACTCGGCTTTGGACGCGCGGTGCCGCTCGAGTACCTGCGTCGGTTGATGAAGATCGCCTTGCTGGGGCTGATTCTGAATGTGCTTTCGGGATTGATGCTCTTCATCGCGGACGCGGTGAACCACTTCGCCAACGTCGCATTCAGGACCAAGATCCTGCTGCTGATCACGGGCGGCGTTTTGATGCTGCTGCTGTCGCGGCGCGTGTTTCCCGCGCAACGGGTCGACTACCAATCCGCAGAGACGAACGCCACGCGGCTGATCGCTGGCCTCTGCGTACTCGTTTGGACCGGCGTCATCGTCGCTGGCCGGCTCATCGCGTACGCCAAATAGAGAGATCGTCAGAATGCAATCGGTTCTCCTGTGGATAGAGAGTTCCTGGCTCGCCGCGCTGGTCAACGACAACAGCTGGGTGTTTCCGACCCTGGAAACGCTGCATTTCATCGGGCTGATCCTGCTGATCGGCTCGCTCATGGTGGTGGACCTGCGGCTGATGGGTGTTGCGCCGGACCTGCCCGTGAACTCAGTGTTGATCTTTCTTCCCTGGTCCCTGCTCGGTTTTGCGATCAACTTCATCACCGGCGTCATGTTCTTCGTCTCCGATCCCAATCACTATTACCCCAACACGGCGTTCCGGCTGAAGATGCTGGCGGTGCTGCTCGCCGGGCTCAACGCCGTGTGGTTCAAGCTGTCGGTACATCCGCAGATCGTTGCAGGCGGCGAGCGGGCCATCCTGCCGCGCAACGCTCCGCTGATCGCCGGGCTGTCACTGGTCTTGTGGTTCTCGGTGATTGTCTTCGGACGTCTGATTCCGTATCTGTAGTGACGGTCAGCCGCTGGCTGAGCGTTGTGCGGATTGCGGGCGGAATCGTGCATGCGCTCGCGGGGATAGTGGCGTGCGCTCGCTGGATAGTCGCTCGGATGGCGTCCGCTAGAGTGCTCTCGTTCGGAAGGCCTGGAGGTGTGGGCGATGAAGTTTCTGAGGGTCCCCATGGCACGAGTAGGCACCCGGGCCGGCACGCTGCTGACGGCCACTGTCCTGCTGGGTGCACTCTCGCTGCCGCCTTGCGCGCTCGGCGCGGATCCCGAAAAACCTGCATGGTTGACGCCACAATGGGAAGCCGAAAAGGCCAAGCTGATCGAGCAGGGCAAACAGTACCCTTCCGCGTGGGCGTTCTATCAGGACCTCAAAAAGAAGGCCGGGGGCGGACAACGATTGAGCTGGGACAAAGTACCCGATTGGAGCGGTGTGTATTCGCGGCCGCTGGGGGTCGGCAGCTATCCGCTGTACTTCGATATGGATCAGACCGGGGAGCTGCCGACGGCCAAGTACACGCCCGAATACCAGGCGCGCCTCATGAAGGCGTTGGACGATCGGAAGAAGGGGATCGAATACGATCCGCTCAGCGAGTGTCATTCGCCGACGTATCCACGCTGGCATACGTTGCCCTTCCTGCGCGAGCACATCGTGACGCCGGACCAGACGGTCATGATCGCGGAAGCCTTCAACATGGCGCGACATATCTACACGGATGGCCGCGATCACATTCCCGAGGCGGACCGTTATCCGCTGGAGCTTGGCGATTCAATTGGTTTTTGGGACGGCGACCGTCTGATCGTGCACACCAACCAGAACATGGCGCACATGTACGAGCGCGCGCAGGGGGACTATTCGGATCAGGTCGAGACGGTGGAGATCTGGCACAAGGTGGATGACAAGACGCTGCTCGCGGATGTGTGGGTTTACGATCCGCCAGCGCTCGCTGAGCCCTGGTTCGCCCGGCAGCGCTACCTCAAGCTGGACAATCCGGACAAGACGCTTCGCGTGCGGCACTGGTCGTGCAAGGGCAATCCCAATAACGATGTGGTCGAGACGCCCGAGGGTGGCTCGCAGTTCAAACACTTTACGTTCGAGAAGAAAGCGGAGTGAGGAGCCGTCCATGAAGAAGCTGACTGCCGGCCTGAGTGCGATGGTGTTGATGCTTGCGGCGCTGCCGGGCATTGCGCATCACTCTGGCTCCATGTTCGAGAAGGTGAAGACGGTGACGCTGACGGGCGTGGTGAAGGAGTTCCAATACACCAATCCGCATTCCTGGCTGATCGTCGATGTAACCGACGCCAACGGCAAGGTGACGACCTGGGGTTTTGAGTCGGAGGGGCCGAGCACGCTGGGCCGCGCCGGCATCAAGAAGAGCGACTTTGCGCCGGGAACCAAGGTCACGATCACGGGCCATCCGATGCGCGATGGCCGCCCCGCTGCCTTTTGGCTCAAGGCGGTCCGGGTCTCCGACGGCAAGGAGTTCATCCCGCGTGCGGGATTCGGCGTGTAGTGAGTCACGCTTGGTTGCGCGTTTGGAGCTGAACAGGCGCCGGAGGGCGCAGCGGCGAGTCCGTGTGCTGCAGTGGGTGGCGAACTTAGATGCGTGCGCAGGGGGCGCATCGCATCGCTATTGCACTACCTCCGCCTGCAGCATCACGTTCTGAGGATATCGATGCGGTGAAAAGCACACGTGCGACGTGCTCGACCGACACGTGAGGCTGTTAACCAGGCGAGCCGCGGACTCAGGGAGCTTGATTGGCCCACGTGCCGGCCGTGCGCAGAGGGGATGCCACCAGCAACCGGCCGTTCACGTTCATGCGATCGATGCCGCTCACTTCGTAGAGCGCCTCGAATCCCGGAGCGCCGGGCACGGCCGCCGCAAGTTCCTTGAGTTGTGCGGCGTCGGTCAGGACTTCCGCGCAGTGCATGACCGCAACGTCGCGTGTGCCGGCGACGATCAAGATCTGGTTGCCGTTTGGGCCCGTAAACGAGGACAGATAGCCGTAGTCGCGATACAGAATTTCACCGCTGACCGGAGCCCCCGCCTGGCTCACGTAGTTGCGCTTGCTGACGCTGTCGATGAGCTCGTCGTAGGTCTGGCCGACGGCAAAGCGCGATTTGGCGAAAGCCAGATCCCGCAGCATGCCCATACCGCTCAGATAGCCGATATAGATGATGTGCGAGGACTTGAACATCTGCGCTGTGATATCCGACATCGGCACGACCTCGAGCCGCTTCTTGCGCCGCGCCAGGATGGGCATCAGATCGCGCAGCGCGAACGCCGTGGCGATGGGCAGATAGGAAAGATCGAGGTCGATGTACTGGGATGACAGTTCGGGATGTTGATCGAGGTATTGCTGCAGGTCGGCGCGCGAATTGATGTTGAATTCGCGGATCAGGCGGCGCACGTCCATGGTCTGATCTGCTTCGCCGAAAATGTAGTAATCGCCAACCACAATGTAGATCGGGCGGTCGTCATCGAGCAGGCTCGTCCAGACCGGATGATCGAGCACGCCCCGAAGTTCGCGCGTCTCGCGTTGCGACGTGGACAGTTGCGTGGCGATCAGCACTAGATTTGCGAGCGCCGATACGATGAGCGCCGCCGCGAGCCAGCGCTTCTTGGATCGCACCGCAGGCTCGGCCGGTGCCGCGCCCGGTGTTGTCGGCTCCAACGGTTGCAGTACCGGCTCGACCAAGAGGCGATACTCGCCCTTGGGAATGACCAGTCGGACCGATTCACTGGTCCCGGCATAATGTTCCTCGAGCTTGCGGCGGAGCTTGTGCATGTAGACACGCACGAGCGCGTCTTGCGCCACGTCGAAATCCGCGCGCTTACCGAACACCTCGAACGCGATTTCCAGTTCCTTCGGGCAACGGCCGGCCAGTGACTGCTGCAATAGAAACTCGAACAGCCGTAACAGCATTCCGGAACGGCCGAGTGCCTCGCTGGTCCGGAGTTTCTCAGCCTGCACCCGCATCTCGTGTAACGTGTCCATCGGCGGCATGGTAGCAGTGTGTGTCTCAGGAATTTTCGATCGCGGCGCGTCTGTTCGATGTCCGACCGTGTGATTGTCCTCGGGCGTTTTCTTCCGTATCCGCGCTGAAGTATCCGGCCGCCGCTGGCTGCGCGTTGTGCGGATTGCGGGGCAGGGATTGTGCAGGCGCTCGCTGAAGCGCACTACAAAAATGCACCCGCGGGATCGATGCCGTGCGGTGCGTGGATAGGCCGCGTCGGAAGATCACATAAAGATCTGCCCCCAATCGCTGGGGAGATCCTATGAACCTGACCAGGCGTTCCGTCCTCGAGAAAGCACTGAAAGGCTCGGTGCTTTGTCTGGGCTTTTCAGTCGGTGAAGTAACGCTGATGCTTACGCCCGAGCAAGCACGCGCCAGGGAAGTGAAGCTTCAGACGTTGCAGGCCGAACAAGTGAAGGTACTGGAAGCGCTCGCCGAGGCCATGGTGCCGGGCTCGGTGAAGCTGGGCGTGACGCATTTCATCGATCATCAGCTCAGCGCCGATCCAGCGGACTGTCTGCTGATCGCCAAGTATCTGCAGGCGCCCGTTCCGTATGCCGGCTTCTACAGCACTGGCCTCAAAGTAGCCGACGGCATGGCTCGGCGCAGCGCCGGCAAACCGCTCACGAGTCTGGATGCGGCTGCGCTCGAAGGCGTCATCAAGCAGATGTCCAAGCCGGGCACCGTGATCGACGGCTTTCCCACCTTTCTCTTTTATCTCTGCCTGCGCTCGGACGCGGTGGACGTGGTGTACGGCACGCCCGAAGGTTTCGAGAGGCTCAACGTGCCGTACATGCAGCACATCCTGCCGCCGGAGAACTGGAATGCCTAAAGCTCTCGAACCCGTCGATGTCGTGGTCGTGGGCGCCGGCGCCGCCGGCAGCGTTTTCGCAGCCGTGCTCGCGGAGGCCGGCAAGTCGGTCGTGGTGCTCGAGCGCGGTCGCGATCACAAGCTTGCCGATCTGTACAGCTCGCAGATCTGGGCGCGGCGTCTGAAATGGGCGGCGCCGCTGGTGCTCGAAGAGGGCCCCGACAGCATCTGGCCGAACTTCAACGCCGGTAACGGCGTCGGCGGTGCGGCCATTCACCACTACGCCGTGTGGCCGCGCTATCACGAAGAGGATTTCCGCGAGCACACGATGTACGGCCGCTCCCTCGATTGGCCGTTCGAGTACGCCACGCTGCGTCCCTTCTACGACCAGGTGCAGAAGGATGTGGGCATGTCCGGTGACGCGGCGAAAGAACCATGGCGTCCACCCGGCGATCCGTATCCGCTGCCGCCAGTGCTGGTGAGCAAACACGGCGAAGTGCTCGCGCGTGGGTTTGCAGCGCTGAACATGCGCACGGCGCCGATTCCCATGGCCGTGCTCTCGCGGCCGTACAACGGACGCAACCCATGCATCTGGGATGGATGGTGCGATGCCGGTTGTCCCATCGGTGCTTTGGCGAATCCGCTCGTCGTCTATCTGCCGCGGGCGCAGAAGGCGGGCGCACGCATCGTGCCGAACGCCGCCGTAACGCGCGTGCTGACCGACAGCACGGGCAAGAAGGTTTCCGGCGTGGAGTACTACACGGCCGCGGGCGAGGCAGTGATTCAACCCGCTGCGGCGGTGGTGCTATGCGCATTCACCATCGAGAACGCACGCTTGATGCTGAATTCGGGCAACGCTCAGCATCCGAACGGACTGGGCAACAGCAGCGGACTGGTGGGTCGATACCTGATGTCGCATCCGGCCGTATCCATATCCGGGCTGTTCAAGGAAGACATGCAGAACTACCTGGGCGCCACCGGCGGCCAGCTGCTGTGTCAGGATGCGTTCGGCAAGAAGAGCGATTCATCGGGCGCATTCGGTAGCCGCCAATGGGAAATCGCGCTGGCACTGAAGCCCAATGACCTGCTGGGCATCGCCATGACGCGGCCGGATATCTTCGGCAAGGCACTGCATGACTTCATGGTCGACGGCGCGCGTCACATGGGCTCGATGGTCGGCGTCTGCGAGGACGAGCCGCTGTACGAGAACCGGATCGATCGTTCCACGCAGAAAGACAAGTACGGCATGCCCGTCGCGGTCATCAAGTATCACACCAGTCCCAACAGCAAGAAGCTGTGGGCCACCGCCGCGGCGGAAGGCGTGAAGATCTTCAAAGCCGCTGGTGCGCGTGAAGCCTGGAGTGGCCCCCCGGCTGGGCAACACGTCATGGGCGGCACCATCATGGGCACGGATCGCAAGAAGTCCGTATTGAACGAGGTCGCGCAGAGTCACGATGTGAAGAACCTGTTCGTCGGCGGTCCGAGCGTGTTCCCGACCAGTTCCTCAGTGAACTCGACCTTCACCGCGCATGCGATGGCGCTCAAGTCGGCGCAGTTCATGGCGGCAAATTGGAGGCTGCTGTGAAACCAGGGATCGGACTTCCTGTCACGACCCGCGCGCGCCGCCTGTTCGCGGCGAAGCTGTTGACGGCCCTGTTGGTTTCGCTGTGCCTGATCTCCGCAGCGGGTGCCGATGAGCGCAAGCTCAAGCACCTGCATGTGGGCGGCGGACTCTCGCATCCGCCGTACACGATGATTCTGCAAGTGATGTATCCGAACATCGTCTACGACAGCGCAGCGCCGGACACGCAGTACACCAGTCTCGATGTGTACACACTGGATGCGCCGGAGCCGCGCTCGCCGGTGATGGTGTTCGTGCATGGCGGCGCTTTCCAGGCGAGCGACAAGGGCTGGTCGAAGGACCTCCATCCAAAGCCCGAGTACTTCAACAGCAAGCTCGGCTATATCTTCGTCAGCGTGAACTATCGCCTGCTGCCCGAAGGTCGCTATCCCACCAACGTGCAGGATGTGGCCAACGCGCTGGCTTGGGTGCACGACCATATCGCCGAGTTCGGTGGCGATCCGCAGCAAATCTTTCTGATGGGGCATTCGGCCGGCGCGGTGCTGGTCACGCAGGTGTCCACCGATGAAACCTTTCTGAAGAAGGCCGGCAAGGACCTGCGCATCGTCAAAGGAGTGATCTCGAACGAAAACACCCGCGGTTACAACATCGCTGATGGCTTCGACCCCAAGAGCGCCGAAATGCTTTTTGGGCCGGACTGGCGCAATGCGTCCCCCGCGGTGCATCTCGCCAAAGACAAGGGCATTCCACCCTTCCTGCTGCTGTATGTCGCCAACGGTACCGGTATCAGTGCCGACAGTCAGAAGCAGGCGCAAGGATTCGCGCAGCTTCTGCGCGCCGCCGATGTCCGCGTGGAAACGCTGGGCTTGGATCACGTCGAGCATTTCGGTGCGAATGAGCGCCTGGGCGAGCCGGGCGATGTCATTACCGCCAAGGTCGAGGAATTCCTGACGTCGATCGCCACGAGCAAGCGACCCGTCGGCTGGGTCGCAGGTCGCCCGCTGAACTAGGCACACCATTGCAGCACCTCACCGCCCAAGGGCTGTCCGCGACCGGCTCGACTTCAAAGCTGAAGGATATCGTTGCCGCCCTGATCGGAAACACCTTCGAGTGGTTCGACTTCGTCATCTACGGCTACTTTGCAGCCATCCTGGTCGAGGTGTTCTTTCCTCCCGGGCAAGGGATCGCGCCCATGCTCATGGTCATGGCGACGTTCGGCCTTGGATTCGTGGCCCGGCCGCTCGGCGGATTGGCCTTCGGCTTGTACGCGGACCGTTATGGACGCAAGCGTTCGCTGGTCTTGACGATCTGGCTGATGGTTGCCGGCACTGCAATGATCGGTTTTGCGCCGACCTATGCGAGCGCCGGCTCCACTGGCGCGACGATGATCGCGATAGGACGTCTCTTGCAGGGCTTCGGTGCCTCAGGAGAGTACGGGAGTGCCATCGCGTTCCTGGTCGAGAAGGCGCCTGCTTCCCGCCGGAACTTCTATGTCAGCCTGCAGATGGGGAGCACGATGTTCGCCATCTTGCTGGCGAGCATTGTCGGCACCTCGCTCGTAACGTTTCTCTCACCGGAGGAGCTGCGAAACTGGGGCTGGCGCTTACCCTTCCTCTTCGGCCTGTTGATTGCGCCCGTCGGATATTACATTCGCAGCAAAGTCGACGAGTCTTCCGCCTTCAGATCCACGCCTCGTCTCGGCACGTTCGCTCCCTTGAAGGAGCTCTTCGGCAACCATCTGCGGACGCTCATCGCGGCTCTATGCATCGCGGCGATGGGATCGTTTTCTTTCTACGTGACGATTGTCTACATGCCGACCTATGCGGTCCGCGAGCTCGAGCTCTTGCCCCAGGCACCTTTCTTGGGTACCGCGGTTGCCGCGCTCGTGTTGATCGTCGTCTGTCCGCTCAGCGGCTATCTCGTGGATCGGAAGTTCAAGCTGCTTCAGTTGCTGCTGATCGGCGCCGTGGGGCTCGCCCTGATCAGCTATCCGCTGTTCGAATGGACGATTGCCGAGCCCAGTCTCGTGCGCCTGCTGACAACGCTGGGGCTGATCGCCGTGCCGCTTGGCATGGTCAGCGGCCTGCTCGCGCCCGCGACCTCTCAGGCATTCCCGGTCACGATACGATCGACAGCGCTCTCGATCAGCTACAACCTGCCCACCATGCTGAGCGGTTTTTCGCCCTTGGCGGTGACCTGGGTTGTCGCGTCAACACAGATCAAAGCCGCGCCCGCGCTCTTTCTGATCGCGGCGGCCATAGTCGGTATCATCGGAGCGCTGCTGTTGCCGCGTGAAGAGAAGGGGGAGATCCATGACCGATCGACAACCATCCAGCACGCCCGCGGGTGATGAACTAGCGCTCGCGTGCAGCACGATCGGTCAGCCCCCGGTTGCGCCGGCCACGCGGCGCGACCGCGGGATGGGCCCATTCACGCGTCTCGTCCTGCGCGGCGCGACGGTCATAGATGGCACCGGAGCACCGCCCATCGGTCCGTTCGACATCATCATCGAGCAGGGTCGCATTGCGCTCATGAAGAAGGTCACGGGCTTCATGTCTACGCCAGACCCCGCGTCCTCTGCGGCAGAGCATGAGATCGACTGCCGCGGCAAATGGGTCACGCCGGGATTCGTCGATTGCCATGCCCATGCCGGCGCATCTTTTCATGCGGCGAATGGCTGGGTACCGCCGGTCGACTACGTCTACAAGCTATGGCTCGCGCACGGCGTCACGACCGTGCGCGAGACCGGGTCGATGAATGGCCTGGGATGGATGATTGATCAAAGACAGCGGTCGGCCGACAACACGATCGCGGCACCGCGCCTGCTCGCGTATGCGTACTTCCCGGCCGTCAACGACATGCTCAAGGTGATCCACACCCCGGAGGAGGGGCGGGTCTGGTTGCGAAGAATCAAGGAGCGTGGCGCCGACGGTGTGAAGTTCTTCGGCGCGCCGCCCGCGATCATGGAAGCGGCGCTCGAGGAATGCGCCAAGCTCGGACTGAGATCCGCGTGTCATCACGCCCAAATGGCGGTGACGCGCATGAACGCGCTGACGACCGCGCGCTGGGGGCTTACCAGTGCGGAGCACTTCTATGGTTTGCCGGAGGCGCTGTTCGAGGACCGGGTGGTGCAAAACTTCCCGGTCGATTACGACTACGAGGATGAATATTTTCGCTTCTCGGTCTCCGGGCAAATGTTCCGGCAGGCCGCCAAACCCGGTTCAGCCAAGTGGAACGAAGTCCTCGATAATTTTCTCGCGCTCGACTTCACTTTTGTGCCGACCTTCACCATGTACGATGCCAATCGCGACCTGATGCGGACGCGCCAGGCGTATTGGCAGAAGGATTACACCTGGAAATCCCTGTGGAATTTCTTCGCGGCACAACGCGGAGGGCACGGATCGTATTGGTATCGCTGGTCCACGCTCAACGAGATCGAATGGAAGGAGAACTATCGCCTCTGGATGGCCTTCATCAACGAGTACAAGAACCGTGGCGGCCGCGTCTGCACGGGCAGTGACTCCGGTTTCATCTACAACGTGTTCGGCTTCGGCTATATCCGTGAATTGGAGATGCTGCAGGAGGCGGGCTTCCATCCACTCGAGGTCATCCGCGCGGCGACCTCGCAAGGTGCGGCGCTGTGCGGCATCGAGGATCAGACAGGAACGGTCGAGGTGGGCAAATGCGCCGATCTCCTCGTGCATGATCACAACCCCTTGACCGACTTCAAGCTGCTCTACGGGACGGGAGCGATACGACTCAACGAAGCGACCAACGCGGAGGAGTGGCGGCGTGGTCTGCGCTACACGATCAAAGGCGGGGTGATCTACGACACGGCTGAGCTGCTCGCCGATGTGCGTGAGATGGCCAAAGCGAGCTGGGCCGAAGACGTTCCGGCCAAATACGACAAAGCGGTCAGCGGTTAGCGGTTGGTCAGAGGCGCTGGCGCGCTTGCATCTCTCGGCGTCGTGCACAGCGCGATGGACAACTACTCAATGAAAGCGTCCGGCCCGGAATTCCTCGTTCTGACCGGCTTTCTCGGCTCGGGCAAGACCACGCTGCTGCGCCACTTTCTCGGTCGTCCCGAGGCCGCCGATACGGCGGTCATCGTCAATGAAGTCGGCGAGATCGGACTGGACGGGGCGATTCTGCGCGAAAGCGGCAGCGATGCGCCGATGGCGATGCTGTCGAATGGATGCATCTGCTGCCAGGCGGGCAGCGATCTTGCGAACACCATCGATACGCTGCTCGGCACGCAGCGGCCAGAGGCGTTCGGCCCTTTGCAGCGGATTGTTTTGGAGACGAGCGGTCTGTCGAAACCCGGCCCCGTGTTGCGCCAGCTCGCCGAGCTTGCGGCGCACCGCTTGCGTGTGGCGGTCGTCGCCACCTTCGATGCGGTACGCGGAACGCAAGCGACGGCTTTTGAAGAGGCCGTTTCGCAATGGGCCGCGGCTCACCGCATCGTCATTACGAAAACCGATGTCGTCTCCGCGGAGCGCCTCGCGACAGCCACATCCGAGGCTGCGGCTCTCAACCCACTCGCGGAAATCGTGGCGCTGGCCGATCGTGATGCAGCGACCGCTGCTGCCTTCGCGCGGTTGCCTCGCATCGCAACGATCAGCGATCTGCCGAGCGTCGCATCGGGCGCGGTTCATCCACGCGTCTGCGTCCGCCTCGTACGGCCGACGACTGTGTTGTCCTATGACGATCTCGCAACGTGGCTCGACAATCTGGCGGGCGCGCTCGGCGAGCGTTTGCTGCGCCTGAAGGGCGTGATCCGCGTTGCAGAGTACGAGCAGCCGCTGCTGGTGCAGAGCGTCGGCACTCTGTTCTCGCCCCCCCGGCGCTTCATGCCCGGCGCTGCTGAGTCGCCGTTCCTG
The DNA here is from genome assembly GCA_035276085.1 of Steroidobacteraceae bacterium. Lineage (GTDB taxonomy): Bacteria > Pseudomonadota > Gammaproteobacteria > Steroidobacterales > Steroidobacteraceae > DATELY01. The sequence goes on along the minus strand of DATELY010000284.1, from coordinate 11,697 downwards.
TTGATCATCGCGCGCGATCTGAAGACCGGCGAACTGAATGCCGTGTCACCCACAGGGAGGTTCCAGTTTCCTGATCGGCCAAGCATCGGACGCTCGCCGGCTCTCAAGGCGGAATGGGTTTGATCCAATGACATCGTCGCATGACTCGCTGCGCCGGGTCGGCGTCGTTGTCTGGCTTGGAGTCGTATCCGTATCCGATGTTTTCGGTGCGGAGTTGACGGCGCCGAGCTTGATGGCCGGCCAGGCCCGTAATCCATCTTCTGTTCCCACGAGCTCTGCACGGAGCAGGACAGCGCTCGAGTCGATCGTGGTGACCGGCACCGTCATCGACCAAGAGTCCGTCTTCCAGACTATTCCTCGCACGACGCTCACCGCGGAGGAGATTTCTGCCCGTCAACCGGCGACGGTGGCCGATCTGTTGCGAGGGGTTGCGGGGGTGGATGTGACTCAGCAGGGCGGCGCCGGCGGCTTGACGTTCGTTGCGCTGCGCGGTGGCGACCCTAACTTCACCGTTGTGATGATCGATGGCGTGAAAGTGGACGATCCCACCAATTCCCAAGGTGGAGGTTTCGATTTCACTGGACTCGACCCGCTGCTGATCGAGCGCATCGATGTCTATTTCGGCAGCTATTCGGCCGTATACGGTTCGGACTCGCTGGGCGGTGCCATCAGTGTCATCACCAAGAACCCGCATTCCTCATTGGGCGGTTCCGCCGATCTCGAAGTCGGCACCGATGACGCCCGCGCCGGTGCCTTGCAAGTGACGGGTCCGCTCGGCGGCGCCGCCAACGTGAGCATTGCCGCCGTGTCGCGTGAAGGAGAAGAAGCCGTCGAAGGTGCTTCGCTGTCGCGCCAGCAAGTGGTCGTGAAATTGCGCTCTGCGCAAGGCGGATCGGGCCCCGAGTGGGGAGCCAGTTTTTTCGGCACGAGTGGCGCAGCGGAGTATTTCCCAATTGCCAGCGGTGGCGATCGACTGGCCGTGGTGCGCGCGCGCGAGCACAAGGATTTCCAACAGTACGCGGCCCGCGGCACGCTCGACTGGTCGCCCGCGTCCGCCTGGCAAACGCGGCTCGCAGGCGGCTGGTCACGCTACGAGGCGCAGATCGACAGTCCGGCCATTGCACCGGGAATCTTGTCCGGCGTGCCAGCGACCAGTACGGACAATGACTTCGAGCGGCTCAATGTGGTGGTCTCCAGCACGATCATCCTTCCGGGATTGCCATTGCTCGGGTTCGGAGCGGAGTACGTGCGGGAGGATGGCAGCATCGACAGCGTGATCGATGTCGGCTTTCCCCTGCGGGCGAGCTTCGAGCAGCAACGCGATATCCGGGCCGTGTTCGGCGAGGCCGCATTCAAGGTGAGCGAGCGGTTCGGAGTGATCGCGACGGTTCGGCACGACGCTGGCGAGCGAATCAGCTCCACCAACGGGCGCATTGCCGCCACAGCCAATGTCACGGACACCGGGACGTCGGCCTCTCTTATCTATGCCGAAGGGTTCAAGCTGCCGAGCCTCTTCGCGCTCGGACACCCTTTGACCGGCAATCCCGATCTCGAGCCCGAGACCAGCCGCAACTACGAGCTCGAGCTGCACCAGTCCCTGTTCGCCGGCAGGGCAGGTGTTGCCGTCACGCTCTATCGCAACCATTTCGAAGACCTGGTCGATTTCGACGCCGATCTGTTCCGGCACGTGAACCGCGATTCGGTCACCGCGAAGGGCATGGATCTGTCCCTCACCGCCGCGATAAACGATCGGTTGCGAATCACCGGCAACGTGGGCTACCTGGATGCCGACGTGAGCGGGGGCACTCGACTCGAGGGGCGTCCGCGGTGGAAGGCCGGTGTCACCCTGTCGTGGCAACCGGCAGAGGATTGGCTCGTCGGGGTTTACGGCAAGATCAACGGCGCGTTCTACGACACCGCCGTCCCGACCGGCACCGTGCTGCTGGATGGTTACACGCGCATCGATGCGAGTGTGCGCTGGGACATGACGGACACGATCGACGTGAGTCTGCTGCTGACCAATGCCTTCGATCACGCTTATGAGGAAGCGGTGGGCTTCTCGAACGCCGGTCGCCAGATCCGACTCGCGGTAGGTGCACGACTGTAGCCCTGCGCCGGTTGCACGATCGCTTGAGCGCACGTTGCGCTGACGGGATCGGAGCGCGTCATCCCTGGGATAGAGGCATGCGGGATTCTCGGGTTAACTCGGCAGCGTGAACGATTCCAAACCAGCGGGGAGAATCATGCGCGTCGCAGTCGTCGTCACAACCCTCGGCCTCTCAATGCCTGGCATATCACTGGCCTCCGAGGTCGAGGCCGGTGGAGCGTCGGCCTCCACGGCAACACATGCCGCGGCGGGTTCCGAGCAAGCCGATAATTCTTTGAAGCTCGACGAGATCATCGTGACTGCAACCAAGCGCGAGGAACGGCTGCAGGATGTTCCGATCTCGGTGTCAGCGATCACCGGAGAGGCGCTGGAGCTGCGCGCCATCACCAACGTCGACAAGATAGCGACGTTCACGCCGAACCTGGTCTTGTCGCGAGCCCCGGGCAACGGCGGCATCAGCAACAGCGTGCAGATCTTCATTCGCGGCATCGGCCAGAACGACTTCGTTCCAGTGATCGATCCCGGTGTCGGCATGTACGTCGACGGCGTGTACCTCGGCCGCTCGGTGGGGGGCGCGCTCGATCTGGTCGATGTCGACCGCGTGGAAGTGCTGCGTGGTCCGCAGGGCACGCTGTTCGGTCGCAACAGCATCGGCGGCGCGGTCAACGTCATCAGCAGGAAGCCGGACGACACGCTGGCCGGTTCCGCAACCGTGCGGTTCGGGACCGACTCGCGCCGCAATGTGAGTGCCATGGTGAACCTCCCGATCACCGACTCACTGTTCACGCGCCTATCGGGTGCCTCATTCCACCAGGACGGATACGTCAAACGCGTGGTCGATGGCTCCGACCTCGGCGACCAGGACACCCGCGTCGGGCGGGCGGCGTTGCGCTGGGTGCCGAGCGATGCATTCGAGGCGAATCTGTCTTTCGACTACACCCGCGATCGCAACAACGGCGCGCCGTTCGTGCTCACGGGCATCCAGCCGCTCAGCGTGACAGCGGCCAATGGCGGGACTCTGTCGATGATTGCCACGCAAAACACCCTGTTCTCGAGTGTTCCCGGCGCGCCCTTCGCCAGCACCCCGCTCGACTGCTATGCGCCCGCCAACCTCAACACCGATGGTTGTTTGAATCAGCGTTACATCGACCCGAAACACAAGCGCACTTTCGCCACGGCTCGGAGCGACGGCGAGCTCGATGTGTGGGGCCTTTCACTCACGCTGGACTGGAAGATCAGCGAGTCGTTGCAGGCGAAATCGATCAGCGCCTACCGCACCTTCGATGGCGTTTTCGGCGCGGACTTCGATGGCTCACCATTTCCCGTCTCGGCGACGGAGGACATCTACACGCATCGTCAGCTCAGCCAGGAGCTGCAGCTTCTCGGCGACTTGTTTGCCGACAAAGTGGATTGGATCCTCGGCGCGTATTACTACCAGGAGGAGGGCAAGAACATTAACCCGGTGCTTTTCCGCGCGGTGGCGTTGCAGTCCGGCGGTTTTTACGACAACGATTCCTGGGCGCTGTTCGGCCAGGGTACGTACCACATCACTCAGCAATGGGATCTGACCCTTGGCCTGCGCTACAACGAGGACCGGAAGGACTATCTGCCCGACCAGTACGTCACGGCGGATCCCATTCAGGATCTGCTGGAGCCGTTCATCGGGGTGGATCCCACACCGTTCGACGTCGGCACGCGTGCACTGCCTTTCGAACATTTCAAATCCAAGTCCAGCAAGCTCGTCGCCATGGGTAACCTTGCCTATCGATGGAACGAGGAAGTCCTGACCTACATCACCTATTCGGAAGGGTACAAGAGCGGTGGCTTCACCCAGCGTATTTTCCCGCCGGAGCCAACGCTGCCCGCCTTCGACCCGGAGTACGTGACCTCGTACGAAATCGGCTTGAAGTACGAGGACTCGGAACAGCGCTTGCGCCTCAATATGGCGGCGTTCTTCGCCGACTACACCGATATGCAACTGCTCGTTTCCGACCCCAGCCGGGTCGGTCCCTTCGTGACCAATGCGGGCGATGCCGAGATCAAGGGCGCGGAGTTGGAATTCACGTGGGTGCCGGCACAGGGCTGGCTCATATCGGGCAGCGCCGGCCTGACCGATCCGAAGCGCACTCGCCTCGGTGGTCCAAACCAGGTGGTGCTGGGTCTGACGAAGGACAGCCGCTTCGAGCACATCTCCAAGTGGATGAGCAATCTGCAGATCGAAAAAAGAATCTCACTCGGCACGAGCTATCTCACGCCGCGAGCCGAGTGGGCTTATCGCTCCGGCTATGGAACCAATACCAACAATGTGCCGCGTGAGGGCGCCGATACACCGACCACAGGTCCCTTTGCCGGCGTGTCGTTGGGCTTCGGTCTTCCCAATCCGCGGCTGTATCAGGAGGCGTTCAGCCTCTACAACGCGAGTCTCCGCTGGGAGCTGGAGAACGAGAGCACGTGGTCGGTCACCGCGGGCGTCGATAACATCGGCGACAAGAAATTCCGCACCTTCGGTGGCTACGGTGACGCGGTGGGTGTCACGATCGAGTCGTTCGACCGCGGTCGCCAGTGGTACGTGAGCGCTGGCTACCAGTTCTGACATCCCACGGCTTCGTCTCAGGGCGCACGTGAGAAGAACGAACCGAAAGCGCCTGGCGATGCAGGCGCTCGCCTGCTGTGCTGCGTTTGCCGGCTGGACCGCCTCGGCACAGGAGCCTGCGTACTCCGATGCGCGCGCGCAGGAGCTGATCCAGGTCCATTGCACGCGTTGCCACGCCACGCCGAATCCCGTGGAGCTGCCCAAGGAATACTGGCCGTTGGCGCTGCACTGGATGAGTCACTACGCGGGCTACAAGGGCGATGAATTCCCCGATATCCACTGTGTGAAGCTGCCGCGCGAGCAGCAGCTCTTCGGCGACTACGCGAATCTCTATACGGTGTCGGACTCCGCCGGCCGAACCAAGTACGAGCAGATCTTCTCCGCGTTCGAACTGAAGTTGGATCAGCCGCCGTTGAGCCCGGCCGACTGGGCTGTCCTGCGCCAGTACTTCGTTGCACGCGCCGCGCCCATGAACACGATGTGGATCAAGCGCGACAAACAGCCGCTCCTGCAGAAATTTACCGCGAAATATCCGCAGCTCGGTTTGCCGCCGAACAGCCTCATCCTGTCGGCGCTCGTCGATGAGCGCAGGGGGCGGCTCTACGTCGGCAAGAACGACACGCAGCTGCTCACCCAGGGTGGCCACGGCGGCGGCAGCGTCATTGCATACGACTTGAAGACGGAGAAGGAGATCGCCTCGATACCGGTGCTGACCGACACTCGCGACATGGAGCTTACGCCGACCGGTCTGCGCATCAGCCTGCATGGCACGCATCCTGTGATTGCCAAGGACCCGAAGGGTCAGGTGATCGACTGGGAGCTCGACGGCAAGCGCTCGCAAGTGCGCATGCTGGCGAACGGCTTCTCGCGCATTACCCAGATGCACACGCAGGACATGAACGGCGACGGCCTGCAGGACGTGGTCGTGACCGGCTTCGGTGACGGCATGTTGACGGTGGGCGGTGGCCGCTTTTCGATCCTCTGGCAGACGCCTGAATACGCCAGGGTGTACGCCAACGCGCCAGCGGAGATTCCCCAAGGCCCGTTACCTGGGGCGTTCAAGGAAACCGTCCTCATGGATCGGGCCGGCATGATCGGCACGGCGATCGCCGACTTCAATGCCGACGGCAGACCGGACATCCTGCTGCTGACCGCGCAAGCGCAGCAGCAGGTCATCTTGTACGTCAACCAGGGCAACGGTCAGTTCGAGCAGCGGGTGCTCATGGAGCACGGGCCCTCGTACGGGCATGTGACGCTCGATGTGGGAGACTTCAACAACGATGGCAGGCCGGACTTCCTCATCGTCAACGGCAACAACGTGGAGATGGTGGTGCCGCGTCCCCACCATGGACTGCGCCTCTATCAGAACAATGGCAATCTGACCTTCAGCGAGCGCTACTACTACCCGATGCATGGCGCGACCCGCGCCGCGTTGGCCGATTTCGATCGGGACGGCGACCTCGATATCGCCGCAATCGCCCTCTGGCCGGATTGGCAGTTGTCGGAGCCGGAGACGTTCGTGTATCTGGAGAACAAGGGCGACTGGCAGTTCACTCCGGCATCGCTCGATACGAGTCATTGGGGCCTCTGGACTCACATCACGGCTGGCGACGTGAACGGAGACAAGCGGCCCGACATTGTGCTGGGGCTCGGTAACTTTCGAGAGTTCGTAGCGCCCGACTGGGCGAATCACCCCATCATGAAATCGCGCAAGGGCGAGGCACAGTCGGTTCTGTACCTGCTGAACAAAAATTGATTCAGCCCCGACACTGTCGCCCGCGAGCGGTTGAACGCTCGCAGCAAAGCAATCCCGGAATACTCGTCCTGAGGAGATCGCGTAATGAAGCACGTGTTGGCAGTGGGGGCACTCGGCCTGGGCCTTTATCTATCGATACCGTCAGCGGCTGTGGCCGCGTCAGCCGATACGACCATCGATGTCACCAAGAACCCCGGTTGCGGTGTCAAAGGTCTCACGTCCGAGCAGAAGGTGCAGCGTAACCATCGCTTGGCGGAGCTGTTCTTCCAGGCGTACGTCGAGGCGCCCAAGCTTGGGGCTCTCTACAGCTGGAATCGTCACGGCTGCTTCACCCCCGATGTGGCGCTGTACAGTTGGTTGTCCGGTCCAGAGGCGCCTCCCCAGGTCGGCTCGCCGATGGTGCTGGATCCCAAATTCCTGCAAAACGAGTGGAAGATGTTGCGGAAGGCCATGCCCGACTTTGGCGTGGCGCCCGGGTCTCTCAAGATCTTTCCCTGGGATGAAGGCGTTACCTTTCGTATGGACTACGCGGGCCATACGCCTGAGGGCGTGCTGCATCGAGTCTGGGAAACCGCGACCATCCTCGTCAATGACGAAGGCAGGATCACCTATTGGGAATTCTGGAGCGACACCAAGGCGTTCGATGCTTTGTTCAAAGCCGCATTCGGCTTGACCAGCGACGACCTCAAAACGAATCCGCAGAAATTCGGGGAGAGGGTCATGAATTACCAGGAAGGAAAACCCACGAGCGCCCAGTAGCGCAATGAACGCTCGCAATTCCTCCCGGCACGCCCTCAGCACACCGGCACGTGCAACCGTGCCATCGCTACGCGTGGGCTTCGTATTGCTGCCGCGGTTCACCCTGACGGCGTTCGCCGGCTTCGTCGATGCGCTGCGCCTGGCTGCGGATGAGGGGGACCGCAGCCGTCCATTGCGTTGTGCGTGGTCGGTGATCGGCATAAAAGACGAATGGATCGAATCCAGCAGCGGCATCAAAGTCATGTCGACGGAGAACTTCGACGATCCAAGCGCCTTCGACTACATCGTCGTCGTGGGCGGCCTCTTGCACGGTGGCCAGAAGATCCCGCGTGGCGTGCTCGCCTATTTGCGCCGCGCCGCTACCACAGGCGTCAACTTGGTCGGCCTGTGCACCGGCTCATTCGCGCTCGCCCGTGCCGGTCTTCTGAACGGGTACCTCACCTGTGTCAGTTGGTTCCACCGCGAGGACTTCCAGCGCGAGTTCCCGGAATGCAAAGTCGTATCCAATCAGATGTACGTCGTGGACCGGGATCGCTTCACCTGCGCCGGCGGCACCAGCGTCGTGCATCTCTCGGCCCACATCATCGAACGTGCCATCGACCGTGCGAGCGCGGTCAAAGCCCTGCGCATCCTGATCGAAAGCCAGCCGCTGCCGGCGCGCACGTTGCAACCCGAACACGTGTTGTCGGAGAGCAGCCACGACAGCCTCGTCAAAAAAGCCATGCTGCTCCTGGAGCAGAACCTTGCGGCGCCGCTACCCATCGAGCGCCTTGCGAAGAAGCTGCAAATCGGTCGTCGGCAGCTCGAACGCCGGTTTCAGCAAGACATCGGGATCAGTCCCTCCGACTATCAGCGACGCCTGCGCGTGGAACGCTCGCGCTGGCTGTTGGAGCACACCGATCTGCAAGTCGGCGAGATCGCAATCGAATGCGGCTTTCAAAGCAGCGCACACTTCAGTCGAGTCATGCGGCAACAATTCGGGGAGGCGCCGCTCAAGCTGCGCGCCCTCAACACTCAGCGACGTTGACGGCGAGACCGCCCTGAGCGGTTTCCTTGTATTTGGATTGCATGTCGAGGCCGGTTTGTCGCATGGTCTCGATGACCGCATCCAACGACACGCGATGCGAACCATCGCCTTTGAGCGCCAGGGAGGCGGCGGCGAGCGCCTTGTTCGCGCCGATGGCGTTGCGCTCGATGCAAGGAATCTGCACCAGTCCACCGACCGGATCGCAGGTCATGCCGAGATGGTGCTCCATGGCAATCTCAGCGGCATTCTCGACCTGGCGAGGTGTTGCACCCAAGACTGCGGCCAGCCCCGCTGCGGCCATCGCTGCCGCTGAACCGACTTCGCCCTGGCAGCCCGCTTCGGCGCCCGAGATCGAAGCATTGTGTTTGATGATCGAGCCGATCGCCGCGGCGGTCAGCAGGAACGTGCGTGCGCCATCAGCGGAATACTCCGGGCAAAACTCACGGAAGTAACGTAGCACTGCGGGTACGATTCCGGCCGCGCCGTTGGTTGGCGCCGTCACCACACGGCCGCCGGCTGCGTTCTCTTCGTTCACGGCGATGGCATAGGTGGATACCCAGTCCATCACTTCGTGAGCGCGTCGGCTGCCGAGCTTTCCGGCTTGCAACTTCGCATACAGCGCCTTCGCGCGCCGATTGACTTTGAGAGTGCCAGGGAGGTATCCGTCCATACGCAAACCCCGCTCGATGCAATCGAACATCGCGTCACGAATGGCATCGAGTCCCTCGTCAACCGCGGAGCCCGGTCGCAAGGCCTCCTCGTTCCTGCGCTGCAAGGCGGCGATCGAACAGCCTTGGTGTTCACACAAGGTCAGCATGTCGGCCGCCGTATCGAACATGCAAGGCACATCGACCTGCTGGCTCGTCCCGCTCTCGCCTTGCTTCACGACGAAGCCGCCTCCAATCGAGTAGTAGACCTCCTCGAGCGCAATCTGCCCATCCGCCGCGAAAGCGCGAAAACGCATGCCGTTCGAATGCAAGGGAAGTAATTCTTGGCGGTTGAAAACGATGTCTGCCGTCGAATCGAAGGCCACTGAATGTCCTTGGTCCAGACAAAATGCTTTTGCGGACTTCTGGCTTTCCACCAGAGCCAGCACACGATCCGGCTCGACTGTGGCGGGAGACTGTCCGAGCAAGCCCAAACAGATTGCGCGGTCGGTGTCATGACCGCGACCGGTCCAGGCGAGCGAGCCGAACAATTCGACGTGCACACGGCTGGCCCGGGAATCGAGCGACTCGCGGAATCTCCTGGCGGCAATCATGGGACCGACCGTGTGCGAGCTCGACGGGCCGATGCCAATCTTGAACAGATCGAACGTGCTGATCATGGGGCGTCCTCATCATTCCGATGAAGCAAATTCGCGAGCGATGTCTTGCAGCAACGCATGGACATAGGGTGCGAACGAGCGCCAGCACTCCACCCGATAAGACACCTGCGTACCTGGACGCAGGAGGATGATCTCGGCCTTGCCCAAAATCGTCCGCGTCGCGCTGCCGGCGGGAAAGGCTTCATCGCTCAGGTCGAGCGGACAACCGCCGTTGATGACTTCACGCGCATGAGCGCCAGCGACCGTGAGGCCCGCATTGCGATGACCAATATCGACGAGGGAAAAGAACTGGCCCGCAAGTCGGGTGTCCAGCGCCTGCGCAAGGCTCGTTGTTTCACCCTTTGCATCCAGTAAAAACCACTCGTCCGGCCCCAGCCGAGCGATCGTTCTGCTGTTCTCGACGACGCAGGTGTTGAGCGGCATATCAAAACAAAATGGGCCGGACCGGCTGAGCTCTGTGGCACTCGCCGCTCGCAGCCGCAGGGAAAAACGAGCGCTCGGCTCGAGCAGCGCGATGGAGATGGCCGCTGTGGTCTGCGCGCGTGCGGCTGAGAGCACGGGGGTCCGTCTGGCATTTTTGCCTGTATCGACGCTCGAAGCGTTAGCCATGCACCCGCTCTCCTTTGGGATCGACGAAAACGGGTTCCGTCACCTGCGCCAGCGTGAAACCGGAAGGCGTGGTCAGGTGAACCGTGCTGCCTTTGAGGGAGCGTCCGCCGGCAATCAGCGCCAACGCGATGGAGCGCCCGCAAGCTGCGCTCCAATAGCTGGAGGTGACATGTCCCACCATCTTCATGGGCAGGGCTTGATGAGGGTCGAGCACGATTTGCGCACCTTCCTCCAGCACGTCGCTCGGCGTGTTCGTCAGCAGGCCCACGAGTTGCTTGCGCTGGGCGTCCAGCATGTCGGGACGGGCCAGCGAACGTTTGCCCACGAAGTCCGCTTTGGTTTTGCCGATCATTGCATCGAGCCCGACATCGTTCGGCGTCACGGTGCCATCGGTATCCTGCCCCACGATGATGAAGCCTCGTTCGGCACGCATCACATGCATGGCCTGCGTTCCATACGGCGTGATATCGAAAGCCTGTCCGCTGGCGTAAATGGCCTCCCATACCGCCCGCCCATAATCCGCGGGAACGTTGATCTCATAGCCGAGCTCGCCCGTGAAGGACACCCGGAACAGTCGCGTGGGCACGCCACAAATGTGACCCACGCGCACGGACATGTGCGGAAACGCAGCGGGCGACAGATCGATATCCGTGATCAGCGGCGCGATCACCTCGCGCGCTTTCGGCCCTTGCACGGCGATGACCGCCCATTGTTCGGTGGTGGACGTCAAGAAGACATTCAGATCCGGCCATTCCGTTTGCAAATAATCTTCCATGAGTCCGACCACGCGCGGCGCGCCGCCCGTGGTCGTCGTGACATGAAATCGATCGGGAGCGAGGCGTGCGACCACGCCATCATCGAAGATGAAACCGTCCTCTTTGAGCATCACGCCATAGCGGCACTTGCCCGATTCCAGTTTCGTCCACGCATTGATGTACATCCGATTCATGAACTCGGCCGCATCGGGACCCACCACTTCGATCTTTCCCAGCGTGGAGGCATCGAACATTCCTACAGCGCTGCGCACTGCTTTGCATTCGCGCACGACTGCTGCGTGCATGTCTTCGCCAGGTCGGGGGAAGTACCAGGCACGCCGCCACAACGCGACGTTCTCGAACTGGGCGCCGTGCTCGTGAGCCCAATCGTGAATGGGAGACTGGCGAATCGGGTCGAACAACTCACCCTTGGCCGACCCGGCCAAAGCGCCAAACGACACTGGCGTATAAGGCGGACGGAATGTCGTCGTGCCGACTTGCGGGATGGGGCGTGAGAGCGTTTCGGAGAGCAGCCCCAATGCGGCCATATTGGAGGTCTTGCCTTGATCCGTGGCCATGCCGGTCGTCGTGTAGCGTTTGACGTGCTCCACGGATTCGAAGCCTTCGCGCACGGCGAGTTCGATGTCCTTGGCGGTGACGTCGTTCTGGAAATCGATAAAGGCGCGCACGCGCGCAGGATCTGCATCGCTGGGTAATGCGCGAGCTGGAATGAATCCTTGCAACGTGGGCGGATCGACTGCGAA
>DATELY010000283.1:0-6211 GCA_035276085.1 Steroidobacteraceae bacterium | reverse complement strand
CGTGCCGACCGCGGTGCGCACGGGAAACTCCAGCGGTACGTTGACGGCCTGCGATCGCAGGCCTGTGATCTTGGGAACGGTCATGGCGTTCACTTCGATTGCGGCTGGTGAATGTGTCGAGGCGGCAGCCCTACGGCTGGTTGCCGGGTAATGTCGCTAATGTGCAAATGGATTCGCCATCAGATGCTGCTGGTCGATGTCTTGGATGCTGGCGGCGCCGATCATCGTCATCGTACGAACCAACTGCTCGAGCAGCAGGTTCAGCACGCCATTCACGCCGGCCTGCCCCGCGCACGCGAGCCCGTACAGCGGCGGTCGCCCGACAAACACGGCGCGCGCACCCAGAGCCAGGGCCTTGACCACGTCATCGCCGCTGCGAAAGCCGCTGTCGATGAACACGGGCACTTGGTTGCCGACAGCCTCGAGCACCGCGGGAAGCGCCGCGATGGCAGACGGTGCCGCATCGAGCTGGCGGCCGCCGTGATTGGAAACGATCAAACCGTCCACTCCCGCGCGGACTGCTCGCCTGGCGTCTTCCGGATGCAGAATCCCTTTCAGTAGTAAGGGGCCGTGCCACAAGGTGCGAATCCAGTCCAGGTTGTCCCAGACGAAACCGCAGTCCATGTTGCGCGAGAGCAATGCGGCCTGGACCTGCGCCGAAACCCCCTTGGCATCTGAAGCTGCCAGGTTGACGAAGTTCGGCGCACCGTGCCGCACCACTCGTGCAAGCCACCCGGGATGCAGGAGTATGTCGAGTAACGTTCGCGGCCCCGGGCGAAACGGCAGCCGAAATCCATTGCGAAGGTCGCGCAGGCGATAGCCACCGACCTGGCAATCGACCGTCACCACCAGCGCGCCATAATTCTCACGGTGTGCACGCTTGAGCAGTTGTTCGGCGATGCCACGGTCTTTCACGACGTAGAGCTGAAGCCACTGGATGCCGCTCGGCGCGGCAGCACGTACCGCCTCGAGGCGCTCATTGGATGCCGTCGAAAGCACGAATGGAATTCCCGCGTCCGCCGCGGCCTTCGCCATCATGAGATCTCCATGCGGACGCACCAAGCCATTCAGGCCCGTGGGTGCGATGCCGAGCGGAGCTTTCCAGTGAGCAGCAAACACATCGATCGAGGTGTCGATCGAGCGCGTGTCGCGCATGCATTTGGGCACGAGGTGCAGATGGCGTAGATCGCACGTGTTGCGCGACAGACAGTCTTCGCTCTCCGCACCGCCATCCACATAGTCGAATACGAAACGAGGCAGGGCTTTGCGGGCGGATCGCCTGAATTCCTCGATGGTGAGCAGTGTCATCCCCGTGCGACCCGCGAGCTTTCGAAGTGGCAGCTTGATCCGGATCTTGTAACGAAGATGCCGCAACAGGGTCAAATCGAAAAATCGATGCGCTGATATAGACCGGCTAGATAGAGCGCGGCCCGCTCAACGGTGGAAGCCGCTCAGCGCATCGATGATGGTGTCGCGTAACCATTTATTGGCTGGATTGTCGCTGCTGCGCTCGTGCCAGTGCAGACGCACCTGGAACGTGGGAACGGAGACGGGCAATTCGAGCGTTCGAATGTCTTCGTAGGATGCGAGCAGCTTTGCCGCATGGAACGGGAGCGTGGCCAGCAGATCGCTGGTCGCGATCAACCGCGCGAGCACTGTAAAGTGCGGCAGTCGCAGCGCAATCTTGCGTTGGATGCCATGGCGCTTCTGCAATAGCTCTTCCACCAGGTTGTGACCCGAGAAACTCGAAGCGACCAGCACGTGATCGGCTTCCTGGAAGCTCTCGAGCGACAGCTTGCGACCGATGACGCTGTGCTTCTTGCGCAGCAGGCAGACGTATCGCTCCTCGAACAAGTCCTGAGTGACCGTTTCGGCAAGCAAGCCGGGAAGATTGCCGATGGCGGCGCTGACCTCGCCCGTCGCCAACCGGCGCCCAAGGTCGGGAAGCGTCGTCTCGACGACCTCCACGCCGACGTTGGGCGCCCGTGCGTGAATGCGCTCCATGATCGGCGGCAGGAACACCATCTCGCCGATATCGGACATCGCGAGCACGAACCGCCGCTGCGAGCTTGCGGGTGCGAAGTGGCGTGATTCTTCCAGGGCATTGTCCACCCGCAGGAGCGCCGCGGCGAATTCGCGATAAATCTGCTCGGCATGCACGGTCGGCATCATGCCTTCCCTGGTGCGCACGAAGAGCGTGTCCTGCAGCGTGCGCCGCAGTTCCGCGAGCCCGTAGCTGACCGTCGGTTGTGCCACGCACAGACGCTGCGCTGCCTGCGTCACGCTTCGTGTCTCGAAGACAGCCACGAACACGCGCACAAGATTCAAGTCAATTCGGTGCCGCTGGCGGCCAGAGCCGATATCGTTGACCACTATCGGTGAAGACTATTTGGATACTACGAATTCTCAATTTGACGGATTGAGCAGCCGGCGGCAACCCTAGCGCGATGTGTACAGCGCAGCGCAAGTCGGACTGAGGCAATGGCGGAGCGTTCTTTCAAGAAGGAGGTGGAGAACCTGCGCCTCGGCGCCAATCAGGTGTTCGAGGGCGAGGGCATTCTTGCCGTCACCAAGGCACTGCTGCAGGCGGGTGTGGCCTACGTGGGCGGTTATCAAGGCGCACCCATCAGCCATCTCATGGACGTCTTCGACGACGCCGGTGACTTGCTGCGCGAGCTCGGCGTCCGCTTCGAGGCCAATGCCAGCGAAGCCGGTGCTGCCGCAATGTTGAGCGCCTCGATCAACTATCCACTGCGCGGTGCCGTGGCATGGAAGTCCATCGTGGGCACGAACGTCGCATCTGATGCCTTGTCGAACGTCGCCAGCGCAGGTGTCGTCGGCGGCGCGCTGGTCATCATCGGCGAAGACTACGGCGAAGGCTCTTCGATCGTGCAGGAGCGTACCCACGCCTTCGCCATGAAATCGCAGCTCTGGCTGCTCGATCCGCGACCGAATCTGACGACGATCGTGCGTACGGTGGAGAAGGGATTCGAGCTGTCCGAAGCATCCAATACGCCGGTTCTGTTGCAGTTGCGCATTCGTGCCTGCCACGTCACGGGGAGTTTCATCGCACGCAACAATCTTCGACCGACGATGAGCTTGAGCGAGGCCGCCGCTCACCCGCGCCGCGATACGGACCGGATCGTTCTGCCTCCGGCGCTGTTTGCGCATGAAGTGGAAAAGGTGACCAAGCGCCGGCCTGCCGCACTCCAGTACATCGCCGCCGCCCAACTCAATGAGCACTTCGGACCTGCGGACGAAGAGGTGGGAATCATCGTTCAGGGAGGTCTGTTCAACGGTTTGAACCGTGCGCTCGAGCTGGAAGGGCTGTCCGATTGCTACGGGGCCAGCCGCTTGCCGATTCTGTGCCTCAATGTGACCTATCCCCTGCTGCCCGAGGAGATCCTGTCGTTCTGTGCCAATAAGCGGGCGGTCCTGCTCGTGGAAGAAGGACAACCCGAATTCATGGAGCACGAACTGAGTTCGGTGTTGCGTCGGGAAGGCGTGACGACTCAGCTCGAAGGCAAGAGTGTCCTGCCGCGCGCAGGTGAATACACGAGTCAGGTCATGCACTCCGGCCTCATCAAGTTCCTGCGGCGCTGGCGGCCCGATCTCATCGGATCGACTGCAGCGCCCCCCTCGAACCCCGATGCAGCGCTGGCCGCGCTCGTACCGGCGCGCGCACCCGGATTCTGCACCGGCTGCCCTGAACGGCCGATCTTCACTGCGATGAAGTTGGAGGAACGCGAGCTGGGGCCGTCGCATGTCTCGGCAGATATCGGATGCCACCTGTTCTCGACACTTGCGCCCTTCAATATCGGCAATACGACCGTCGGTTATGGCTTGGGAACGGCGTCCGCATCGGCGTTTTCGTCAGCGGGAAAACCGGCGATCGCAATCATGGGTGATGGCGGCTTCTGGCATAACGGCCTCACCTCCGGCATCGGCAATGCGGCATTCAACAGGGACGACACCGTCACGGTCATCGTCGACAACGGCTACTCGGCGGCGACAGGCGGTCAGAGCAATCTGTCCTCCAACACCAGCGTACCTCAGCGCAACACCGGCAATCCCATCGAACGCGCGGTACGCGGGGTCGGCGTGAAAAACGTGCGTACGCTGACGCGTACCTACGACGTGGCTGCCATGAGGCAGGCGCTGCGCGCGGCCGTGACCGATCGCGAGAAAGGCCCGAAGGTCATCGTCGCTCAATCCGAATGCATGCTCAACAAACAACGGCGCGAAGGGCCGCTGGTTGCCGCTGCAATCAAGGCAGGCAAGCGCTCCGCCAAGGACCGCTTCGGCGTAGATCCCGAAACGTGCACGGGCGACCACAGTTGCATTCGAATATCGGGTTGTCCGTCACTGACCATCAAGCCCAACCCGGATCCACTGCGGGAAGATCCCGTGGCACACGTCCAGAACGATTGCGTCGGTTGCGGCCTGTGCGGTGAAGCAAGCCATGCGGCCGTGCTGTGCCCGAGCTTCTATCGCGCGCGGGTCGTCACGAATCCAACTCGTTTCGACCGCTGGCGCGCCGCGGCACGAACGTTCGTCATCGAGTGGCTGCAGCGAAGAGCTCAGGTGCGACGCACACGGGAGGCATTTTGACGCATTCATCGGCATCCGGCCTGCCGCGGCGTCGCATCACCATCGCCATCCTGGCACTCGGTGGACAGGGCGGCGGCGTATTGACCGCTTGGATTACCGAACTGGGTAACCGGTCGGGCTATCGCGCACAGGCCACCTCGGTGCCCGGGGTCGCTCAACGAACCGGTTCGACGGTCTACTACGTCGAGATGATTCCGTGGACCGAAGGAGATCCCGAGCCGGTGTTGTCGCTGACGCCGATGCAGGGGGACCTCGACGTAGTGATCGCGTCCGAGTTGATGGAAGCGGGCCGCGCCATCGTGCGTGGCTTTGTCACCCGCGAGCTCACGACGCTCATTGCGTCCACGCATCGCGTCTACGCCATCTCCGAGAAAGCGGCGCGGGGAGACGGCATAGCGTCCAGCGAACCTGTGCTCTCCGCTGCCGCGCAACGCGCGAAGCGCTTCATCGGATTGGACATGGCCGCGGTCGCGGAGGCAACGGGCTGTGGCATCAGTGCCGTCATGTTCGGAGCGCTGGCGGGTTCGGGCGCACTACCGTTTGCCGTCGAGGCGTATGTGGACGCAATCCGCTCCGGCGGCAAGGCGGTCGATGGCAACTTATCTGGATTTCACGCCGGTCGCAGTGGCGTCAAGCAGGTCAACGACACGGCCACGCAAACGGTTGAAGAACTACCGCACCCGACGACGGCGCAGGGCCGACACCTTGCGGCCAGAGTCTTTGCCGAACTGCCCTCGCCCGCTCACCGCTTCGCGCTCGAAGGCGTGCGACGCTTGATGGACTACCAGGACCCGGCGTACGCGGCGTACTACCTGGATCAGCTCGCATCCGTGCGTGCCGTCGATGACGGCCGGGAGCACTGGGCGATGACGCGTGAGGCGGCCAGATATCTGGCGTTGTGGATGACGTACGAAGATACGATCCGTGTTGCCGACTTGAAGATCCGCGGCAGCCGTATTCAAAGGGTGCGGAACGAGATGCGAGTGAAAGCCGATCAGGTGGTCGGCATCACCGAGTTCATGCACCCACGCTTTCGCGAAATTTGCGAAACGCTGCCGCACGCGCTGGGACGGCGGCTGCTGGCCAGCCCGACGGCGCACCGCTTGTTCGGACGATTCTTCGTCAAGGGACGCTTTGTCGAAACCACTTCGCTCTCGGGGTTCCTGTTGTTGTCACTGCTTGCGTCACTGCGTCGGTGGCGACGCACGACACTGCGCTATGCCGAGGAACACAACCGGATCCAGGCATGGTTGGACCTGGCAATCACGACTGCCGCGAGCGACAAGCCGGCCGCACTCGAGATCATCCGCTGCCAGCGACTGATCAAGGGATACGGAGACACGTTCGAACACGGGCTGGAAAACTTCAATCGCGCGCTTGCCGTGTATCGATCCTCAGCGGGCACGCCTCGGGCTGCAGGCCTGCTGCGCGAAGCGCGCGAGCAGGCACTGCAATCACGCTAGCCCGCATTTCTCACAGGGATCGCGAGGCATGGCGAGTCTGCGAGGTTGATTCGCGCCGTTCTGGACTGAAACCCATAGCCGTAGCTATGGGTTGAAGGAAGAACAAGCGAAGCGAGCTCGCAGGCCGCCAGGGCCGC
>DATELY010000282.1:0-4974 GCA_035276085.1 Steroidobacteraceae bacterium | reverse complement strand
GCGGGTGCGTGCCAAGATGGACGCGCGCATTCAAGCCGTCCTCGATCACGGACAATACATTCTCGGGCCCGAAGTGCCGGAGCTGGAGAAGCGCCTGGCCGAATATGTCGGCGCACGCCATTGCGTGAGCGCATCGAGCGGCACCGACACGCTGTTGATCGCGCTCATGGCGCTCGATGTGAAGCCGGGCGATGAAGTGATCACCTCGCCGTTCACGTTTATCGCCACCGGCGAAATGATCGCGCTCGCGGGCGCGAAGCCGGTGTTCGTGGACATCGAACCGCGGACGTACAACATCGATCCGGCGAAAATCGCAGCGGCGATCACTGCGCGCACGAAGGCGATCATGCCTGTGTCCTTGTATGGCCAATGTGCGGATTTCGATGCCATCAATGCGGTCGCGTCCAAGCATAAAATCCCGGTCATCGAAGACGCAGCGCAGAGCTTCGGCGCCCGCTACAAAGGGCGCATGTCCTGCGCCGTGTCGGACATCGGCTCGACCTCGTTCTTCCCGTCCAAGCCGCTCGGAGGATACGGCGATGGCGGTGCGCTGTTCACGAACGACGATAGTTTGGCGAAGCTCTTCCGCGAGATTCGCGTGCACGGTCAGGATCGGCGCTACCACCATCCGCGGCTGGGCATCAACGGCCGGCTCGATACACTGCAGGCTGCGATACTGCTCGCAAAGATGGACGTGTTCGAAGACGAAGTGACTGCCAGGGGTCGCATCGGCGCGCGGTATACGGAAATGATCAATGCCACTTTCGCCAACGTAGAGCCTGCGCAACGTGTGCGCGCGCCCATCCTCGCGGCTCAGTGCACGAGTGTGTACGCGCAGTACACCGTGGAAGTACCGCAACGAGATCGTGTCGAGCAGGCGATGAAGGCGGCCGGCGTCCCGACAGCCGTGCACTATCCTGTGCCGCTGCACCGGCAGCCTGTGTTCGCATCGCTCGGGCAAGGTGAGGGTAGCTTCCCCGTCGCCGAGGCCGCTGCGCGACGGGTAATGAGCTTGCCGATGCATCCTTACTTGACCGAAGGGCAGCAAGAGCAGGTGGTCGCCGCATTGAAGCAGGCCGTGCTGGCTTAACTTCGATCAGGAGTACGAGAACGATGCGACAAGTCGTGCTGGACACCGAGACCACGGGCCTCGAGCCGGAACAGAATCACCGGATCATCGAAATCGGCTGTGTGGAACTGGTGAACAGACGCAAAACCGGTCGTACGTTCCACCGGTATCTGCGTCCCGATCGCGAAGTCGATCGCGGTGCGCTTCAGGTCCACGGCATCACCAACGAATTCCTTGCCGAGCAGCCGCGGTTTCACGAGATCGTCGATGAGCTGCTCGGCTTCATCGGCGGCGCCGAGCTGATCATCCACAACGCGGATTTCGACCTCGCCTTCATGGATGCGGAGCTGCGTCGCCTGGCCGGCCCGACCCGGCGCATGCGCGACCTGTGCGGTGTGCTCGATACGCTGCCGCTCGCGCGCCAGATGCATCCTGGTCAGCGGAACAGCCTGGACGCGCTGTGCAAACGCTACAGCGTCGACAACTCGCGTCGCGAGCTCCACGGCGCGCTGCTCGACGCCCAGATCCTTGCGGAAGTCTATCTGGCGATGACCGGTGGTCAGGTCACGCTGATCCTGGCCGATACGACGGTGGCGTTGCACGACGATGCTGCAGTGTCGGCGCGTGCGCCTCGGCCGGTCGGAGAGTTGATCATCGTGCGGGCGAGCGATGCCGAGCTGAGAGCTCACGAGAGCGCGCTTGCGGCGATCGACAAAGTGAGTGGCGGCAAGACGCTGTGGAAGAGTTTGGGGTTGGATCCAGTGCCGGAGCCGTTGGCTGTAGCGACGGCGTGATTGGTTGGGTTTTGTACCGCAGCTCGTTGAAGCGTCCCTTCCCCTGCGATTAGCGGGGGCCGCTCCTGCGCATCCCTGCGCCCGCGCCATTCGTGCGTCCTGCACATCAGAAGGACAGGATGGGGGCCGGTTTCAATTGCAGCAGCATTCCTCCGCGTGCCCCCACCCTAACCCTCCCCCGCTGCGCAGGGGAGGGGACGAGGCTCGCGTCCGGTCACTTGGGTACAAGTGGATCAGGCCCACGGTGTCGAGTGTTTGCACGGCATGACTCCCTCGCTCAGCCAAGCCTTCGTTCGCGGATTCCTCGGCCAGTCGCCGAGCTGGTACAAGATCACGATCGCGTTGTTCCTCGTCCTGAATCCGCTGGTGCTCGAGTTCAGTGGGTTCGACGGTCCGGTGATCGTCAGCTGGCTGATCCTCCTGGAGTTCATTTTCACGCTCGCGATGGCCTTGAAGTGCCATCCCTTGCAACCCGGCGGTCTCATCGCCTTCGAAGCAGTGCTGCTGCGACTCGCCAGCCCCGCGACGGCCTATCACGAGATCGCGGGTGCACTGCCGGTGCTGTTGCTGCTGATCTTCATGCTCGCCGGGATCTACTTCCTGAAGGATCTCCTGCTGTTTGCGTTCACGCGCGTGCTGCTCGGTGTGCGGTCGCATCTGTTGCTGTCGCTGATGATCTTTGTCCTCACGGTGGCGCTTGCCGCCTTTCTCAACGCCATCACGGTGCTCGCGGTGATCGTGACGGTTGCGAGCGGGTTCTATCAGGTGTTCCATCGAGTGGCCTCGGGCAAGCCGCAAGAGCAAGAGCACAATGCCGCGCACGACGCCGAGGTGCAGGAATTGCATCGCTCCGATCTCGAGTCATTTCGCGGCTTCTTGCGCGGGCTCGTGATGACGGCGGCTGTTGGAGCGGCCGTCGGCGGTGCGCTTACACCCGTCGGCCAGCCTCAGAATCTGTTCATTGCCAAGCACGCGGGATGGGATTTCGCGGAGTTTTTCGCGGCGATGGCGCCGATCATGCTGCCGCTGATCGTCGTCGGGCTGGTCGTCGTTGGCGTGCTGCATCGATTGCGTTGGTTTGGCTATGGCGAGCCGCTGCCTGCGTCCGTGCGGCAGGTGCTGGTGCAATTCGATGCGGCGGAGAGCGCGAAACACAGTGCGCGGGAACGGAGTGCGCTGGTAGTTCAGGCGCTCGTCGCTGTGATCCTGGTGCTCGCGCTCGTGACGCAGGCGGCGGAAGTCGGCCTCGTCGGCTTGCTCACGATCATTCTCGTCACGAGCTTCACCGGCATCACGGACGAGCATCGGATCGGTAAAGCATTCACCGATGCGCTGCCGTTCCACCGCGCTGGTCGTGGTGTTCTTCGTCATCGTCGCGGTCCTGCGCGAACAGCATGCGTTCGAACCCGTGCTGACACACGTGGCGGCCCTGGAAGGGGCAAAGCAGGGCGTGATGTTCTATGTGGCCAACGGTGTGCTTTCCGCCATCAGCGACAATGTCTTCGTGGCGACGATCTTCACGACGGAGATCAAAGCGGCGTTGCTGGAAGGCGCGATCCAGCGCGAGCAGTTCTACGCGCTGGCGGTGGCGACGAACATCGGGACCAATATCCCCAGCATTGCTACGCCGAACGGCCAGGCGGCATTCTTGCTGCTGCTCACGTCCGCGCTGGCGCCATTGATTCGGTTGTCATACGGACGGATGGTCTGGATGGCCCTTCCGTACACGGTGGCCCTTTCGGTGCTGGCGGCGCTTCTTGTAGGGAGCGGTTAGCGGTTGGTTCGGAACGGGGGCCGCGCTGGCTTCCCCTCTGTCCAACCGCTAACCGCCAACCGCCTCCAAAGCAAGTGACGGAAGTCTCTGTTCCAGCAGGGGGTTTGTGGCATTCTTTCGCCGGTTTCGACAGCCCGGTTCGCGCGGGACGGGCTGATAACAACTAACGGCCGATTCCAGCCCGCCGCAATGAGTGTATCTGGCAACTTCATGAGTCAATTCAGTCTTCGCAAGTGCAAGCTCGGTGTCATTGGACTGGGCTACGTAGGCCTGCCACTCGCCGTCGAGTTCGGCAAACATTTCCAGACCGTGGGTTTCGACATCAAGGCGTCCCGTGTGGCCGAACTCAAGGCGGGCCGCGACAGCACACTCGAGGTCGAACCGCACGACCTGAAGCAGGCGAAATTCCTGACGTATTCGACCGACATGAAGGAACTGCGCGCGTGCAAGGTCTTCATCGCGACAGTCCCCACGCCGATCGATCGCTACAACCGCCCCGACCTGAAACCCATCGAGAGCGCCAGCGAATTCATCGGCAAGGTGTTGAAGAAGGGCGACGTGGTCATCTTCGAATCGACGGTCTATCCGGGCTGTACCGAAGAGGTCGCTGTGCCGATTCTCGAGCGCGTGTCGGGACTGAAGTTCAACAAGGACTTTTTTGCAGGCTACAGCCCCGAGCGCATCAATCCCGGCGACAAAGAGCACCGTCTGCCGACGATCAAGAAGATCACCTCAGGCTCGACGCCCGAGGTCGCGAACTTCGTGGACTCGCTGTACGCCGCGATCATCAAGGCGGGCACGCACAAGGCATCGAGCATCCGTGTCGCCGAAGCGGCAAAGGTCATCGAAAATACGCAGCGGGACGTGAACATTGCATTGATCAACGAACTCGCGCTGATCTTCCACCGCCTAAACATCGATACCGAAGAGGTGTTGCTTGCAGCCGGCACGAAGTGGAACTTCCTGCCGTTCCGACCGGGTCTCGTCGGCGGGCATTGCATCGGCGTGGATCCGTATTACCTGACACACAAGGCTCAGGAAGTTGGATATCACCCCGAGATGATCCTCGCGGGACGGCGCATCAACGACAATATGGCCATCTACGTGGCCGAGCGCGTCGCGCAGCTGATGATTCGAAAACGCATCCACGTGAAGGGCGCGCGGATCCTGATGATGGGGCTCACGTTCAAAGAGAATTGCCCCGATTTGCGCAACTCGAAAGTCGTCGATGTGGTCAAGGAGCTGACGGGCTACGGCGCCAAGGTCGATGTGTACGATCCCTGGGTCGATTCGAGCGAAGCTGAGCACGAATACGGCATACGTCCCATTCGAAAGCC
>DATELY010000281.1:0-51668 GCA_035276085.1 Steroidobacteraceae bacterium | reverse complement strand
CGCAGCTCGTCGAGTTGTGGCGCCAGGGTCGTTTCCCTTTCGACCGGCTGATCAAGTGCTATCCGTTGTCCGAGATCAACGAGGCTGTCCGAGCCTCGGAGCACGGCGAAGTGCTCAAGGCCGTCGTGCGGCCCGAGCTGTGAGATCGCGATGCAACGGTTGATCAGCCCACTGACATCGATTGCAGCAGACCAGTTCAGCAATGAAATCGCCCTGAAGTGGCGCGATGAAGAGAACGCGATCAGGTGCGCGAGCGAGTCGCGCGACGGGCTCAACAAGCTGGCGTTGGGAGGTGCTAGTCGAATAGCCGCGTAGCGGTCGAGAAGTCAGACATACACAAACCGGGGGAGCAAACGTGAGTAAGAAGTCGTTACAGCGAACAGCATTCATCAGTGCCTCGTTGATCAGTGTGGCGGCGGGCCTGAGCGCGCACGCCGAGGAGGCCATGCTCGAAGAGGTCGTCGTCACAGCGCAAAAAAGAGATCAGTCTCTGCAAGAGGTGCCCATCTCCGTTCAAGTCGTCAGCGGCGAGCTCATCCGGGAGCGGGATTTCAACGACCTCGAGGACACGACGGACGCGGTGCCCGCCGTCACCGTCGCACAGAATGGCGTGAATGAATACTTGTATATCCGCGGCATCGGCTCGGGTGAGAACCAGGGCTTCGAGCAATCCGTCGGCACGTTCATCGATGGTGTCTACGCGGGGCGCGGACGGCAATCGCGACAACAATTCCTGGATCTCGAACGCGTCGAGGTGTTGCGGGGTCCGCAGAGTGTCTTCTTCGGCAACTCTGCCATTGCCGGCGCGTTCAACATCGCGACGGCCAATCCCACCTCGGAATGGACCGGATACGCGACGATGCTCTATGAGACGGAGATGGAGGGAAAGGAGGTGGAGGCGGCCGCCGGCGGGCCCTTGTCGGATAGGTTCGGCGTGCGCCTGGCTGGGCGGTATGGCGAATCGGATGGCTGGGTCACGAACATCGTCAATGGCGAAACCGGACCGCGCCAGGAGAGTTGGGCGGCGCGCGCAACCTTCGCATGGAATCCGACGGACAAGCTGAACCTGACCTACAAGATCGGGCACGGGGACAACGACGTTCACGGCGTGCCCTACGATTCGATGAAGTGTCCGCCCCCCACCGGCATTCCCACCGGGCTGAGCTGCACGCTGACATTGATAGATCCTGCCGGCTCGACAGCCGGTTTGGATTTCAGGCGCGCCGTGGGAGGCGAGCCGGTTCCAACAGCAATCTTTCCGTTCAATGGCCCCATACCGGATGATTTTTCCAACGAGTTCGCCAAATCGAAGCTGACCTCTCACACATTGAACGGCAAGTGGGACCTGGCCAGCGGACACACGTTGGCGTTCACGACGGGATATCTCGATTCGAAGGAGCACGAGACCTATGACCCGGATCAGAGCCGGTACGGCGTGTTCACGGTCAATACCGTGGAGCGTTTCGATCAATTCAGTCAGGAGATCCGGCTGGCATCGCCAACGGGCGGGCGGCTCGAGTACATGCTGGGTGCCTACTATCACACCAGCGACCTGGAACAGGATGTGGACTTCCGGATCAATGCGGCATTCCCTAGAGCGACCGGTCCGTTCGCTGCCGGCAGCCCCATTCAAGTCGATGACATCGGGCGCTTCGATCAGAATGAAGATCTGTATTCCCTGTTCGCGCAGGCGAAATATCGGCTGACCCCTCGTTTCGCCGCGTCGCTCGGCGCGCGCTACACCGTCGTCGAAAAAGAAGCCGTCAACACGGTCGCGGCCGCGTCCATCGATGGCGCCGGGCCTCCAACGCCGGCCGGCGTGGCCTTCGTGAGTGCATCGCTGCAAGACGTGGTGGGCACTACGACGGGCGATCTGAAGAACAACAAGCTCATGCCCGAAGTCGTGCTGGAGTACGACGTCCGCGACGGCATCCGGGTGTATGCCAAATATACGGAAGGCTTCAAGGCCGGCGGTTTCGACGCAGGCTATGGAGGCGACACCAACGGGGTTGGCTTTGAATTCGAACCCGAAGAGGTCAAGTCGTACGAAGTGGGTGCCAAGACCACGCTGCTGGACGGCGCCATGAACGTCAACCTGGCCGCCTACCGCAGCGAGTACTCCAATCTGCAGACAGCGATTTTCGACGCCACGATCGCGCGCTTTCGTGTCAGCAATGCGGGTAAGTCCGTGAGCCAGGGCGTGGAGCTCGAGACGCGATATCAGGCGACTGAGTCGCTGTTCATTGAAGTGGCTCTGTCCTACCTCGATGCCTACTACAAAGAGTTCCGCAATGGCCCTTGCACGATCGAGCAGCAATACGGTGTTGCTCCCGGATGCGTGGGCAGGCAGCAGGATCTGACCGACAAGCCTCTGCTCTTCGCGCCGGAGCTCAGCGGCACTCTGCGTCTTTCTTATAGCGTGCCGGTGTTGCAACGCTACCGGTTCGGCGCAGGCATGGACGTGATCTATTCGGACAGCTACTACGTGACGTTGGATGACGATCCGGACTTCACGCCCGATGCCGGCGCTCGCATCAACGTGCGTGTCGACTTCGCCGAACCCGAGCTGGGTTGGAAGCTCGCCTTCCTGGTCAAGAACCTGACCGACGAGGACGATTTCACGGCAGGCATCAACTGGCCGGGTGCGGATGGATCAAAGCTCGTGACCCGAGAGCGTCCGCGGACGTTTTCGATTCAGGCGAGCTATAGCTTCTAGCGCTGGCCGTCAGGTCCGGCCGCACGGTGAGCGTCAGGCGTGGATGGTTGCACACTCAATCGAAGCGCCTTTCGCTCGCTCGACTTCGCCAGAAGAGCGAATGCGGCGGCGAGCAGTGCGGTACCCAGAGCGAACGCAGCGATGGTGTCGTGTGGCACCGCCGGTGCAATGGCGAGCACGAGGGTGGCGCCCGTCAATTGGATGAACGTCAGGAGCGAGGACACGGCACCGCGAGCGCGGGGGTAGAGGTCGAGTGCCTTGAGCGCAAGGACCGGCGAGCCAAACTGCAAGCTGAAGGCCGTTGTCGCGAGCGTGAATTGCGTGGCGAGCATCGGTGCCGTGTCGAGCACCAGATTCATCGTGCAGCCGAGCACGCTCGACAACACGGCGATCGCGATACTGCCTTGCAGCTGTGCTTGCGGTCGCAATCGCCCGGCAGCTCTTCCGCTGCAAAGCGAGCCGGCAATGTAGCCGCCGATAATGGGAAAAAAGAACATGCCGAATTGCGTCTCGCTCAAGCCCCAGGCGTCTATCACGATCCTCGGTGCGGCACCGATATAGATCCAGAGCGTTGCAAACAGCGCGCTGTTACACAGCGCCAGCCAAAGAAAGCGGCTGTCGCGGATGATTTCTGCCGAGACACCTATAAGCACCAGCGGCCGCAATGCGGTGCGCTTTTCGCGCGGATGCGTTTCGGGCAAGTAGAAGTACGATGCGACGGCCAGCGCCAGACTCAGCAGTCCAAGAAAGCCGAAGACCCCGCGCCAACCCCACGCGACGTGAACCCATCCGCCGACCACGGGCGCAATGGCCGGCGCGACACCGAAGACCATCATCACGATGCTCATGAGTCGCTGAGCTTCGTGGCCCTCGTACAGATCGCGGATCACGGCGCGGCCGATCGTCATGCCCACGCCGGCTGTCAGACCCTGCACGGCACGGAACGCAAGGATGGCGCCGTAGTTTGGAGCGAGCACACAGCTGAACGATGCCAGCACATACACGACCAGCCCGACGAGCGCGACGCGGCGTCGGCCGACTGCGTCCGACAACGCGCCGTGCACCAGGGACATGGCGGCGTACGGGACCATGTACGCGGTGAGCAACTGCTGAATGACCAACGCATCGACATCGAACTCCGTTTGCATCGCCCGCAGCGAGGGGTAGAAGGTGTCGATGGAAAAAGCGCTGAGCATCGATAGCGCAGCGAGAACGGCAGCGAGCCGGGTCGTGCTCACAACTTGCGTGCGCCGGCTGGTCTGGTCGACGTAACTCATGCCGGTGATCGCAAGGAGAAGCTACAGGAATGCACAAGCCTCCTCGAAGTCCAGCCGAGGATTGCGCGGGAATAGCTTCGAGTGATCGCCATAGCCGAGATTGCAGAGAATGTCGGACTTGAGGTGCGCGCCGGGAAAGAACGTCTGCTCTGGGCCGAAGAACTCGCGGTCCACCACCGCAGCATCGAACCCCGACATCGGTCCGCAATCCAGGCCGACCGCGCGCGCCGCGAGGATCAGGTACGCGGCTTGAAGTGCGCCATTACGCCGCGCCGTGTTCTCGATCGCCGCCGGCGTGCTGAACGCATCGCGCATGTGTGGTTTGTGTGGGAACAGCTGCGGCAGCTTCTCGGCAAAGTGATAGTCGTAGGCAATGATTGCAGTCACAGGTGCCGTCATCGTCTTCTCGACATTGCCGGGCGACAGCGCTGGCTGCAACCGTGCCTTGGCCTGCGGCGTCACCAGGAACACGACACGCATCGGGCTCGTGTTCGCGCTGGTCGGTCCCAACTTCAAGAGGTCATAGAGCTCTCGCAGCGTGTGCTGCGCGACGGGCCTGTCCAACCACACGTTGTGTGTGCGCGCTTCACGGAACAGCAAGTCGCGACCTTCTTCGTTCAACATTTTGTTCGCGCACATCCTTAGATGAGTGAGGTATAGCAGGTTTTGATGCTGGTGTAGAACGGAAGCACATGTCCTCCTGGCCGTTTATTCCATCACCCGCACCACGATTTTGCCGGTTGCGCGTCGATCCCGCAGGTCGCTGATGGCTTCTCCGGCCCGACTGAAGGGATAAACGGCGGATACATGAGGACGGACGATTCCTCGTTCGTAGAGGTCTCTCAGCGCATTCATGTGCGCGCTGCGTTTTTCCGGCTCGCGGTCGAAAAAGGAACCCCAGAAAACGCCAACTAACGAGATGCCCTTCAGCAAAACGAGATTCAGCGGAATCTTCGGAATGTCGCCGCTGGCAAAGCCGATCACCAGATAGCGGCCTTTCCACGCGGTGGATCTGACTACCGCATCGGCAAGTGTGCCGCCGACGGGATCGAACACGACATCAACACCCGCGCCATTCGTTAATGCTCGGAGCTGCTCCTTGATGTCCCCGCTCGAATAGTCGATGCATTCATCGGCACCCAGTTGACGGCAAACCGCATTCTTCTCCGGTGAAGAGGTGGCGGCGATTACGCGTGCGCCAACGCCCTTGCCGATTTGAATGGCGGCGGTGCCCACGCCTCCGGCTGCGCCCAGCACCAACAGAGTCTCGCCGGACTTCAAGACACCTCGATCTTGAAGTGCATGAAGCACGGTTCCGTATGCCAGGAGAAATGCGGCCGCCTCTTCGAAAGGCATGCCGGGTGGCTTGGCCATCAGGTTGCCGACGTCGACGGCTATTTCCTGCGCCAGTCCGCCCCAGAGAACATACGCGATCACCTCGTCACCAACCGACCAACCTTCGACGTTCGGACCGAGCTTTGTGATGACCCCAGCTACTTCGCCGCCAGGCGAGAAGGGAAGGGGAGGCTTGAACTGATACTTATTCTCTATGATGAGAGCGTCGGGGAAGTTGATTCCACACGCCTTCACGGATACCACGACTTGGCCGGCGGCGGGCAAGGGCGATTCCACCTCCTCAATGACGAGCGACTCAGGTGGCCCATAACTCTTGCACAAGAGGGCTTTCATCCATCTTCTCCTTCGAGTCGCTGCTTGGACGCAAAGAAACCTGTTGGAGCGCGACTGAATTGCGCTGGTGTTCGGCCAAGCCCGATCGTTCGACCGAGAATTTGAATTTTTCCAAGTCTCGTTGGCCGACGCGGCGTTCAGCTGAGCGCCGCGTCGGGGCTTACGAAAATATCGATCTCGAGGTCTGCGTTAGGATCGTACCGATAGTGGGAGAAGTCCTGCACGCCTTCCTCACGCAGTACCTCCTCGTCCAGCACGAAGTTGCCGGTATAGCGGCGCGCATCGCGCAGGAAGATCGCGTGGGCCGCATCGGCCATGATTTCGGGCCGGCGTGAGCGGCGCATCAGCGCCTCACCCCCCAGAGCGAACTCCACCGCGGCAGTCGCGATAATGGTCTTCGGCCACAGCGCATTGAAGGCGATGCCATCGGCTCGAAACTCTTCCGCCATGCCGAAGGTGACCATGGACATCCCGTACTTGCTCAGCGTGTAGGGCAGGTGCTGCGCGAACCAGTCGGCGCGCATCGTCAATGGCGGAGAAAGCGTCAGGACGTGCGGATTGCGGCTGTTGCGTAAATGGGGAACGCAAGCACGCGAAACCAGAAATGTGCCACGCATGTTGATCTGCTGGATGAGGTCAAAGCGCTTGACCTCGATGTCCTCGGATCGTGCGAGGTTGATGGCGGAAGCATTGTTGATGCAGATGTCGATGCCGCCGAAATGCCGTGCGGCTTGGGCGACAGCGTTTTCCACAG
Source organism: Steroidobacteraceae bacterium (assembly GCA_035276085.1). Lineage (GTDB taxonomy): Bacteria > Pseudomonadota > Gammaproteobacteria > Steroidobacterales > Steroidobacteraceae > DATELY01. The sequence goes on along the minus strand of DATELY010000281.1, from coordinate 45,232 downwards.
CCTCGGCATCGCGCACATCGAGCAGCAGCGGCAGCGCGTTGCCGCCGGCCGCGACGATCTCCTGCGCTGCCGTGTAGATCGTTCCGGCCAGTTTGGGATGCGGCTCGGCCGTCTTCGCGGCGATCACAACGTTGGCTCCGTCACGCGCGGCTCTGAGTGCGATCGCGAGCCCGATTCCGCGGCTGCCACCCGTGATGAAAAGCGTCTTCCCGGCGAGTGTCATGCTTCTCCTCCCTCTCTCTGTCAGTTGGGCCTGGCCGGCAGGTCAGCCTGGAGCGAGGTTGGCAGCGCGACCTTTCGTCCGTGAGCCGGTGAACACAGAGCCGGGCATTGCAAGCGAAGCTCAGATCAGCTTCAGGATCATCTTGCCCTGGTTGGTGCCTTCGAACAATCGTAGCAAGGCCGGTAGGGCATTCTCGATCCCTTCGTCAATATGCTCGTCCACTCGGAGCTGGCCAGACCGCAGCCACTCCATGAGGTGAGGCAAAGCTTCGCCGGCACGATCGCGGTAATGGGTCATTATGAAGCCTTGAATCCGCGCGCCGTGAACAATCAAGGGCCAGAGATTGCTGATCGGCTTGGGCTCCGAGTTGTATTGGCTGATCAGCCCACAAATCACGATGCGGGCGCGTGCATTGATCGACATGAGCGCGGCATCCAGAATGGTTCCGCCGACATTTTCAAAATGAACGTCGACGCCCTGGGGGCAAGCGGCCGCAATCGCGTCATGAAGCTCAGCGAGGCTCTTGCCGCGATAGTCGATCGCCGCGTCATACTTATAGTCGTTGATGAGGCGCGCGCATTTCGAGGGCCCGCCCGCGATGCCGACCGTGCGGCATCCCTTGATCTTGGCAATCTGTCCGACGAGCGATCCGACCGAACCCGCCGCGGCGCTGACCAGCACGGTCTCGCCCGCACGCGGCTCTGCAACACCGAGACCGAAGTAGGCGGTCAGTCCATTGATGCCCAGTACCGATAGATAATTGGTGATCTTCGGCGCCGCTCTTTCATCGATCTTGCGGAGAAACTCGTTTGCTACACATAGGGAATACTCTTCAATTGCATTGCCACCCGTGACCCATTGGCCAACCGGAAAGTCGGCATTGCGAGACTCGACCACGACGCCGACGGTGGAAGAGCGTAGAGGGCTGCCGAGTGCGATGGGCGGAAGATACGATGGGGCATCGTCCATCCAGCCGCGCATCGCCGGATCGAGCGACGCATAGTGGTTCCGCACCAGGAACTGACCATCCTGCAATATCGGCGTCGTGACCTCGTCAAGGACGAGGTCTTGCGAAGTCGGAAGACCGGACGGTCTGCGAGCCAGGATGACGCGTCGATTGATCATGAAAGCTCACTCAAGAAAGCTAGACAGCCAGGCCGATCGCTTCCACACCCTTCAAGCTCGAATCGGCTCCACTCACATTCTTCTCACCGCCAATCAACCCGCCGATGTGTAAGCAGTTTTGATCTGCGTGAAGAACTCACGTGCGTACGCTCCCTGTTCGCGGGGGCCGTATGAGGATCGCTTACGACCGCCGAAGGGCACATGATAGTCCACCCCGGCGGTGGGAAGGTTCACCATCACCATGCCGGCATCGGATCGCGACTTGAACTCTCGCGCGTACTTCAAGGAGCGCGTGCAGATGCCTGCGGTCAGTCCGAACGGAGTGTCATTCGCGAGCGCGAGCGCGTGCTCGAAATCTTCGGCCTCGATCATGGAAACGCAAGGACCGAATATTTCCTCGCGGCTGCTGCGCATGTTGTTCGTCGCATCCAGGAAGATCGCCGGTCGCTGGAAGTGTCCGGATGGCCTTTCTTCGATTCGATTGCCGCCGATGACGGTCGCGCCTTCGCTGCGCGCCAATTCGACATACTCGATATTCCCGGCCAATTGTGCGGCAGAGACGACCGGGCCCATCCTGGTGGTCGCATCCAGCGCAGGTCCCACGACGAGCAACTGAGCCGCATCCACGAGTCCGTGACTGAACGCAGCGAGAATTCCCTTCTCCACGATGACTCGGGACGTCGCAGTACACCGCTGGCCGGTCGACCCGAAGGCCCCGTCGATACACGTCGCGATCGCAACATCCAGATCCGCATCGTTCATGATGACTAGCGGATTTTTCCCACCCATCTCCGCCTGCACTTTCTTTCGCAAGTGGGCACAGCGGACGATCAGATCCTGGCCGACGCCAACCGACCCCGTGAAGGAGATTGCATCCACTCCGGCATGCTCGACCAGCGCGTTTCCCACGACACGACCGCTTCCCATCACGAGATTGAACACGCCGCGCGGACAGCCGCACTCGACGAGAATTTGTGCCAACGCATGGACCGAGGCGGGTGTCAGGTCCGCTGGTTTGATGACGACGGTGTTGCCGTATGCGAGTGCAGGCGCGATTTTCCAGGCCGGAATCGCGATGGGGAAGTTCCATGGCGTAATGATGCCGACGACTCCGACGGGCTCCCGGAAGATTTCAATGTCGATTCCGGGCCGAACGGAATCCAATCGCTCCGCTCCCAGCCGCACGGCTTCGCCGGCGAAGAACTTGAATATCTGTCCAGCGCGCGCGACTTCCGCGCTGGCCTCGGCCAATGTCTTGCCTTCTTCGCGCGCCAGCAGCTGACCGAGCTCGGTCTTGCGCGCGAGTAACGTCGATCCAACGCGATCCAGCAGATCCGCTCTAGCCTGCGGTCCTGCATTCCGCCACGCTCTGGCGGCGATGCGTGCGGCTTGCACTGCCGCGTCAACCTCGGCTGCGGTCGCCCGCGCGTAAAGACCGATGAGATCGTCCTTGTCGGAAGGGCTGCGATTTTCCTGCGCGTCCGACGCCGCATTCCATTCGCCCCCGATGAGATTGAGGTGAATGTTGCCGGCGATGCTCATACGACGCTGCTCCCCGGCCGAGCTTCAGTCGCGCCCGGCGTGTCGAACCGATGCTGGCGAACTGCTTCGGTGTGCTCGCCGAGACGGGGCGAAGGTCGTCCGGTTGCCAGCGCGGATTCTGAAAATCGGATCGGCGTTCTTACCCCGGGGATCGATCCGCCGTGTGCCCAGGAGCAGGCCAGGCGCAGCGCCAATTCACGATACTGGATTTGTGGATCCGCGAACGCGTCTCGCACGCTGTTGATCGGCCCCGCGGGCACACCCTGCGCTTCGAGACGCGCCAGGATCTCATCGCGTGCGTGGCTGCCGAACGCTGTGCTCAACAGCGGGATCAACGTGGCGCGGTTCGCCACCCGACTCGCATTGTCTGCGTACCGCGGATCGCTCGAGAGCGCAGGCTGCTCGAGGATCTCGCACACCCGCCGAAACTGCGCGTCATTGCCGACCGCCAACATGATGTTGCCATCGCGGACGGGAAAGACCTGGTAAGGAGCAATGTTCGGATGCGCGGTGCCCAGTCGCTGCGGCGAGACGCCGGAGACGAGATAGTTGAGCGCCTGATTTGCCAGCACGGCCACCATGCAATCGAGTAGCGCCATATCGATGTGCTGCCCGTGGCCGTTGCGTTCCCGTGCCGCGAGCGCAGCTTGAATGGCGATCACACCATACAGCCCGGTGAAGATGTCTGCGAAGGCCACGCCCATCTTCTGCGGCGATCCGTCCGGCTCTCCGGTGATGTCCATGATGCCGCTCATGGCTTGAATCATGGCGTCATAGCCGGCGCGGTTGGCGTATGGACCACTCTGGCCGAAGCCGGTCACTGAACAGTACACGAGGCGGGGGTTCAACGCGTGCAAGGTCTCGTAGTCAAGCCCGTATTTGCGCAGGCCGCCCACTTTGAAATTCTCGATCAGAACGTCGGCTTCGCGCGCCAAACCGCGAACGAACGCAGATCCAGCTTCCGTGGTGAGGTCTGCGACGACCGAGCGCTTGCCGCGATTGCAGCTGTGAAAATACGCCGCATCTGCGTTCGTGCCATCTTTCTGCAGGATGAAAGGCGGACCCCAGCGACGCGTGTCATCGCCCTCGGGTGCTTCGACCTTGATCACATCGGCGCCCAAATCTGCGAGTGTCTGCCCAATCCACGGTCCGGCAAGGATTCTGGCCAGTTCCACCACCTTCAAACCTTGCAGCGGTGCTGAAGGGGCTGCACTCATGAGAAGGCCTGCAGTCCAGTCTGCGCGCGGCCGAGAATCAAGGCATGCACGTCGTGCGTGCCTTCATAGGTGTTCACGGTTTCGAGGTTCTGCGCGTGACGGATGACGTGGTACTCGGCTTGAATGCCGTTACCACCGTGCATGTCGCGCGCAACGCGAGCGATGTCGAGCGCTTTGCCACAATTGTTGCGCTTCACGAGCGACACCATCTCAGGCGCCATGAGCCCCTCTTCGAAGAGTCGTCCGACGCGCAATGACGCCTGCAATCCGAGTGCGATTTCGGTTTGCATGTCTGCGAGCTTCTTTTGGTAGAGCTGGGTCTGGGCCAATGGCCGGTTGAACTGCTTGCGGTCGAGCCCGTACTGCCGCGCGCGGTGCCAGCAGTCTTCCGCAGCACCCATCACGCCCCATGAAATACCGTAACGAGCCCGATTCAAACAGCCGAAGGGTCCCGCCAGCCCCGACACGCCCGGCAGCAGATGGTCTGCGCCGATTTCCACGCCGTCCATCACGATCTCACCGGTGATCGACGCGCGCAGCGACAGCTTGCCTTCGATCTTTGGTGCGCTCAGTCCCTTCATGCCGCGCTCGAGTACGAAGCCGCGAATGGCGTTGTCATGCGCCGCAGACCGCGCCCACACGACGAACACGTCGGCAATCGGGCTGTTGGTGATCCAGGTCTTGGAACCGATCAAGCGATAGCCGCCGGAGATCGGTTCAGCACGCGTTTTCATGCTGGCCGGATCGGATCCGGCGCCGGGCTCGGTCAAACCGAAGCAGCCGATGAACTCGCCAGTTGCAAGTTTGGGGAGGTAGCGCTGCCGCTGCTGTTCTGATCCATAGGCGTGGATCGGATACATCACCAGCGAGGACTGCACGCTCATCATCGAGCGGTAGCCTGAGTCAACCCGCTCGATTTCGCGCGCAACGAGGCCATAAGCGACATAGCCTGCGCCGGCACCGCCATAGGTCGTGGGAATCGTCACACCGAGCAGTCCTTGTTCGCCCATGCGTCGAAAGATGCTCGCGTCCGTGGTCTCGTTCAGATACGCCGCCGTCACACCAGGCAGCAACTCATGCTGCGCAAAGTCGCGGGCTGCGTCGCGAATCAAGCGCTCCTCCTCCGTCAGTTGTTGTTCGAGAAGAAAGGGGTCGGCCCACGTAAACGGGGGTGCCTTCGATGAGTTCGTCTGCATGCGCGCTGCCTTATCAAAAATCAGTGTCGAGGCTGGGTTTCGCGATCGGCATGATACCTCGCGTTGTCTCTCGTTCCGCGCACTCGCGGGTAGTAGACCACGGTGATAATGTGCCCAAGGCTTGACACAATGTACTACCGAGAAGAATATGCACAAAACTAGCGATTGTGTAGGGGGGTACATAAAATGACTAGAATGACTTCGTTCGCGCTGATGGCCGGTGCCGCTCTGAGCAGCATGGCGGCCGCACAGGCCGCGAGTTCGGGTGAGGAGGCGGCTGGGCTCGAAGAAGTCGTCGTCACAGCACAGCGCCGCGAACAGAACGTGCAGGACGTCGGTATCTCGGTTGCGGTGCTCGGCGGTGAGGACCTGAAACTGCAGGGTCTGTCATCGAGCATCGAAATCGCCGACCAGACGCCCGGCGTGCACATGGGCGGAAGCCTTGCGGGTCAGAGCTTCCAGTTCTCGATCCGCGGTGTGACGCAGAATGACTTCAGCGACACCATCGAGGCCCCGGTGGCGGTCTATGTGGACGATGCCTACATTCCCACGCAGCAGGGCCAGACGCTCGCCATGTTCGACGTGTCGCGTGTCGAAGTCCTGAAAGGTCCGCAGGGCACGCTGTTCGGCCGCAATGCGACTGGCGGGCTCGTGCACTTCGTGATCAACACGCCGACCCGCGAAACCAAAGGTAGCGCCGACCTCTCTTACGGGAACCTGGGTGAGAGAAAGTTGGAAGCGGCCATCAGTGGTCCGCTCTCCGAGCGTGTGTCCGCACGCGCCTCGATCTTCTACAACGAGATCGATGATTTCTGGGACAACCATTTCCCCGAGGGAGCCGCTGCCGGACTGCCGACGAGCTTCGGCCCGCCGCTGTCCGAAGGCGGGGAGGACGAGGGTGGCCTGCGCACCTATGCGGGCCGCCTGCAATTCCAGTTCGACGTCAATGACAAGATGACCGTGCGCCTGGTGGGCGCCGCGGCCAAACGGAAGCTGTCGACGGCGCCGTATACATCCGTGGCGGTGACACCCGTCGTCAATGCCGCCGGCAGCGTCGTGAATGTCATTCGCACACCGGCGAACGACACCCGCACGATCATCGGCCCGGATGGGAATAATTACTTCAATCCGGCGCTGTTTCCCTTGCAGGGAGCGCAGACCGGTCTGGGATTCGGGCCGGGACCGGGGCTGCGCTTCCCCGGCAACACGTGGTTCGGCTATCAGCCGCTCGATCCGGACGATTTGGATCTCTCGGTGCAGTATGCGAAGAAAGATGCGAATGAGGATTCCTCGTACAGCGTCGGCCTACACGTCGATTACGACTTCGGCGATGTGTCGCTCGTGTCGCTCACGAATGTCATGGGCTTCGACAAGATGCTCATGATGGACGCCTCGGGCTCCCCGCAGAATCTCTTTCAGTACGGCACCGATTCCGAAGCGAAGAGCTTCTCGCAGGAGTTCCGCTTGAGCGGCAGCAGCGATGCCTTTCGCTGGGTAGGCGGCCTGTACTTCCTGCACGTGAACAGTGATACGAAAGACGGTCTGGTGGGCTCGACGGGCGCGCTGTTCGCAGGCGCAATTGACCTGAGCCTGAGTGCGACCGGTGTGGATGCTCTGGCGGATCGAACGTTGAAGACGGATTCGACTTCGTTGTTCGGTCAGGTCGAGTATGACTTCGCGCCGAAGTGGACTGTCATTGCGGGTGCTCGCGCGGTGAACGAGAGGCAGGACTTCGACCTGACCTACTATGCGGCGCAGAACGACGATGATTACGAAGTCGACACCTCAACCATCCTGTTCCCTCTGCCCTACGCGCCGTATGCGGACAAGCGCACGCAACACCTGTACGCGGCCAAACTGCAGGTTGAATACAGACCGGTGGATGGACTGTTGTGGTTCCTGGGCGTGAACCGTGGCGTCAAGGGCGGCAACTACAACGCCAAGACGTTCGATGGCTCACCGAACATCAGTGCGTCGGAAGTCGCCTACGATCCGGAAGTGCTGCTGTCGTTCGAAGGCGGTTTCAAGTGGAATCCGACCCACCTGCCGCTCTCGCTGAACGGCACCGCCTTCCACTACGAGTACAGCGACTACCAGGCGTTCGTGTTCACGACGAACTCCGGTGTCGTGAAGAACGTGGATGCCGAGACCGATGGTCTCGAGCTGCAGCTGACGACCCGGCTGGGCCAGAATCTCGATGTGACGCTCGGCTATGCGTATACCGACGCGAACATTCCGGATTTCGAGATCGCACCGGATGTCTTCAGGGACGTGAAACCTACGTTCACCTCGGAGCACGCCGCTGCGCTGTCGTTACGCTACGAAGTGCCGGCAGACATTTTCGGTGGCCGTGCAGAGCTCGGCAGCACCGTGTCGTATTCTTCGAGTTTCTACCACAACTTGAGGAATTTCGACGCCGACAAGATGGACGGCAGGACGCTCGGCAATGCCGACGTATCCTGGTTCAGCGTCGATGATCGTTGGCGCGTGACGGGCTACGTCAAGAACATCACGGATAAGCGGTATGGAACAGTTGGATTCGACAGCGCCGCCAATTGCGGCTGCTCGATCGAAGCTTATGGAATGCCTCGCACCTACGGTGTGACGCTCGGGACCAAATTTTGACCAAGGGTGAATCACAGTGAAGTTTCTTTCTTATCTGCAAGCAGGCCAGGAAAAGTGGGGTGTGGTCGTGGGCGACGGAGTCGCCGACCTGACCAGCAGGACCGCGTACCCAACGCTTGCGCAGTTCATCGGTAGTGCGGACTTCGCGCGGCGTGAAGCGATTTGCGCCGGCCTACGCGCGGAGTTGCCGCTCGAAGGGCTCACGTACCTGCCCGTCATTCCGCGCTCGGAGAAGATCGTGTGCGCGGTGCGCAATTACATGGACCATCACCAGGAAGCCGTTGCGGCTGGTTTGAATCGTGAACTCTCGGAGCAGCCGCCCATCTTCCTGCGCGTATGGCGCTCGCAGGTGGCGCACGGGCAGCCGATCATCCGGCCGCACGTGTCCGAGTCGCTCGATTGGGAAGGCGAGCTCGCCGTCATCATCGGCAAGCCCGGCCGCAACATTGCCGAGAGCGCCGCGTTCGATCACGTCGCGGGCTATTCGATCTACAACGACGCCAGCATTCGTGAATGGCAGTTCCATGCGAAGCAGATCGCCGCCGGCAAGAATTTCGAAGCGACGGGCGGCTTCGGTCCGTGGATGGTGACCGCCGATGAGATCGAACCGGGTCGGGCTCTCAAGCTCGAAACGCGATTGAATGGCGAGCGGATGCAGTCGGGGAGCACGAAGGACATGATCTTTTCGATCGCTCGACTGATCAGCTATTCCTCCTGCATCTTCACGCTCATGCCGGGAGACGTGATTGCCACGGGCACACCGGCCGGCGTCGGTTTCAGTCGCAAGCCGCCGCGCTTCATGAAGCCCGGAGATGTCGTCGAGGTCGAGATCGAAGCCATCGGCACGCTGCGTAATCCGATCGCGCAGCAGTCCTGAGCCACTCACCGAGAGTCAACGATGAACATCGCGATTCGCAAGCGCGCACTGCAAACCGAGACCGTCTTTCATGAGGGTGGTCCCGTGTCCGCGCGATCGCTACGCCTCGCGAGCGCCATCGCAGTGGTGAAGAACCCGTTCGCCGGACGCTATGAGCCCAACTTGATCGATTTCATGAGTGAGCTCCGTAATCTCGGCTTTGAGCTTGCGCAGGAGTTGGCCGCGGTATTGGGAAAGGAACACATCGAGGCCTATGGCAAGGCAGCGATCGTCGGCGTGAATGGCGAGATGGAGCACGGCGCGGTCTGGCATGAGGCCGGTGGTTGGGCGCTGCGCGAGGTACTCGGTCAACCCAAAGCGATCGTGCCTGCGGCGAAAGCCGTCGCAAGCGCGGGGTTCTGGCTCATGGTTCCCCTTCATTACATCCACGCCGCGTACGTGCGCAGCCACTTCAATGCAATGGCGGTAGGGCTGCAGGATGCGCCGCGTCCGGACGAGATCCTGTTTGCGCTCGTTGCCGCGGACGGTGGACGCATCCATGCCCGTGTGGGAGGGTTGACGAAGGAGCAGGTCTCAGTCGGAGATGGGCAGCGATAACACCACAGGATCAACTTGCATGAACGCCACCGCAGTTCCCGCTCTGTCGCACTTCGGCATCTTTGTTGAGAACGTCGATGCCATGGCCGATTTCTACATGAAGGTCTTCGGCATGCGGCTGACCGACAGAGGCGTCGGCAGGAACTTCAAATATGAGTTGCGCTTCCTGAGCGGCTCGCCGACTCAGCATCATCAACTCGTGCTTGCGGGAGGGCGCGCGCCGGGCACGCCCAGCAGCGTGATGCAGATGTCGTTCAAGGTGCAGTCGCTGGACGAATTGCGTCGCGTGCGCAAGCTTGCTCTGCAGCATGGCGCGTCCGCGCTGCGCGGCATGAACCATGGCAATGCGCTGTCGATCTACTTCAGCGATCCGGAGAACAACACCGTCGAGGTGTACATGGACACGCCCTGGTACGTGCCGCAGCCGCACGGTGATCCGCTCGACCTCGAACAGTCCGATGCGGAGATCTGGGCGGAGACCGAGCGCATCTGCCGCGCGGACCCGAACTTCATGCCGGTAGAGGAGTGGGCGGCGAAGTGGCGCCAATAGACGCACACACATAGGCGTGCGGTCGAAACGTTCTGGAACACTCGGGGGGACAGTTGTATGAAAGTCAAACGTATCGTGACGGGTCGCAACGAAGCGGGCGAGTCCGTGTTCGTGTCCGTAACGGATGCGCCGAAAACTCATGATTTCCAGCACGTCCCCGGCATGTCGACTACCCAGCTGTGGGCCACGCCGCCTGCACCGACTCTCGATGCCTTCAGTTCGGACCCGACGCTCACGCAGTCTTCCGTCGTGCCGGCCGCAGGCGGCTCGCAGTTCCTCATCGTCGGCTTCCCGCCGGATCGTGTGATGATGTCACCTTCGTTCAACCCCGCGGCTGCGGCCGAAGAGAATCTGCGCCACTCGCCCGGAATCGCGGAAAAATTCGAGCCCGACAATCCCGGCATGCACACGACCGATACGATCGACTACGGCATCGTTCTACGCGGCGAGATCTGGCTCGAGCTCGATGGCGGACGCATGGAACACCTGCGTGCCGGCGACGTGGTCGTGCAGAACGGAACGCGTCATGCGTGGCGTAATCGTGGCGATGAAGTTGCGTTGGTGGCATTCGCGATGATCGGGGCGGTTCGCCGCTGAGTCGCCTTCGACGATGGAGTGCTACGCACATCGACTACGGCGTGCATTCAACGGTTTATTGCACACTAGCGTGCAGCGTTCTCGTGAAACTCCATCCAGGTCAAGCAATGAAAGCACTCAGCCGAACCTCCGGCCCCGCCCAGGAAGAGACGCAGACACAGACCGATCGCGCCTACCAGGCGTTGCGCGCAGCCATCATGCGCTGCGAGTACGAACCGGGTGCGCGCCTGCGAGTGGATGAGCTGACACAGACGTTGTCGGTGAGCAGTAGTCCGTTGCGAGAAGCGCTCAGCCGCCTCTCGGGCCAAGGGCTCGTGCAGGCACTCGAGAACCGGGGCTTTCGTGTCGCGCCGTTATCTCTGGAGGGCATCGTGGATCTCACACGTGTGCGCCTGCTGATCGAATGCGAGACGCTCTGCGATGCGATGGACAACGGCAACGATACGTGGGAATCCGACGTCGTTGGCGCGGCTCATCGCCTCACACTGGCGGAGCAGCGCTTGAATGGCGGCAGTGCGATCCTCGATGACGACTGGTCCCAGCGTCATCGCGATTTCCACATGGCGCTGTACAGCGGCGCCATGTCGCCGCTGCTCAAGGTCATGGTGTCGAATCTGTTCGATGCCGCCGAACGCTACCGGCGATTCTCGGCCAGTCACCGCAAGATCCGTCGCAACAAGAACGACGAGCATCAGGAGCTCATGCGCGTGACGTTGTCGCGCGAAAAGAAGAAAGCGGTCGAGCTGCTGAAACAACACATTGCCTCAACGCAGCGAAACGTGACGGCTGCGTTCCAAGCGGCGAACGGCAAGAACAGCGCTATCGCTGTGTCGCCGCGAACCTGAACCCGTTCTGATCAACTCACCGGAGTCCTGCCATGGCGACTATGAAAGCTGCTCGTTTGCACGCAATCGGCGAGCCGATGCGCATCGAGCACCTGCCAATACCAGAGCCCGCTGCCAACGACGTAGTCGTCCGGGTAAAAGCATGCGGGATCGTTCCGAATCTCGCGAACATCCTGACGAACTGGCAAACGTGGTTCCCCGAGCTGCCGCTGCCGCCTCTACCTGCGATTTTCGGCTTGGATCCCGCGGGTGAAATCACAGCGGTAGGATCGCACGTTCACACCTGGAAGGTCGGTGACCGCGTGTATGTGAATCCGGGCCGCTACTGCGGCGGGTGTCGCGCGTGCCGCTCGGGCGATCTCGTGCAATGCGTGCACTACACGTTCAACGGCTATTTCGGGTTCTCCCCCGATTCCTGGAAGATCTACAAGAACTATCCGTATGGCGGACTGTGCGAGTACATGACCGCGCCCCAGTATGCGTTGGTCAAACTGCCGGACAAGGTATCGTTCGAGCAGGGTGCGAGATTCGGCTATCTGGGCACGATGTACTCCGCCTTACGCAGGACCGCGATCGCTCCCGGTAAAACGCTTCTCGTGAACGGTATCAGCGGTACCTTGGGCATCGGTGGTCCGCTGTTTGGGCTCGCGATGGGCGCGAACAAGATCTTTGGCACCGGTCGGAACACGGAATTGCTCAAACGTGTGCAGGCGCTCGCGCCGGATCGCATCGAGGTGCTGTCCATAGAAGATGGCGAGCCCATCGACAAATGGATCAAACGCAGGACAGAAGGGCGCGGCGTGGATGTGTTCGTCGATGCATTGGGACCCGGTGCGCTGCACGAGACTTTTCTTCAGGGCGTGCGTGCACTGAAGCGCGGGGGTAGGGCGGTCAATATCGGCGGGATCATGGGGTCCGTCGGCATGGATGTACACACCATGATGGACGAGGGGCAATCCGTGGAAGGGTCCATCTGGTTCGATGCTGGCGAAGGCCAGGAAATTGCGGATATGGCGGAAGCGGGCACCATCGATCTATCGATTTTCGAGCACACGGTGTATCCACTCGACCAAATCAATAACGCCATCTCGGGCATCGCCGTCCGTAACGGCGGCTTCAGCAACTACGTCATCGCACCGTGAGCCAGGAGCTCGATCACAGATTCTCATGAGCGCGATGACTGAAGTATCGTCGGTACAACACGGCGATGAATTCGATGCCGATGTGCTGATCGTCGGTTTAGGGCCAACCGGAGCAACTGCCGCAGGGCTGTTAGCGCAACGAGGCTTGAGCGTACTGGCATTCGACAGACTGCCAGGACTGTATCCGGTCCCGCGCGCGGTGGGTCTCGATCACGAAGTCATGCGCATCATGCAGGAGCTTGCCGTTGCTGATCGCTTGGCCCCATACATTGAGCCGTACAGTCCTAGCGAATACCGTGGCATGCAGGGGCAAGTGATCAAGCGTCTGGACGCGGTACCCCCGCCGTTTCGCATGGGATGGGCACCGAACTACGTCTTCAACCAACCTGCATTCGAAAACGAGATCCGCCGTAGGCTCAGCGAGTTGCCGCGCGTCCGACTCGAATTCCCAGTGGAAGTCATTGCTGTCGGCCAGGACAGTGATCACGTCTGGGCTGACGTGAAGGATGTGTCCGGGAGGAAGCGTCGAGTCACCGCAGCCTACTTGTTGGCGTGCGATGGCGGCTCCAGTCCAATCCGTAAATCCTTAGGCATCGAGCTCGAAGATCTCGGCTTCGATGAGCCATGGCTGGTCGTCGACGTGATGGTCTCTGACGAGAAGGCAAATGAACTGCCGCAAACCCAGGTTCAGTATTGCGAGGCCGGTCGACCGGCAACCTTCGTCAAGTGCACGGGCAATCACCGGCGCTGGGAGATCATGCTGTTGCCTGGAGATAGCCTGTCGGCAGACTTTCCGGAGGCTGAGCTGTGGCCGCTCTTGAGCCGCTGGATCAAGCCGCACGAAGGTAAGTTGTGGCGCGCAGCGGCGTATCGCTTTCACGGCTTGGTTGCAAAGGAATGGCGCCGCGGCCGCATACTGCTTGGCGGCGATAGTGTGCACATGACACCGCCGTTCATGGCCCAGGGCATGGTGCAAGGCATTCGTGACGCGCACAACCTGGCGTGGAAGCTGGCGCGGGTCATTCGCGGTCGCGCACCTGTGCGCCTGCTCGATTCCTACCAGATCGAACGTCGGCCGCACGTCGAGGTCACCACGCGCGCCGCCATTGAACTGGGCCAGGTGATCTGTGAGCGGGATCCGCAGCGTGCGCACGCTCGCGATGAGGCGCTGCTGACTGCGCAAGGCGGCCAGGTCAAGACGACCTTCCGTCAAAGCATGATTCCGAATCTGCGCCGCGGATTCCTGGCCGAGGGCAGCCCGGGCGCCGGCGCTCTGTTTCCTCAGCCCGTTGTTAGTGAAGAACGCTCGGGGCGGTCCACCTTATTAGATGACTTGACTGGATCCCGAGTGCGTGTGATCGCTGCCACTACGCTGCGGCCCCAGGAAGCTGCAGCGTTCGGCAAGCGGCTCGCGATGCTCGACGGCTGCCTGGTTGCCTTGAGTCCTGCAGCGGGCGGGGACGTGTGCGTCCGCGATACGTCAGGATGTCTTGAATCATGGATGAGTGATCTCGGTTGCTCGTTCGTCATAGTCCGTCCCGATCATTATGTGTATGCAACCGCCACCTCGGTGACAGACGCGCTGTGCCAGCTGGATTCGATGTGCGGCGAACTGCAACTGAGATGAACCAAATCATTGCGACAGTTATGGGAGAGTGCGTGTGAGCGACACAATGGTGAGTCGTGCGGTGGCCTGTGAGGACGCGCGCTTTGCGGCGATGTCCGCTAACGATCTGGGCGCACTCGAGGGATTGCTCGAGGATGATCTTCATTATGTGCATGCCAACGGACTGGTCGAAGACAAAGCGGAGTTTTTGCGCAAGGTCCGTTCGGGCGAGCGACGCTACCGTCGCTTTGCTCTGCGCTCCCGCCAGACTCGACACGAAAGTGGCTTTACCTTCGTGTTCGGCGAAGCCGAGGTTGATGTAGACACGACCAAGGGGCGCGTGACCAACGTGCTGACCTACACGGCCATCTATCGCGACGCACCCGCGCCACGACTGATGGCCTACCATGCGACGAAAGCTTTCGCCAAGTGAACACAGACGCAGCGATGGCACTCGCATGGACGTGTCGACCGCACAGATCTTGCTCCGATGGTGACACCCACTGAAACGATCGGCTCGAAGATCACGTTGGCGCAGCTGCAGGCGGATCCTTATCCCTACTATCGAGCACTGCGACAGCATGAGCCTGTATCGTGGGTGCCTGCCGCCGGTCGATTCCTCGTCACGCGGTACCAAGACGTCCTGCAGATAGAGCGCCAACCAGACATCTTCAGCTCCGTCGAACGGGACTCGTGCATGGTACGGGCGATCGGCCAGACGATGCTGCGTCTGGACGGCACCCAACACAAACGCATCCGCAGTGCCATCGAGCCCAATCTGCGGCAGGGCACGATCCGCAGTCGCTGGGCCACTGCTTATCAGCAGATCGTCGATGATCTGATCGATAAGCTGTACGAGCGCGGTGAGATGGACCTGGTGCACGACTTCGCCGGTGTTTGCGCGGCGACGTGCCTGGGCAGACTGCTCGGTCTGCATTCGTCTACCGAAGCGGACCTCAGACGATGGTCGCAAGCAATCATCGATGGCTGCGGCAATTACGCCGACGACGCGGGCGTCTGGAACCGATGCAGAGCAGCGTCGAGTGAGATCGAGGCCGCGCTCGACGACGTCATTCCCGCGCTCAGGAGAAACGCCGATGACTCGATCGTGTCCTCCCTGTTGCATTCGCCGGAGAACTTTTCAAAAGAGGAGATCAAAGCCAATGTGATGGTCATCATTGGCGGCGGCATCAACGAGCCCCGCGATGCGATCGCGACGGCAGTCCATGCATTGCTGAAAGAACCCGATCAGCGACTGCTCGTGGAGAATGATTCTTCACGATGGATGAATGTGTTCGAAGAAGCGGTCCGCTGGATTGCGCCAGTGGGGATGTACCCGCGCCAGATTACGCGGCCCATCAACTTTGCAGGAACGCCTCTGGAAGAGGGGGCGCGGATTGGCGTCGTGATTGCTTCGGCCAACCGCGATGAGACCATGTTTGAGAATCCGGACGTGTTTGATATCAATCGCACCAAGCGCACGCATCTGGCGTTTGGTGGTGGTCCTCACTTCTGCCTCGGGGCCTGGTCGTCGCGCGTGCAGGTGGCCGAGTGCGCTTTGCCGACTCTGTTTCGACGCTTGCCGAAGCTTGCTCACCCTGAGTGCGAGTCCGTCACGTGGGCCGGCTGGGTGTTCCGCGGCCCATTGAACCTGCCCGTGTGCTGGCAGCCCTGATCTCGATAGCGATTGGACCGATTGCCAGTGCCCCTTCGTGCCGTTCGGGCGCATCGGCAGTGTGCACTCATCCTCGAGGCCAGAACTTTCCAGGCCCGTGACCCCGCCCGTCTGCATTTGTTAACCCCGTCGACACAGGTTCACGGTTTTGACAATTTTGTCTCTGCCATTGACAATACGCGTTGATAGCTTGATGGTCCTTCTGAACAGCTGAGAGGCGAGGCGCTTAGATAGTGACGCGAACCTCTGTCGTGCAGTCGATAAGGCGCTGATAGTCGGCGGTGACCCAAGAAATAGAATCTTCCGATCGCCACGGAGATAGAGACACGTGAGTATGAAGATACCTGCGCCACTCGAAGAGCACTTTTTCGCCCGTCTTCTCAATGCCACTTACTGGTTCGACGACGCGTTCCAACTCAATTCGGAAGCAGTGGGGCTCGAGCGTACGAGCCGCATGGAGTCGTTCGTAATAGTCCACATTGCAGCGGGAGAGCATCGGGCTACCGAGATAGCGAAGAATTTAGGGGTCAGTAGGCAGGCCATCAGCCACATTTTGAAAGCCTTCGAGGAGAAAGGCTGGATTACCGTTCGCGAAGATCCAACTGATCGACGAGCTCACATCGTGAAGTTCAGTGAGTCTTTCGCGAAGAAAGGAGACATGTGCGCGCAGATCGTTCGCGGGATTGTGCACGAGCTCGAAAGCCGAATCGGCAGGCCGATGGTGGACACGCTTCGAGCGGCACTCGCTGCCGATTGGGGAGAGTCACCGCAGCTGAATTTGACCCCGACAACGAAGACCGCGATGAAGAAGGATTCACGGAATGGCAAGGGGCGGACGGCTCACGGTGAGACTTTGTGGATGCACAAGAACCAACATGTTCGGGTGCGCGGCAGGTTGAAACGCCGTGGTGCCGTGGTGCGGTCGCGGTGACAATACCTTCGTAGTTAGGACACAGCACTCTTGCTCGGCACGGATGCACACAACAAGAACGGAGCAGCGCGTCGACCATCTCGTCGACATCGATGGCACTGAGCGCACGATTCGCCAATAGGCATCTTCGAGGTAGAGGACGGTGGCCACATTACTGCGTGGCGCGACTATTTCGACACCGTTGCGCCAGGCGCGAACAGCGGATGATGCTGCCCGACGCTAGGCGAAACACAAATCGCGGGAGTTCGAGCCCTCGCTGATCGCAGCAGGCGTGCGCCTGCATACGTGGCATCCACAATCGTCGGTTCTGATCCTTGCGGGGATTCAGCCGGAAACTGCCAAGCACCGGCCGTCGCAATTCCGCTTGCATCCATGTCGAGGCGGGAGAAATCCGACCCAAGGGATGGGCGGTCATGAAGTCGGCGAATAGCGTCGTAATGGTAGCGAATTCAATCGTGCTGCCGCTTCGCGTGGGTTCTCTCGAAGAGCCAGTCGACGTCTGCTCTGCAGCAGCATCTTCAACCATGTCGATAGCCTCCTACTCGCCGCGTGGTGCGGCGGAATGTAGTGATCACGAACTTCTTGGAAATTTGTTTCGGTCCTTGACAGTTTTGTCTCACTATTTGACAATTAAGATCATAGTAGATTCGAGCGTGACCGGCGTGTTGAGCCGGTCGACGGCGGTAGAAGAAATCTATTCAAAGAGAAAAGGGGGTAGCGAATGCAACGGGTACAAGCAGCCTCGCAGCGCGCGAGCATGACTCTTGGGTTCATTCTTTCGGCTGCGAGCGTAGGGGGGCCTGGGCTTGGGGAGGTTCGCGCCCAAACCAGTCCTGCTACATCCGCGGAAAGCGGCGGACTCGAGGAAATCATCGTTACCGCCAACAAGCGAGCAGAGAACATCCAGCAAGTTCCCATCGCTATTACGGCAGTGACTGCCGAACGTCTCGAGAACATTGGCATCACCAACACGCAGGATCTTGCTCAGGTCGTGCCCGGGCTGACGATCCAGAACAGCCTCAGCGGCACTCAGGCTCACCTTCGTGGCGTGGGCACCACGGCGCTATCTGCCGGGACCGAGAATTCGGTCGCTACTTACATCGACGGCGTTTACATCATGAGTCTCAGCGCCGCGCTTGTGCAGCTGAATAACATCGCGCAGGTCGAGGTACTCAAAGGCCCACAAGGAACCCTGTTTGGACGCAATGCAACGGGTGGCGTGATCAACGTGCGCACGCGCGATCCGCAGCAAGAGCTCGGCGGCCAGTTCGGCTTGCGCTACGGCAACTACGAGACCGTCTCCGCACAAGCCTATGTCACAGGCGGCATCTCGGACGCGGTTTCCGCTGACGTAGCCGGCTTTATTTCCGAGCAAGGCAAGGGTTGGGGAGAAAATGCTTTCAACGGCAAAGACGTCAACGACATGGATCAGTATGCGGTCCGATCGAAGTGGCTGATCGAGCCAACGGATCAAGACCAGATCCGTGTGATCGGTGACTACTCCCGTTTGAAAGGAACCGCATTCGACAGCTTTGCGCCTCTGAAGGGAACATCCGTGAATTACGGACCTGGCACTACGCTCGCCGGGCAGCGGCCTGACTTACTGCAATATCTCGGTCCAACGCTGGCTCCGTTCGCTGTGGTCGGAGACCCGTACACCTACACCGGTGGGTTCTATGACACCGACACGGCTAAACAGCCTGAATACAAATACAAGAACGGCGGCGCCAGTGTGCAGTGGGACCACGACTTCGATGCACTGCGTTTGACGAGCATCACCGCATACCGAGCTGCTGATCAGAGGGTGGGCTGGAGCAACGTGCCCGTACCCGCGTTCCGCGCTGAAGCGGAATGGCACCAGGAAGATCACCAGTTCTCTCAAGAGATCCAGTTGGGCTCCATTGCTGGAGCAAACGTGCCGTGGGTGGCCGGACTGTATTTCTTGGACGGAGAGGCCGAATACAAGAGTTTCGATATCAGAGGGACGACGCTTTCACCGCTCGACACTCTGGGTTTCCACTCCTCCAACACGACGAAAGCCGGAGCGGCGTTCGGGCAAATTACCGTGCCCGTCTGGTCCGGCGGTCACCTGACTGGCGGCTTGCGCTACTCCATCGAGAAGCGCGGCGTGGAGGGCGATACCGTTGTCACAATTTTGCCCGACTTCGGCGGTGGCACGCAGGTAAGTCCACCAGTGGACGATCACAAGACGTTCCGCAAACTCACGTGGCGCGTGGCGGTGGACCAGCAGCTGACGTCCGACATCCTGGGCTACGTTTCCTACAATCGCGGATTCAAGAGCGGCCTCTTCAATTCCATCCCGCCGGGTGGCGATCCCATCAAACCGGAAGTGCTCGATGCGTATGAGGTGGGGATCAAAGCCGATCTCTTGGACCAGCGGATGCGTTTGAACGTCGCGGGCTTCTATTACGATTACAAGAACCTGCAAGTGACGGTCTTTTCACCGACCTCTGCCCTCCTCGATAACGGGGCCGGTGCGGAATTGTATGGTGCTGATATGGATTTCACCGCGAAAATCGGTTCGAACGTGACGTTGTACGGCGGCGCTGCTGTACTGCACTCCGAGTTTACGTCGTATCCCGACGCCGGCTTCCACACGCTGCAGCCTGCCTCTGCAGGCGGAGGTGCCGTCAAAGTGACCGGGAGCGCCAAGGGCAACCGTCTTCCCTATGCTCCCGACTTCACTGCCAACATCGGTGGTGAGTACGTCCAGCCGATCGGAGAGGGTCAGCTGAGCCTCAATCTGAATTACAGCTACTCCGATAAATGGTTTGCTGGGCCCGGCAACACGCTTCATCAGTCCAGTTACGGTCTATTCGATGCGGCGGCAACCTACACCTTTGCCGGGGATCGCCTCGAAGTGGGTATCTGGGGCCGCAATCTCACGAAAGAGAAGTACTACGTCTTCCTGGCAGAGCAAGCGAATCCTGGCGGCTACTTTCAGGGCCTCGTCGGTACTCCGCGGACGTACGGCGGGATGATCGGATACAAGTTTTAGTGACCACGGCGGAAGGAGAATCATCTTGGCAAATCGTGAACAGAGCGCTGGCAGTGCAACAGCGCCAAAGACTCGCTCCGGTGCCGAGGCAATCGTCGAGACATTGCACGCCTGCAATATGGAGATGGTGTTCGGTTTCCCCGGGGGCGGCACAGGTGCACTGATCCATCAGATCGCAACGACTGGTCTCGCCAACATGAACGGGCGTACCGAGCTCTCCGGTGCGTGGATGTCGTACGGTTACAATCGCATCAAAGGGCGTGCCGCATCGGCGTGCGTGTTTCACTGCGTGGGCGCTTTGCATGCGAGTCCGGTCGTTCATGCGGCGAAGGTGGATAGCACGCCGTTCTTCATGATGGACGTCAACCTCGATAGCGCCCTGGACTTCCGGGACGGCCTGCAGGAATCGCTGGAAATTTATCCCGCGTTGAAGCAGCTCGCCAAATACGCGCGCAAGGTCGTGACGGCAGACGATCTTCCGCTTGCGGTGCGTCAAGCGGTGATTTCTGCGAGTACCGGGCGTCCGGGTCCAAGCGTTCTCGATCTTGGCTTTCAAGTGCTCGTCAACAACACGAGCTGCGTCTCCGAGCCGCTGACGCTGCCCGAGCCTCCTGCAGCTTCCGATGCGGCGATCGAACGAGCTCTGGAGATGATCAGCACAGCAAAAAATCCGGTGCTCTTCGTGGGCGCCGGAGTGCAACTCGCGCAAGCCACGGCGGAGCTGAGAAAGTTTGCAGAGGCGCTGGGGTTACCGATCGTGTCAACTTCGTGGGGTGGCCGCGGCGTCATTTCGGACGACCATCCGCTCTTCGCCGGGGTGGTGGGTTCGTTCGGCTGGAACAGCGCGAACCAGATCGCCCAAACTGCCGATCTGTGGATTGCGATCGGTACCACCTTCTCGCAGATGACCACCGGCGCGTGGAATTTGGAAAAGCCCGCTCGCGTCATTCATATCGATATCGATCCGAATCAACTGGGAAAGATTTTCCAGCCGACCCTCGGGATCACAGGCCACGCGAAAGGTGTGCTGACTCAATTGCTGAAACGCATCGAGCAGCGCGGGCTCACCCGGGCAAGTGATGCAGCAAAGCTCAAGCAGATTGCGGCGAGCAAGCAGGAATGGTTCGATTATCACGACGAGCTCTCGCGTGAAAGCGGCACCCCGATCAATCAGTACTATTTGATCCGCCAGATGGCGAATACCTTTCCAGCCGGCACCATCATGGTCGGGGACAGCGGTGGCCAGGCATTCATGCTGTACAGATCCTTCCACTACAAGGACGTTACGCCGATGCCGCTGGGCTCGCGTTATATGTCGCTCGGTGCCGGGTTGCCCGTCGCCATCGGTGCGAAGCTCGCTGCGCCGGAACGCACGGTCGTCTGTTATCACGGCGACGGCGGCTTCTATTACGATTTCATGGAGCTTTCCACGCTGGCCGAGCGAAACATCAAAGTGATCATCGTCATCGACAACAATCATTGCCTGTACGCGAACCGCCAGGGAATGAAGCTTTGGGGCGTTCAGAACCCTTGGGTCGATCTGCCGGAAACCACCGACTTCGTTGCGCTTGCAAAGGCACAGGGCATCGACGGCGAGCGTGTTACCGACCCTGCGCAGGTCGAGCCGGCACTCAAGCGTGCGCTGGAGTCGAAAGGCAGTTACATCGTCGATGTCTGGACAGATCCCGAAACGCGTATTCGGCGCGCTATCCGCGACGTCATTCCGATCCTCTCGGACCGAAAGCCTGAGCAAGGTGCCGACCGCCACATTTCCCCGCCGCTGGCGGGTAGCTGGCCGAACTGAAGTCATGTTTCTGTTCGGCCAGGCTGTGCAGATTTTCCATCGCTGACCGCAAGGGGCGGGTTTATGGATATACCCGTAAACCCGCCCCTGCCCATTGGCTGGTATGCAGTGCATGCACCTGCCCGAAGTTCGAGCGAGGAGAGTAGGTCAAGTGCTCCACGCCCGCTGTAGCGTCATCTGAAACCATACTGGACTTGTGATGCGTAATTCTGCTCTGCGGTATGCACCTCATTTGGGCTACATGTCTCCTACGCCGCTGTTTGCGCGGAGTGTGGGTAGTGATGATCCGCACGCGCAAGCCAGGTTTGCGTCGGAGCATGGATTTTCCGGGCTGTTCCATCCATGGGTCGGAAGCCGCTCGCCTGAGGAGATCGCCAGGTTCAAGGAGAGCCTCGAGACCTTCGGCCTTCAAGCGGGCACGATCGCCTATGCCTCGTACGAAGAGATAGTGGCCCCGCGTTGGGTTAGCCGCAGGACAGAGGATCGTGAGGTCCTGTTGAGGAACGTCGAAAGCAGCGCGCGACTTGCGCGTGATCTGGGCGCGGAAACCCTTGCAGTGCTCATCGCGTCGAATGATGAGGATGGAAAGCTGACGCAAATGGCGAACGTGCGCGAGAACCTGAGCTACGCAGCGGACGTTGCCGAACGCTACCAGGTCGTTCTTGGCATAGAGCCACTGGTGGCCCTTCCGGGAATGCTCTTTCAGTCCACGTACACAGCTGCTGAAGTGATCGATCTGGTCAATCATCCTGCAGTCAGGCTCATCTTCGACACTGGGCACGTTGCATCGATGGACGGTTCGGTTCTCGACGTGCAAGCCTCTGTTGAGCGGTTGGTCTGCGTCTATCAACTTGCTGACATGCCCGGAAGGACTGAGCCAGGGACTGGCGAACTGGACTTTCCAGCATTCCTCTCACGACTGATCAACAGTGGATATCGCGGGCTCGTGGAGCTCGAGCATGGCTGGACCAGCGACACTGCGGAAACCGAAGCAGCCGGGATTGCCTTGCTGGAACAGATCGACAAAGAGGCCGCGAGATTGGCGCGCGGGCAGGCCGGATGAACGGTGTGGCTCAGCGAGCTCTGACCGATCGACATTGATACTCGAACAGCGTTGCAGAGAACCAGGACTATGGCGATGCAAGTTCAGCATCCATTGACTCGGCTCAACTACGAGCGTCTGCAGAACGGGACCGTGCGCGTGTCCGATGTGAAGGGTGTGAGCGGCATCTTCGACAAGAACGGCACGTGGATATCCGGTGAGCGCAGAAGTGCGGATCCATTGATGTGTGTATGGGTTGCCACAAAACCGATCGGCGCTGTGATCACCTCGCCGCCGGCCGAAGTGGGGACATAGCCATGAGCGAAGAGACCGTCAGCACCGTGGGCCGCCCTCGCACTTATCAGGAACTCCTTGCGCGCGATTCGAGAGAAGTTCCCGAATCGATGAGCAAGACCGGAGTCACCGACGTAGGCCCGCTGGAAGTTCCAACCCGTTGGTACTTGGATCCACAGATCCATGAACTGGAAGTGGAACGAATCTGGAAGCGCTCCTGGCAAATGGTGTGTCGTGCGGATGACATCAGGGAGGTCGGGGACACGTGGGTTTACGACGTCGCCTCGCTGTCATACGTCGTGGTCCGCTCCGCTTCGGACACCATCAAAGCATTCCGCAACAGTTGCCTGCATCGGGGCAGGACCCTTCGCGACTGCGCAGGCCACACCTCACAGCTGAAGTGTCCGTTCCATGGCTTTACCTGGAGCCTGGACGGCGCGTTGCTTGGGGTGCCCGGTCGCGGACAATTCCCCACTGTCTCGAAGGCGGAGTTTCGGCTACCGGAGGCAAAAGTAGGTGTCTGGGGGGGCTTTGTGTTCATCAACCCCGATCCGAATGCTGAGCCGCTGGAACACTATCTGGGCGCGTCGTTCTCGCAGGAGTTCGTCCGTTCACCGCTGGACTCCAGAGCGAAGATAGCCCATGTCTCGAAAGTCATGCCAGTCAATTGGAAAGTTGCGCAAGACGCATTCCTGGAAGCCTTTCACGTCCACACCACGCATCCGCAGTGGATGGTTGCCTACTCGGATGACCTTCACCGCTATGATGTCTTCGGAAACTATTCCCGGATCATCATCCCCGGTGCCGTTCCCAGCTATCAGCTGCGCTGGAAGCCGACGGAGCAGCAGATGTTCAATTGTATGGTGGGCTCTTGGGACGAGACGCCGCCGCCCGACGCGGTTCCAGCAGGTGCGGACATTCGACGCATCATCGCAGACAGGTTTCGTGAGCAGGCCCGGCCTATGTTGGGAGATGCCGTTGATACGTACTGCGACGCCGAGTTGCTCGACGTCGTGATGTTCAACATCTTCCCAAACTTCGGTCCCTTCATCTCTCCGCTGGCATCCCTCGTGTATACGTTCAGGCCGCTCGGCAACCACTCGGACCAGAGCATGATGGAAGTCATGCTGCTGGCACCATGGAAAGGGGAGGGGCCGGCACCGCGTCTTGCGGAGCGGCGCCTGAGCGACGCTGAAAGTTTCAGCGACGTGCCCGAACTGGGATTCTTCGGCGCCATCCTCAATCAGGATACCTTCAACTTCAAACAGATGATGAAGGGCATCGCGAATAACGAGCGGGGGAAGTTGGTGCTCGCGAGCTACCATGAACTGAAGCTGCGCCATTTCTACGATGTCTATGCAAAAGCGATGGGCTTTGCTCCTTAGACGAAGCGGTGTGTTCGGCTTGTGTTGGTACACACGCTGAACCCCCGCGCTAATTGAGCTCCGTTTGCTTCTGCCGACGTGCAAGACCAACGTTAACGAATAATCGAACAACCAGATATTCAGTCAGCACCGTGAACAAAACTTCCATCTTCGATTGCACGTACGACTTCGTCATTGTCGGTGGCGGGTCGGCAGGCTGTGTGTTCGCCAGCAGGCTTTCAGAGAATAGCGGTCACCAAGTCCTCCTGATCGAGGCAGGGCCAGACCTCAGTCATCAAGTCGAGCTTCCAGCGATATCCGATCCCGGACTGAGGACTGTGTTCAAGTCGGAACTGTACTGGCCAGATTTCTTTGTCAAAGGCAGCGCGGCAACCGCAAGAGCGCCTGAGCAGACGATCCCGTTTCTGCAGGCGCGCCTTCTGGGTGGAGGCTCATCGGTCAATGGCATGCATGCGCAACGTGGATTTCCGCGTGATTACGAAGAGTGGAAATCGATGGGCGTGGACGGTTGGGGCTGGGAGGATGTGCTGCCCTATTTCATCAAGCTCGAAGCGGACGCCGACTTCAACGGGCCCATGCACGGCAAGCAAGGACCCATCCCGATTTGCCGGATGCCGCGCGAGCGGTGGGGGGCGCTTAGCCTTGCGGTCGAAGCCAAGATGAAGAGCGACGGCTTGTCTGCACAGAACGATCTGAACGCCGAGTTCACTGCCGGCGTCGGTCCTGTTCCGCTGAACATCAGCCCCGGCACGCGGGTGTCCTCTGCGCGCGGCTATCTCTCACCCGCGGTGCGCTCCAGATCGAATCTCAAGATCCTGACGGATACCGACGTCGAGAAGATTGCGCTCGACAATCGACGTGCAGTCGGCGTTGAAATCCGAACGGACCAGGGTGTGCGCCGTATCGCGGCGCGTGAAGTGATCGTCAGCTGCGGCGCGGTCCATTCACCGGCACTGCTGCAGCGCTCTGGAATCGGGCCCGGCGCGACCCTGCAGCAGATGGGGATTTCGGTGCAAGCCGACAGGCGTGGCGTCGGTCGAAACTTGAGCACCCATCCGTCGTTGAGCATCAACGCTCATCTGCGCCATGCAGCGCGGCCCAAAACGACTACTGCGCCGCCTTGCATGGCTGTGGCGCGGTACTCATCGCGCGTACCGAATTGTCCGCCAACGGACATGATTCTGAATCTATGGGAGCGAGTCATCTCGCCGCACGTGCACGACCCCCTGGGACGGCAGATCGCTGACTTGATGTTCATCCTCAATAAGCCGTTCTCGGTTGGCGAGGTCACCGTGAACGCCAAAGATCCCATGGGAAGACCCCACGTTCGCTTCAATATGCTCGCAGACGAACGCGATATCGCCCGAATGGTCGAAGCGTTCCGCTATGGCATGTCGATCTTGGAGTCGCCCGCTGTAAAGCCTTTGATCAATCTGAGCTTCCTGCTGAAGTTCACGCCGCTGCTCTTCGCTTATCTTCAGGACAATTCGAAAGGCCGGCGCCTCAGCAGGATCGGCGCGCCGCTCGTTGGCACTTCCGATCGGATCGGCGCCTCTCTGCTGCGGCGTTGGACGATGCCGCTCGATACGCTGCCCCGCGATGACGGTGAACTGGCGCATTTGCTGCGATCGGTCACTCTCG
The DNA here is from genome assembly GCA_035276085.1 of Steroidobacteraceae bacterium. GTDB lineage: Bacteria > Pseudomonadota > Gammaproteobacteria > Steroidobacterales > Steroidobacteraceae > DATELY01. Next base: position 19,299 of record DATELY010000281.1, on the reverse strand, counting down.
TTGCCGGTCATCCGAGCGGTACGTGCAGACTGGGTCGTCACGACGATCCCGATGCCGTCGTAGATTCGCAAGGTCGCGTGATCGGCGTCGAAGGTCTGCGCGTAACGGACGCGTCGATATTTCCGACATTGATGGCAGCGGGTACCAATCTCCCTACGATGATGGCAGCGGAGAAAGTGGCTCATCACATTCAACGCGACGCCTGAGAACAGATTCTCTGGCACGGTCGGCTATGCCTTCTAGCTCAGAAGGCCCGAGGCAGCATTCTTATGAGTACAAATACAATCAACGCACGCGCTCTTTGGTTCGAGAGTCACCGCAATGCAGTGCTGAAACCAGATGAGGCGCGAGTTCCGGGGGCGCAAGAAATCCGCGTTCGCGCACTCCATTCGCTGGTGAGCGCCGGCAGTGAAATGAACATGTATCGTGGCGAGGGCAATCTGCCATCGCTGCTGCTGCCGACGATCGCCGGGTCGCTGCCCTTCCCGATCAAGTTCGGCTACCAAGTGGTTGGAAGAGTGGAAGCTGCGGGTGAGCTTTCCGGGTTCGATGTGGGCGACCTGGTCTTTTGCGCGCACCCGCACCAGGATTGGTTCACGATGCTTGGCGTCTTTGCGACCAAGCTGCCGCCGCAGATCGATCCAGTAAGAGCAGCCTTTCTCGGCAACTGCACGGTGGCGCTGCGAACGCTGCTCGAAGTTCCTGTGCGCGTTGGCGAATGTGTCGCGGTGTCCGGACTGGGAATCATCGGACGTCTGGTAGCACACCTCGCCCGCAAGACTGCAGGACGCTTGATTCTCATCGATCGGATTCCCGAGCGGCGAAAGGCCGCCGCATGGATTGGTGCGGATGCCGTGATCGATCCGGCCGAAGTCCCCGATGTGGTCAAGGACCTCAGCGATGGGCGAGGGACCGATGTGTTCTTCGAGACGAGCGGCGCGCCGCCTGCGCTGCAAACCGCGATCAGCAATTCGGGAGACCGCGGCTGGATCGTCGTACCCGCTTGGTATGGCACTCGACCGGTCAATCTGTCGCTCTCGCCCGAATTTCACTTGCGAGCGCTCAACATCAAGAGCGTATACATCATGAATGTCGGAGGGGACGAAGCGGCCCGTTGGTCGGATGCGCGCCGCGCCTCGACGGTGCTCAGCATTCTCAGCCAGATCGATCCGCACAATCTCTTTTCGCAACGGGTCCCGTTCGATCGCGCAGCGGAGGCCTATCGTCTTCTCGATGAAAAGCCCGCCGAAACGCTCGGAGTCATTCTCGATTATTGAACGCGGCGACGCGCTGGGGTGGATTTGGAGGAAAGTAGTCATGACGCTGGCCCAAACTGCTGCACGAGGCTCTGGCCTGCCCTCGGAACGAGTCGCGTTGATCACAGGTGCCGACAGAAACCTGGGCAAGGCGATGGCGCTGTCATTGCTGCGAGCAGGCGCGCGCGTGGTTCTGACCGCTATGTATGGGTCCTATCTCGAGCAGGTGTTGCAGGAAGCCAAAGCAGGCGATCGAGCACTCGCAATCGAGGCCGACCTCGCGCAAGACAAAGATCGGCAGAACATTCTGCGGCAGGCGCTTCAGACCTTTGGCCGCATCGACGTGCTGGTGAACAACGCCGCAGTGACACCCGAGACTTTTTGGCCCAATTGGCTTGTCGACGGCGAGCCGCGGCAATGGACACTGGACGTCGAGTTCTACCGCAACTTCCTCGAGATCGATTGTGTTGCGCCCCATGCTTTCATGGCGGCTGTGATTCCGTCGATGTTGCAGCGTGGATGGGGTCGCATCGTCAATCTGTCGACGAGCCTGCCGACGATGCTGCGTTTCTGGCCCTACGGTTCGGCAAAAGCGGCGCTCGAGGCCCAGACGGCGGTCCTGGCTACCCAACTGGAGGGCAGCGGTGTCACCGCCAATATTCTTGCACCCGGAGGTTTCGTCAAACCTGATCCGATTCAATTGCCGAACGGAGAAACTTTAAATCCGGACTACGGACCAGCCATCATGGAAGCGCCGATTCGGTGGCTCGCGTCGAACGACTCCAATGGAGTAAACGGAAAGCGGGTAATAGCCGCTCGATGGGACACCGCCATCGATCCTGTGAAGGGCGAATGCCCTGCCATTTGCCCGATTGCCTGGTCAGGTCTCGAATGAGTGTTCGCCGTGCGCCGTTCCAGTGAGATGCATGGCACCCGGCACGCTTAGCGCAATAAGAACGGTCCCCGACCCTGCGGCCCTTTCTCTTGATCGGCGCACGACGTGGTTGTATCCAGAGCGTGCGCGTATCGCTTTCGTTCACAACCATTGGTCCTGAGCTTTAAAAACAATGAACGACTCGTCCGCTTACACGCCTCCCAAGATCTGGATCTGGAACAAGGAGACTGGCGGCAATTTCGTCAGCATCAACCGTCCGATTGCCGGGCCCACACACGACCAGGAGCTGCCGGTCGGGCGCCATCCCTTACAGCTCTATTCGCTCGCGACCCCGAACGGTGTGAAGGTCACGGTGATGCTCGAAGAGCTGCTGGAACTGGGTCACGCCGGCGCGGAGTACGACGCGTGGCTGATACGAATCTATGCAGGCGACCAGTTCAGCAGCGGCTTCGTCGAGGTGAACCCGAACTCCAAAATTCCGGCGATGATGGATCGTAGCGGGCCGACGCCGATCCGCATCTTCGAATCCGGTTCCATCCTGATGTACCTCGCCGAGAAATTCGGAGCGTTCCTGCCGACCGATGCCGGCACCCGCACAGAATGCCTGTCCTGGCTGTTTTGGCAGGTGGGCAGTGCGCCCTTCGTCGGCGGAGGGTTCGGCCACTTCTACGTCTTCGCACCCACGAAGATCGAATATGCGATCAATCGCTTTGCGATGGAGGTGAAACGCCAGCTCGACGTGCTCGACCGCCGTCTCGCCGAGACCGAGTATCTGGCTGGCGACGAATATACCGTGGCGGATATCGCCACCTGGCCGTGGTACGGCGGCCTGGTTCTGGGTCAGCTCTATGACGTGGGAGAGTTCCTCCAGGTGCAGGAATACAAGAACCTGCATCGCTGGGCCACTGCGATCGCAGCACGTCCGGCTGTGCAACGCGGGCGCATGGTCAATCGCGCCGTCGGCGAGCTCTCCAGTCAGCTGCATGAGCGTCATGAAGCGGACGATTTCCTGACGAAAACTCAAGACAAGCTGCAGGCCTTGGGCTGATGAAGGTTCGAAGCGTGATCGATCCTTCAGCTCGTGGCCGGTTGTGTTGAAAACCTCCCCGCGCTCGAGCCACGCACCATTTTCCGATTTCGTTACTGCAAAAAACCTGGTTAAGGAGAGTCTCCATGGCGTTCTCGCTCTATGCCGCAGTCGTTCCAACGTATCTGCAAATGCTTGCCGCGGTGTCAGGCTTTCTCGACAAAGCCGAAGCTCATTGCAAGGAGAAAGGTGTGGCCCTTGAAACCGTTCTCCAGGCGACCCTGGCGCCGGACATGCTGCCTTTCAGTTACCAGGTCAAAGCGACCGTCATCCACTCGGTTACCGCCATCGAGGCAGTTCGCAAGGGTGTGTTCGTACCTGATATGACTCCCTTTACCGGCAGCTTTGCAGCGCTCCAGAAGCTGATCGCCGACGCTCAGGCGACTTTGAAAGCGATCGAGCCACGGGAGATCGACAGTTTCGAGGGCCGCGATGCGCGGTTCGAGCTCGGTGATTTTCGCATGGACTTCACCGCCGAGAACTTCCTGCTTTCCTTTTCGCAGCCGAACTTCTATTTCCATGCGACAACGGCCTATGACATTTTGCGCTTCATGGGAGTCCAGATCGGCAAGATCGACTACCTGGGCGGCTTTGCCGGTCTTCGACTGAAGAGATAAAACCAACTCCGGGATGGTGCCGAAAGGCTGAGTACGGAAGAAGCCGCGAACGCGGAAACTGTTTTCAGCGTCCGCGCTGGTCAACGGGGATCGAGAATTCTTCCGTATCGATCTCCGACTGCGTCGTCGCGGGATATCGCGGCCCCGCAATGCGATCAGGGGTGAAGAGCCGATTGAGACGGTCGATCGTGCCATCGCTCAATTGCACATCGAGTACACCCAGGTTCTCTTCGAGATGTGCGATGGAGCGTGTACCTGGAATCACAGCGACGTGTGAATGCTTGGTGAGGAGCCACGCGAGCGCAAGCTGAGCCGGTGTGCAGCTGGATTCCCCGGCGAGCCCAACGAATTCGTCCAGCACTGGAAGATTCCTTGCAAAATCGAAATGAGTGATACCCAAGTCGAGCGCGCGCAGCAGGAGGCGCTTCGCTTGCGCGAACGACGGCGGTTCGTCGTACGCATGACTGAGGTTCATGCATCCGAGCCCGACCGCGGAGACGGTGAACGGCCCCAGCTTGCGTGTTTGCATCGTCACTCGATCGACAGCTGTTGCTCGAGTGCATGCAGTACGCGATAGCACGGCAGTACTTGCGACACACTGGCGTTCGGTTCGCGTCCCTCGCGAATCGCGGCAAAGAACTCGCGGTCCTGCAGCTCGATGCCGTTCATCGAAACAGCCACCTTCGAGACATCGATCTTTTCTTCCTTGCCGTTCACCAAGTCGTCGTACCGCGCGATATACGTGCCGTTGTCGCAGATATAGCGGAAGAACGTACCCAATGGACCGTCGTTGTTGAAGGACAGACTGAGCGTGCAGATCGCACCCGTGCTCGACTTCAGTTGAATCGACAGGTCCATGGCAATGCCGAGCTTGGGATGAATGGGGCCTTGAATCGCATTCGCCTGCACGATCGTGCCGCCGGTCTGGTACTGAAACAGATCGACGGTATGGGCGGCGTGATGCCACAGCAAATGATCGGTCCAGCTGCGCGGCTGACCGAGTGCATTCATGTTCGTGCGGCGGAAGAAATAGGTCTGTACGTCCATTTGCTGAATGTGCAGCTCGCCGGCGTCGATTTTCTTGTGCAGGTACTGGTGACTGGGATTGAAACGGCGCGTATGCCCGCACATGGCAACGAGCCCCGTCGCTCTCTGCAGGGCGACGACGGCTTCCGCATCTTTGAGGCTGTCGGCAAGCGGAATTTCCACCTGCACGTGTTTGCCCGCCCTGAGGCACTGCATGGCCTGGGCGGCGTGCAGTTGTGTCGGTGTGCAGAGAATGACTGCATCCACTTCCTTGATCTCGAGGCTTTCTTCGAGCTCGGTCGTTGCATGCTCGATGCCGTATTTGGCGGCGACCGCTCTTGTCTTGTCGAACTCGCGGCTTACGAGCGAGACGACCTCGACGTCCGCAATCTGTTCGATCGCGTCGAGATGCTTGATGCCGAATGCACCTGCGCCGGCCAATGCGACTTTGATCGTACTCATGCATTCTCCAGGATCAGATGACCCACCGCGGTATTCGACGCGGGCACATGATAGAAGCGATGGATCACCTGGGGTTGACGATCGCTCATTGCGCCGCGCGCAATGAGCCACATGACGAGTTCGATGCCTTCCGAGCCCGCTTCGCGCAGGTAGTCGATGTGCGGCATGCGCGACAGCGATTCCGGATCGGCAATGAGTCTGTCGAGGAAGGCTCGATCCCACCCCTTATTGATGAGACCGGCGCGCGGACCCTGCAGCTGATGGCTCATGCCGCCGGTTCCCCACACCTGCACTTTGAGCGGTTCGTCGTAGGATTCGATTGCTTTGCGCAGCGCTTTGCCCAGTAGATAGCAACGCCGCCCCGACGGCAGCGGGTATTGCACGACATTGACGGCGAATGGGATGACCCGAAACGGCCACGCATCGTTGGGTTGTCCGCACAGCAAGCTCAAGGGAACGGTGAGCCCATGGTCCACATCCATCTCGTTCACGATCGTGAGATCGAAGTCATCCTGGATGATGGAGTGCGTGAGATGCGCGGCGAATTCCGGGTGACCTTTGACGATCGGCACCCGTCGCGGTCCCCAGCCTTCGTCGGCGGGTTTGAACTCCGCGGCACAACCGATCGCGAAGGTGGGGATTATTCTCAGATCGAAGGCCGTGCCGTGATCGTTGTAAACCAGCACGACCACATCGGGCGTGTGCTCCCTGATCCACGCTTGCGACGGTTCGTAACCGCGAAAGAGCGGAGCCCAATAGGGTTCGCTCTTCTTGCCGCTGTCGAGTGCCGCGCCGATGGCCGGAACGTGTGACGTATACACACTCGCTGTGACGCGGGCCATCATGGCTTCTCCCCGGTGGAGCGGTTGCCATTTACCGAGCGGCCGCCGTTCAGCATCATCTGTGCGTATTCCTCTTGCGTCATGCCCGTCATCGATGCGGCCAGGTATTGAAAGCTCTTGCCGTCGGTCGCGCCCAGCTTGGCGAGAAAGTAGATATTGCCGCCCAGCGCGATGCAGCGGTTGTAGTCCCGCGCGAATACCGCTTGCTTCTGTTCCTCCGTCATCGGCCATTCATCCACATAGGCATGCTCGTTCGCTTTGAAGCGCGCGCGGTTCTCGGCTTTCATGAGCGACATGCAGAACTGATTCAAGTGATATCCCTTGCGCGACTGCTCCGCATCGAAAATCGTCGTGCCGGGAATGTCTTTGTAGGGCTTATCGAGCGCCATGATCTACCTCGTCTGGCCAGTACAGGCGCATCGGATTGTCCACCAGCAGCTTGTGTTGCAATTCCACGGTCGCAGCAATCTGCGGAATCCAATCGACGAGCAGGCCGTCGTCGGGCATGTGCTCCTTGAGATTGGGATGCGGCCAGTCGGTGCCCCAGAGTACGCGATCCGCGAACGTTTCCACGAGACGCCTGGCGAACGGTACCGCATCTGTATACGCGACTTGCTCGCCATCGAGGGCAGGTGGTCCGCTTACGCTCAGGCGCTCGGGGCAACTGACCTTCGACCAGACGTTCGTGTGTTCACTCATGAGCTTCACAAAGAGCTCGAACTCGGGTCCATCGACGGGCTTCGTCACATCCGGTCGGCCCATGTGGTCCACCACGACCGTGGTTGGTAGCGAAGTGAAGAAATCCCAGAGCTCGGGCAGGTCGGCGGCTTCGAAGTACACCACGAGGTGCCAGCCGAGCTGCGCGATGCGAGCTGCGATCTCCAGGAGCTCGTCTTTGGGCGTGAAGTCGACCAGACGCTTGAGGAAGTTGAAACGTGTGCCACGAACGCCGGCTGCGTGCAGCGCTTCGAGCTCTTTATCGCTCACCGTCCGTTTGACGGTGGCAATGCCGCGTGCCTTGCCGTTGGAATGGACCAGTGCATCCACGAGTGCGCGATTGTCGCTGCCGTGACAGGTGGCTTGCACGATCACATTGCGTTCGAAGCCCAGCCGATCACGCAACGCGAACAGTTGATGCTTGGACGCATCGCACGGCGTGTACTTGCGTTCCGGCGCATAGGGGAACGTGGCGCCCGGTCCAAACACATGACAATGCGCGTCCACCGCGCCTGCCGGCACCTTGAACCGCGGCAGAGCGGGTGAGGGATGGAAGCAGAGCCATCCGGGTGTCATATCGAATTTCATGAGCGCTGTGACTGCAGGAACTCGAAAAGGCGGTCTGCTTCGAGGCGCCAATCGTCGCGCTTGGCGAATTTCAAGTCGTATGCAGCGACACTCATCCCGCACGCACGCGAGTCCTCCGCGAGGATGCGGCCAACTTCGCCGTAACCCACGAGCCCCACACGCCATTGGAGAGGGTCGGTATTCATATCTAATCGATGTATTCGAGCCCCGCCTTGGCCAGGCTCTCGCGCATGTTGTACAAGTCGAGACCGAGCACGCCGGCTGCAAACTGTTCTCGTTTACCGGCTTCGTTCTTCTCACGTGCTTGGGCAGCATCTGCAGCTTGGTGCGCGACTGCCGCGGGGACCACGACAACGCCATCATCGTCGGCGACGACGACATCGCCGGGATTGACCTGAGCGCCCGCGCAGATGACCGGAATGTTTACCGAGCCCACTGTTGCCTTGATCGTGCCCTTTGCGCTGATTGCCTTCGAGAACACCGGAAACTGCATGGCGGTGAGATCTTTCACATCACGCACGCCGGCGTCGATCACAAGTCCTTTGGCGCCGCGCGCGCCAAACGATGTAGCCAGCAGATCGCCAAAGAATCCGTCGGTGCAATCCGCTGTAATCGCGGCGACCACGACGTCACCGGGCTGAATCTGTTCGGCGACCACATGCATCATCCAGTTATCGCCCGGATGCAATAGCACGGTGACCGCTGTGCCGCAGAGGTGCGCGCCTGCATAGATCGGACGCATGTAGGGTTTCATCAAACCCACGCGGCCCATCGCTTCGTGAATGGTCGAGACGCCGAAGCGCGACAGCGCTGCTACCGCTGCCTTGTCGGCACGCTCGATGTTGCGTTTCACCACGCCCAGGGTGTGCATGCTCATCGGTGGCCTCTGGCTTTGAGCGCGATGTCGAGCCGCGGATACACACGACGTGCATTGAGCTCGTACACCTTACGCTTGTCCTCCACAGACAGGATGGTCGAAGCCTCGATATAACGCTTGGTGTCGTCGTAGGTGTGGCCCGTTTCCGGATCGACACCGCGCACCGCACCGATCATCTCGCTCGCAAACAAAATGTTGTCCACCGGAATGACCTTGGTGAGCAGATCGATGCCCGGTTGGTGATACACGCAGGTATCGAAATAGATGTTCTCGAGAATGTGCTCTTTCAGCAGCGGCTTCTTCAGCTCCTGCGCGAGTCCCCGAAAGCGCCCCCAGTGATACGGCACAGCGCCGCCGCCATGGGGGATGACGAAACGCAGCGTGGGGAAGTCCTTGAACAGATCGCCTTGAATGCACTGCATCACGGCCGTCGTGTCCGCATTGAGATAATGCGCCCCCGTCGTATGAAAGCAGGCGTTGCAGCTCGTGCTCACGTGAATCATGGCCGGAATGTCGTACTCGACCATTTTCTCGTAAATCGGATACCAGTGCCGATCCGTGAGCGGCGGCTCACGCCAATGTCCGCCGGACGGATCGGGATTCAAATTGATCGCGACGAACCCGTATTCTTCGACGCACTTTTCCAGCTCGGGGATGCACGTGCGCGGATCAACTCCGGGGGATTGCGGCAGCATTGCCGCGCCGATGAAGTTATCGGGGAACAGCTTCGAAACGCGATAGCAGAGCTCGTTGCAGATCGCCGCCCAGGTCGACGAGACGTTGAAGTCGCCGATGTGATGCGCCATGAAACTGGCACGGGGCGAAAAGATCGTGAGATCCGAGCCGCGTTGTTTCATCTGCTTGAGCTGATTGGGTTCGATGGTTTCGCGCAGATCGTCATCGCTGATCTCGAGCTCGCTCGCACGCGGCATCCCGGACGGATTCCCGATGCCGGCAATCTGGCGATTGCGCCATTCTTCCAGCGCTTTCGGCGCTGTCGTGTAGTGTCCGTGACAATCGATGATCATGCCTCGTTGCCTTTCCAAACAGAGCTTGGGATCATGACCTCGCCGCGCATGATCAACCGGGCCGTGCGCAAGAGTGCTGCGCGAATCACGTTCTCAGGATTCCGGGGATCGAGCTCGAGCTCCACGCTGAATTCGCCGCTCGGATGCTCTACCGACACCGTCTTCACGCGCCCGGACGGCGTCTGTGCAAGACCTTGCGTGACAGATCCTTCGATCACACATGCCGTAGCCACAGTGACTGCCGCGAGCACACCGATGGCATCGTGACAGACATGCGGAATGAAACACCGCGTGTTGATGCTGGCGTCGCCTCGTGGCGCGGAGAGCAAGCACATCTTCGGGTAGTTCTTCTTTGACACATCACCCAGCCCCATCAGCAGGCTGGCTCGCAAACGTAGTGCGTCGATCTTCGCTTTGAGCTCCGTATCGGCATTCATCTCTGCGACGGATTCGTAGCCCGTGCGACCGACATCGGCCGCGCGGAAGAGGACCATGGGCATGCCGTTGTCGATGCAAGTGACTTTCAGCCTGGCTTTGTCGTCGAGCTCGATTTCATCGAGCACCTTGCCGGTGGGAAGCAGTCCAGAACACACCGAGCCTGCGGTATCCAGGAAATTTATCCTGATAGGGGCCGAGGTGCCTGGTACGCCATCGATGCGCGCATGGCCTTCGTATTCGGGTGTGCCTCCCGGCGTGCACACGGTGATGTCGCACTGCATGTCCGTGTTGAGCGTGCGTACCCGCAGCGTCGTTGTTTCGCCTTGCGCGCGCACGATGCCTGTTTCGAGTGCGAACGGCACGACGCCCGCAAGCATGTTGCCGCAGTTGGGCGTTGTATCGAGCGTGTCTTGATCCGGTTGTAGTTGGGCGAACAGGAAGTCGAGGTCGACGCCGGGGACGTGACTTTTGCGCACGATGGCGACTTTGCTCGTGAGGGGATGTGCGCCGCCGAGGCCATCGATTTGCCGCTTATCGGGCGACCCCATGACTGACAGCAGTACGCGATCGCGTAGGTTCACATCTGCGGGTAAATCGGTCTCATTGAAGAAGGGGCCCCGGGACGTGCCGCCACGCATGAACAGACATGGGATTGCCGTCTGCATCGAGAACCTCTGATGCATCGAAAAAAGTCGCATCGCCCGGGATTATCCGCCGCTGCCGCCGCAACTCCATTCATTCTCTGCGAAAGCAGCTATCGCAGAGAGGCATGAGTCTATTCTCGTAGTGGTTTGGCGAGTGCCTTTAGAATCAGCTCCGGCAGCAGACGCAACGATCGTCGCGCCAATGCCGAGGGTTTTCTGTGAGAAGCGATGCACAGACAGAGCGTGCTATGCATACGAGGTTCGACGAGCGGTCTCGTTTCCAGCTTTTTTGCGTGGTCCCAGGCGGTGACGGCATGCTCGCTCATGACAGCATAACCACGACCGGCAAGCACGAGATCCAGGATGGCCGGCACGCTGGAAACTTCCCAGGCAATGTTGAGCTTGATGCCCGAGAGGGCTGCTTGCGTGTCCAGGAACCGGCGAATCACATGCGATTGCTCCGGCAAAATGAGCGGATATTGAGGAAGCTCTGCGACCGGAATGCCGGCGCCGTTGCGTTTGCGGCGATTTTTGGGCGCCGGGCCGATCAAACACAGTTCCTCTTCGAGAATCGGCGTGGTCTCGATGGCGGCTTGCGCGTCCGGGTTGTGCATGAGCCCTACGTCCACGCGTCCGCTCGCGATCCATTCGCCTATGTGTGTGGAGAGCCCCTCGACGACGACGAGGCGGGCATTGGGCAGCTCGCGTTGGAAGGTATCGACCAACAGCGGGGTCAAGTGACGGCTGAGACTGGGCGGCAGTCCGATCACGACTCGCCCGCCGGGTTCGCCGCGACGACTGTCCATGTCTTCGCGTGCTCGCGACACCAATGCCAGAATACCGATGCTGTGCTCGAACAGGCGATTGCCGGCCTCGGTAAGGCAGACACCTCGGCCGTTGCGCATGAATAACGTTTGCCGCAAATCGGTTTCGAGCGAGCGTACCTGCCGGCTGAGTGCGGATTGTGCGACGCGTAACACGAGCGATGCCTTGCTAAAGCTACCGAGCTCGGCGACGCGAACGAAATATTCGAGCTGCTGCAGATTCATGAAGTTCGGATTGTAAAGCCTATTTCAGACGGCGACTGTGCCAGTTTCCGCTGCCTCACGCCGAAGCCCGGAGCCGAAACACAGGCCCAAATACAGGTAACCGCCATGCAAGAGTTCAAATTGTTGATGGGCGTGCGGTATGGCCCGGCAAGTAACGGGGGAGCGTTCGAACGCCGCAATCCACTGAATGGCACGGTGGCCTCCGCAGCTGCGGCCGCGCAGGCGGCATTCCTAGCATGGGCAGAGCCTGCGCCGGTGGAACGGCGCGCGCGATTGCTCAAGGCCGCTGATCTGCTCGAAGCGAGCAGGCCGGACTTCATCAAGTGCGGTGTCGCGGAAACGGGATCTCGGCATTACCCGATTTAGTGAACAGCGGTGCCGCATGTACTCGCGCGTCATATGAAAACAGCAGTGGTCATCATTGGCGCAGGGCCGGCGGGCTTACTTCTGTCGCAGGTGCTCGCTCGAGAGGGTGTCGAGAGCATCGTGCTCGAGCGCCAGTCCCGCGCACACGTGGAAGGTCGAATTCGCGCTGGCGTATTGGAGAACATCACCGTAGAGATGTTGGAGCGCAGCGGCGCCTCGGACCGCATGCGTAGCGATGGGATACTTCATGACGGCTTCAATATTTCCTCGAACGGTGAGCTGTTTCGCATCGATATACGTGAGCTCACCGGCGCGACAGTCATGGTGTATGGGCAAACGGAGCTCACAAAGGACCTCATCAATGCGGTGGTCTCGAGGCACGGCCGTATCGAGTGGGAGGTGCAGGAGGTGGCGCTACACGACGTTGACAGCGCGGAGCCTTACGTCACCTATCTCAAGGACGGTGTGCCGCAACGAGTGCAGTGCGATTTCATTGCGGGCTGCGATGGCTATCACGGTGCAAGCCGCACGTGCATTCCTGCCGATCGCATCAAGCTGTACGAACGCAAGTATCCTTTTGGCTGGCTCGGTATTCTCGCCGATGTGCCGCCCTGCAATCACGAGCTCATCTATTGCAATCATGAGCGCGGTTTCGCGCTCGCCAGCATGCGTTCGCGCACGCGCAGTCGCTACTACGTGCAATGCTCGCTCGATGAACGCCTGGAGGAGTGGACGGACGATCGGATCTGGGACGAGTTGGCGCTTCGCTTGGGGCCGGCCGCCGCCACGATGACGCGCGGACCGGCGATCGAAAAGAGTATCGCACCGCTCAGAAGCTTCGTCGCCGAGCCGATGCAATATGGCAGGCTGTTCCTTGCCGGCGATGCGGCACACATTGTTCCGCCGACGGGTGCGAAAGGACTGAATCTCGCTGCATCGGATGTCTATTATCTGTCACGTGCACTCGTCGAGTTCTATCGGCGCGGTAATGCGGAGGAGCTTTCTCGCTATTCGGAGCGCGCATTGGCCCGAGTGTGGAATGCCGAGCGCTTCTCGTGGTGGTTTACGAGCATTACTCACCGCTTTCCCGATATGGACTCGTTTGCCCGCCGAATACAACTCGCCGAGCTTGCGTATATCAAGAAATCGCGCGCAGCGCAGTTGACCATGGCGGAGAATTACATCGGAGCCCCGGTGCAATAGAGCATATCTGGAAGCCAGAAGCGAGCCCGATCGGCGCTATCGAGAGGGGGCGGACCACTCGGAAGGAAAGGAGTTGAATGCGTGAGTCGATGGCAGTCATGATCGCGCCATAGAGTGGTCATCGGAGAAGATGGATGAGTGTCTACACCGCGCCGTTGGCCGACATGCGCTTCGTGCTGCGCGAGCTCGTCGACATCGGCTCGCTGGCGCAGCTGCCGGATTCGGAAATCGTCACCGATGCCGGATTGACGGATTCCGTTCTCGAGCAGGCGGCTCGCTTTGCCTCCGAGGTGCTGGCGCCGCTCGATGCCGTGGGTGATCGCGAGGGCGCGCGCTGGAACGAGCACGCCGTAACCACCCCCTCGGGATTCGTTGGGGCGTATCGTCAGTTCGTCGAAGCCGGCTGGAACAGCATCTGCATTCCGGCCGAGTATGGCGGACAGGATTTGCCGGGCGTGCTCTGTAGTGCAACGCAGGAGATGTTCGTCGCTGCGAATAAGGCCTTCTGCATGTGCCCGGATCTCACAGCGTCAGCGGTGAAGGCGTTGGCGGCAGCCGCGAGCGAACCGCTCAAATCTTTCTATATTCCGAAGCTCGCGAGCGGCGAGTGGACTGCCACAATGAATTTGACCGAAGCCAACGCCGGTTCTGACGTGGGTGCGCTGCGCACGCGCGCCGAACCGCAGCCCGATGGCAGTTATCGTCTGTTCGGTCAGAAGATCTTCATCACCTTTGGTGAACACGATCTCACCGACAACATCGTGCATTTGGTGTTGGCTCGAATCGTAGGCGCCCCCGAAGGATCGAAAGGCATCTCGCTATTTCTGGCGCCCAAGTTCTTGGCGACGGGCAATGGTCTCGGCCGCCGCAATGATGTGCTCTGCACGGGCATCGAGCACAAGCTTGGCAGTCACGCGAGTCCGACGTGCACGCTCGTCTACGGCGCGAACGGCGAGGGCGCCGTCGGCTGGTTGGTGGGCAAGGAAAACAAAGGCCTGCAAGCGATGTTCGTCATGATGAACGCAGCACGCTTCAACGTGGGCCTCGAAGGCGTGGCGCTCAGCGAGCGCGCCTATCAAAAAGCAGTGGCGTATGCGCGCGAGCGTATCCAAGGCAAGCTTGCAACAGGCGGTCGCGAATCGGTGCCCATCATTCGGCACCCGGACGTGCGCCGCATGTTGCTTTCGATGCGTAGTCAGGTCGAAGCGATGCGTGCTGTTGCCTACATGATCGCGGTAGCACGTGATCTGTCCGAACGTCATCCCGACGAAGCCGTGCGTCGCGAAAGACAGGCATTTGTCGATTTGATGATTCCTGTGTTCAAAGGCTGGGCATCGGAAACGGGCATCGAAGTGGCGTCTACCTCGATTCAGGTTCATGGCGGCGCGGGCTACCTCGAAGATCATGGCGCGTCGCAACCGCTGCGCGACGTACGAATTGCCGCCATCTACGAAGGGACTACGTCGATCCAGGCGCAGGATCTGGTCGAGCGCAAGCTCGCGCGCGACGGAGGTGCGGCATGGCGTACGTGGTTGTCGCAACTGGTTGGAACGGTGCAGCAGCTCGAGGCGAGCAACAGCACCGAGCTCAACACGATCGGACGCGACCTATCTCACAGCGTTAAAGCTCTCCAGGAAGCAACGGACTGGGTGCTCGCGATTTTTGCACAGCGCCCGCTCGAAGTTCTTGCAGGGTCGGTGCCGCTGCTGCGTGCATTCGGCATCGTTGCGGGTGGCTGGCAGATGGCACGCGCCGCCGTGGTGGCCCATCGTCAACTTCAAGAAGGGCGCGGCAACGCAATGTTTCTGCGCGGCAAACTAGTGAGCGCGATGTTCTACGCGACGAACTTGCTCCCACAAGTACGCGCATTGACAGCGGTGGCCACACAGGGCGGCGCATCGGTCATGATGATGGACGAGGGTGCGTTTTAGTTGGTCTTTCCCAGTCAGCCATACGAGAAGTGCTGCGCTTCGTTGAGCCGACGGCTCATCAAGCATCACTACCCGACAGCATTGCGATAGAGCTTCATGTAACTCTTCACAACGTGTTGAGGCAACGCCACGGTGCGTCCGTCAACCCGAGCGTAGCGCTTGGCGAGATAGTGACGTGCGCCCATCAGCATGAAGGCCACCGGTTCCAAATCCTCCGCATTCAGGTTCCTGATGTCGCCTGCAGCTCGCGACCGCTGCAAGACGCGTACATAGGCCTTTGCCACGTGCTGAAGGTGTTTTTGATAGGCCTTCGGTGCGAAGAGCTCGGCCTCATACAGAATGCGATAGAACTCGGGCTGCTCTTTTAGAAAGTCGAAAAAGCTGCGGAAAGCTCTTTCTTCGCGATCCAGATCGTCGGCTGCTCCGGTCTGCTTGCGACGAATATACTCGAGCATCTGCTCTCCGCGAGCGGGCAGCAACTGGTCGAAGAGATCCTGTTGAGAGTCAAAGTAGTTGTAGAAAGTCCCCTGCGCGACGTTTGCCTCCGTCGTGATGAGTGCAACCATTGCGTCGGAATAGCCGTGCTTGCCGACGATCTTTGCGGCGGCATCAAACAACTTTTCTCGGTTTAATTTCGTCTTTTGGGCGCGTGTCATCTTGACCCGATTGGGTAGGGGGCGCCGTGAAGCCTGTCTACTGCGTGTCTTTTTCTGTATTGCCATAGTAATTTTTAGATCCGAATCCAGACGGCTGATGGCAGCACAGGACACTTCCACGTGGCTGCGATGGATCGCTGCCACTATCTGAGTGGACTGTCCTCTTCGATGCAACCACTTAGGCACGTCTTCTGCGCGACTTTATGGTACATCCTTGGGATCGGGGCTATCCATCGCGTTTTGCGCAGCTGAGGGCGGATCCAATGGCAGGTCGACTGGCAGGAAAAATAGCCATCGTGACGGGATGCGCGAGTGGCATTGGGCGAAGTTGCGCGCTGCGTTTCGCTCGCGAGGGGGCTCACGTTGTCGGAGTCGACATCAACGTAGCAGCTGCCAGACGCACGGCTGAAGAGTCAGCCGAGAGCGGGCACGTGATGGAGATCTGCGCGCCCTGCGACCTTGTGGATGAAAGTGCGGTAGAGACTTTGATGGCCGAGGCTGCGCGGCGTCACGGCGGAGTGGACATACTCGTCACCGCAGCCGCTTTCGTCGAGATGGGTAGTGTCGCTGAACTGACCTACTCGCAATGGCGCAGGTCGATGCTCGGTGAGCTCGACATCGTGTTTTTATCCTGCAAGGCAGTATGGCCCTATATGATCAAACGAGGTGGCGGCTCGATCATCAACTTCGCTTCGATCAATGCACGGATGGCGGTCAAGATGACAGCCTGCGTGGCGCACATGGCCACCAAAGGCGGCGTGTTTGCGATGACCAAGCAGCTTGCAATGGAAGGTGGGCCGCATGGGATTCGGGCCAATTCGATCTCTCCCGGGTTGACATTGACCGACACGACCGCTCCGGCGCTCAAGGGCGTACCGGGGCTGGAGCAGTCGCTGATGAGCAAGATGATGTTGGGACGATTTGGTACTCCCGAGGATATTGCGGGAGCAGCGGTTTATCTCGCTTCGGATGAAGCTTCATGGGTGACAGGAGCCGACCTGGCGGTGGATGGAGGTATGAGCGCCTGGTAAAGCGATTCCTTGCGCTCGCGTCGGACTCTTTCGGACCCAACTCCTGGCGGCCCCAGTCGCGACTTGCCGTAGAAGGCAGCTTCTCCACAAATACAGACAGACTTCTGCTGGCCCACGCGGAATCGATTCTGCTAATCTGAGGCATAGTCCGCCTATTCGTTATTCTGATCAATGGATACCGGGGACAACGCATGCGCCTAGATCGTCTGGATTTGAATCAGCTGATCTGCCTCGATGCCTTGCTGGCCGAACGAAGCGTGACCAAAGCGGCCGAACGCATCTGTCTCAGCCCCTCAGCGATGAGTTGTGCACTGACGCGCTTGAGGCAGCACTTCGAGGATGACATCCTGGTGCAGATCGGCAGGTCGATGCGTGCCACGCCTTTCGCGGAAAGTCTGGCGAAGCCGGTCCACAATCTCATTCTGCAGGCGCGGGCACTCGCCGCGAGCCGTCCTCACTTCAGGCCAGAGGAGGCTGATGGCACCATGCGCATCATCTGCTCTGACTACATTACCTCTGTCTTGTTGATGGACATCACGCAACGAGCGTGGATTGAAGCACCAGGGCTCAAGTTCGAGCTGCGACCGTTCAGCCCGGGCTATCAGGAAGAACTCGAGCGAGGAGATGCAGATCTCCTAATCGGTACGGAAGGGTTCGTTGCGCCCGATCATCCATGTGAGTCTCTGTTCGACGATCGTTTTGTATGTGTCGTGTGGGAACACAACAGTCTTGTGGGCGAGCGTATAACAGCCGAGGATTTCGTTCGCCTCGGTCATGCAGTGCCGATGTGGGGGCATGGGCGGGTAGGATCGTTGGGGGATGAGTTGCTGAAGAGCAAGGGGGTCATCCGTCGGGTGGAATTCACGGTTCCGAGCTTCACTCACCTGGCGCAAGCAGTGATCGGCACAAATCGCGTCGCGACCCTGCAAGGACGTTTGGCAAGCGCTGCCAGCACGATACTGCCGATTCGCATTCTCAAATGTCCGATCGATATCCCGCCCTTCACCGAAGTGGTTCAATGGCACTCTTCCCGCGCGCAGGATCCGGCGATCAGGTGGTGCCGAGATCTCATCGTGCGCGTCGCGCAGGCAAGCGACCACCCCAGTTGGACTGATCATCAGTATAGGACTGGGGACAGAGGCCAAGCGTCCACACGCGTGCATCCCTCAGAGGCTCTTCTCACCTGACGTTTAGCGCTTGTCCGTCGCGAACTGCTGCATGGCAGTTGGGATCTCCAACTGCCATGTGAAGGCTTCTCGAGGTCCTCGCAATGAAGCCTTACGCCTCAACAGGAAGCCGTGTCGGCAACCCGCCCGCTGCTAGCGCTCCTGGCTCGTGTTGGATCGGCGAAACAGTAGCGACATTGTGAACAACAACGTTCGGAACGACATCAGCCGCAGTGCGGAGCGCAGAGTTTGTGGCGGAATTTTCATCGCAATCGGCATCGTGCCGAAGATCTTGCCCTTGACCACCAATTTGCTGCCATCTCGCTCGATCGCTGTTACGAGCATCAGCTCTTTGTTGTCCGCACCATAGATCTTCATCGTCATCCTCGCGCGCCTGTGACTTTGTCGAAGTCCATTTTCATGTCATCGAACATCTTTATCGCAGTACCCCTGCCCGCACCAAATACTCCGCCACCGGGGTGTTGTGCCGGCCCGACCAGATAAAAGCCCTGAAGTCCCGGCACGGTATATTGCCCCAGTGCGGGCGTGGGACGATGCGATCCGAATTGGTGGAAGTAGGGCGCCAATCCATGGACGTCCCCCTGCTGGAAGCTGTCGGACTCCCGAACCATATCGAGAGGGGTGTCAACCGTGCGGGCGAGGATGTTGCTGGAATCGAGGTTGATAACGTACTCCTGCATCGCCTCGATGATGCGATCCGCGACCTGTTCGCCAATCTCCTTCCATTTCTGGCATCCGCCGTCGGCTAAGTTATAGGGCAGAAAGGAGCCACCCCACATCAATGCTTTGTCGGGGGGCGCTCGAGTGGGATCGAATGCCGACTGGCTGACGATCGCAAGCAGGAGCTGCTCAGGTATTTCCCCGTAGCGTAGCGAATCGAAGCTGCGTCGAGTCTTCAACATGTCGGTATGAAGCAACTCGATGATGTATCCGTTGGCGACCTCCGGTCCCGCACGGTACTTCAGAGGTGCGTTGAGGGCGGCATGGATGGAGAGGATGCTGAACATGGCTACCTGAGCGTTTTCCGCATCGTGCGCCACCTGCGGATCGATGCCTTCGATATACCGTCGCAACAGGTGCGGGTGGATGGACCCAATCACCGCATTCTTGGCGCGGATCTCGCGTCCATCGCGCATTTGCACGCCAACTGCGCGACCGCCGCTCACGAGCACGCGGGTAACCTCCTGGCTGGTTTGAACCTCGCCGCCGTTGGCTTTGATGCAAGCCACCAACGCATCGGAAAGCTTGCCGCTGCCGCCGCGCGGCGTGGCGATACCGTACTCCTCCATGAAGCCAACAAAGACGAACAGTCCCAACGCGGTGCCTTTCTCTTCCGGTCCTGCGAAGTTCTCGCTGATGACCTTCATGAAGTGCAATTTGACGCAGTCGTTCTCGAACC
>DATELY010000280.1:0-5738 GCA_035276085.1 Steroidobacteraceae bacterium | reverse complement strand
CCGCCAACACCAACACATGTACCTGGCTATTCATCGCGTGGCTCACAGTCTAGTGAACCGTAACGATTGCTTCGATAGTCGTTCACGCGTCCCTTCCCCTGCGACAGCGGGGG
Source organism: Steroidobacteraceae bacterium (assembly GCA_035276085.1). Taxonomy (GTDB): domain Bacteria; phylum Pseudomonadota; class Gammaproteobacteria; order Steroidobacterales; family Steroidobacteraceae; genus DATELY01. Next base: position 5,625 of record DATELY010000280.1, on the reverse strand, counting down.
AAGGACAGGATGGGGGCACTTCCGAATCAGTTGTTACGCTCCACTAGTGCGCCGACTCACTGCGCGCCGGTACGTCGGCGCGCAGTGAGCGATTGGCACTGCTTCAAGCAGTACTTGCTCTCTAAATCGCTGCGGCAAGCTCTTCGGTATAAGCAAGTCAACACGAACGCGAGCAAACGCTCGGGCCTCACGTTGTATGGTCGCGAGCACTTGGATTCTCGCGACGCCGCCCCACGACGATAAACAAGCCTCCTTCGTGCCCCAACGTCCAAGCCCACGACAACTGCGCGAGCAACGCTTCAGCACGCCAGTTATCGGCCGCCGGCTCGAACAGACCATCCTCTTCCTCACCAAGCACCGTGCTCGGATAACTACGCACGTAATCGACCGCATTTTCCGCGAACCACCGCTGCACTTCGCTCAGCGTGTGACGGTGCTCCTCGGGATGTCGATATTGATCCTGCAGCCAGGCCTCGCGACGCTCTGGCTCCGTGCTGCGATCGCGCAGAACCGGATCGAATGGGATCCACCGATAACGAGTGGCCCGCGCAATGATCCGACGTGCTCGCAGCGGCAGGCGCGCATAGCGGTTGTAGAGTCCCAGCACGATCACCCCGCCTGGTTTCGCGAGCGATGCAATGCTGGCGAACGCGGCGCGAGGCTCGGGTGTGTGGTGCAGGACGCCGGAACAGTAGACGACGTCGAAGGCAGCACGGCGCAATCCGGGGTGTCGCAAGTCGCTCTCGACGAACGACACGTTGCGGACTCCGTAGCGTCGTGCTGCCGCTGAGCCGAGTTGCAGGGATGCCCGCGTGAGATCCACGGCGATGACGACGCGATCGGCCCGTGCCAAGTACAAGCTCATCTGGCCTGTGCCGCAGCCGATCTCCACGATGCGCGCATCGCCGGCGATGGCCTGATCGAGTCGACGCGCGAAGTCGCTGCGCTCGGCGCGGGCACGCAGGCTCGACAAGCTGTCGTGCGGTGGATAGCCGGGGAAGGGTGCGCGCTCGTAGAACCGTCGAACGATCTCCGTCCGCTCGTCGCTGTTCAGACGCAGCGCAGGAATCCCGTCAGACGCGGAGTAGCGTGCGTCGCACGCCATGCAGTGCCAGTCCGTTTGTAGTGCTCCGCCACAGCTCGGACACGCCAGCAATTCGATGGCAGACAACACGTGAACGCTCAGAAGAGAGCGTAGATGAACGGTGCGAGCACTTCGACGCTGGCCGCGAGAATCAGGATCATCCCGGTGATGCAGAGAAAGACTGCGAGCGGCAGCAGCCAGCGCTTCCTGGAATTGCCCGCCCACATGCCACGCGCCAGCTCGCCGATCGTTCCGAAGGCGCTGCCCAGTACGATGAACTGGCGTCGAGTTCTGTTGCGCTTCTTCATGTCACTGCTCCGCGCGCGCCACGCTTGCACACTCTGAACGAGTCACCGATGAGGACGTCGATGCCACTTCTGCGGAAGGTCGAATAGCCTTCTGCTGCCCGGTTCACGATGGGTTCGCCGGCGAGATTGAGCGAGGTATTCAGCAGCACGGGCAGTCCCGTGCGTTGTCCATACGCGAGCAACAAGGTGTGCAGTCGCGGCGCCATCTGCTTCTCGAGCGCTTGTACGCGCGCGGTGCCATCGACATGCGTGACGGCTGCCAGGCGGTCGCGCCACGCCGGTCGTACCTTGAAGACTCCGGACATGAAGCGCGCGAGTCGCAGACCGCCGGCCGGCAGCTCGAAATACTCCGCGGCCAGTTCTGCGGGCACGACGGGCGCAAAGGGTCGGAACTCTTCGCGATACTTGATCTCGCGATTCAGCCGATCCTTCATCGCTGCCGATTGAGGCGCTGCAAGGATGCTGCGGTGTCCGAGGGCCCGCGGGCCGAGCTCGAGTGCACCTTCCATCCACGCGACGATGCGGTCCGACGCCAGGTCATCGACCGCCGTTGCAATCAAGGCATCCTCCTCCAGCGCATCGACGGGCAGTTCATCTTCGCGCGCCAATCGAGCCAGCTCCGCGGCATCGAGTTGCGGTCCCCAGAACGGATGGTCCGGAAACGCTCGATCGGGATTCTTGAAATGCAACCGATCGGCATAGAGCGCTGCGCCAAGAGCACATCCCGCGTCGCCCGGCGCGGGAGGAACGAAGAGGCGTTCGAAACCGGACTCAGCGAGCAGGCGCGCGTTGGCAACACCATTCAGCGCCACACCGCCGCCGAAACAGAGATCCGGAAGTCCGGTCTCGCGTCGCAATTGCCGCGCGATGTCGAGCAGCGTCTCCTCGAGAACGACTTGCACGCTCGCAGCGCAATCGGCGTAGCGGCGCCCGTCGTCGCTCGCGAGATCGATCGGGTCGTATGGCCTGCGTGGCGGTCCGAACAGTCGCACGAACTCATCCGAATAGGAGCGCCGCGCGCTGCTGTGGAAGTCGAAGTAACGCAGCTCGAGCGCAAACGCTCCGTCCGCCGTGCGGCGTATCAGCTTGCGTACTGCGTTCATGAAGCGCGGCTTTCCATAGGCGGCCAGTCCCATGAGCTTGTACTCGCCCTCGTTGATCTCGAAGCCGAGGTAGGCGGTAAAGGTCGAGTACAGCATCCCGAGGGAGTGCGGGAAGTGGATCTCACGAGCAAGCTCGATGCGGGTGTCGTTGCGGGAGCGCGTGCCCTTGCCGACGGACAACGTGGCCCACTCGCCGACACCATCGCACGTCAAGATGGCGGCTTCCTCGGTCGGTGCGGTGAGAAAGGCTGCCGCGGCGTGCGATTGATGATGCTCGGTGAACAGCACTTTCTCGGGCGGCACATCCAGATGAGCCCTGATGAGGCCGCGCACCCACACCTTCTCGCTCAAACAATTCTTCATCGCGTGCGGGAACGAGCGCCACGATTGCGGGAAGCCGCGTAACGCACACGTAAGGATGCGCTCGAACTTACGCATCGGCCGCTCGTAGAACACGACGGCATCGAGTGCTTCGGCCTCGAGATGCGCCTGTTGCAGGCACCATTCGATGGCCGCGAGCGGGAAGGCCGCGTCGTTCTTGCGCCGGGAGAGGCGCTCCTCTTCCACAGCTGCCACCGGCAGGCCGTCGACCAGCAGTGCGGCAGCCGAATCGTGGTAATGCGCGGAGATGCCGAGGATGTTCATTTCAGTACTGGCGCTTCAATGAATGGTCGTCCGACGGCGCGATCGCGTGCCAGCCCTCGCGTTCGCGGCGCGCGGCACGGCGTGCGAGCAGTACGAACGGGGGCAGCACGATGAAGTACTGCACCAACATCACGACCGTGCCGATACCGCCGGCCAGCACAGCCATCAGCCGCACGAACGCTTTCCACAAGCGATTGAGGCGCGCCTGCCACAACAACCGGCGGCTATCCTCGCGGGCAATCCGCTGCAGTTGCACGGCGGTGTAGTTCATATGGAACACCTCATCGCGCAGCACTTTGTCGAACACGGCCTGTGTTGCGGCATCGTGCGTGAGCGCGTCGCGATAAATGGCGAAGTCACGCGCGGCATTCTTTTCGGATATGTGGAGGAAGGCGAGCAGCGTCGCATCATCGTGCTCGTCGACGCGGACATCGTCGAGACCGCGTTCACCGGGTGTGAGCCATTGAACGTCGAAGCCGGCCTTTGCGTCACCGTCGACCCGGCCCTGTAGTAATCGCAACCCTTGATCGCGGAACAGGTTCGCATGACGCCGCTCGTCGCTGGCGTGTGCGAGATAGAGCTTGCGCAACAGGGGGTCCGGGGTGATTTCAGCGGCGCGCACGAGATCCCGACCGCCATCCGCTTCGACTTCGGCGAAGCGCAGCAGCCGGCGGGCGCGCGCCTGCTCGTCGCGCCAGATGAACCGCTGGATGGGTCGAAGCCACTCACGCATCGAATACACTCGCTCGTGGGTACCCTCTTTGCGCCGGGGAGTTCTGTGTGTCTCTTCAGTAACGGCTCAGGGCACTCTTGCGCCCGCATTTGCGCGGAAGCGGCCATCACGCTCGGCGGCATCATAGTCCTGATATGGGCTGCAACGGCCGATAAGGCGTGGGTGGATCGCCATTTCCTGCCCTATTACTTCCACCCGCAGGCGCATCGCTACGCGGTCGTGCTCGTCGTGCGGTTCATCGCCGCCGCTGCTGGCTTGGCCTTCATTTTCTGGTTGCGGCCCTACGTCGGGCGCGCGATCGCCGCGGGCAACAGCGTCGCCCTGGTGGGCGGTGCGCTACCGGTGCTGATCGCCATTGTCCTGGCCTTGCTCGTCAGCGAAGCGGTGCTACGCACGTCAGTCTGGAGGGCGAGGCATCAGGCGCCCACGCACCGCGAGCCCATTCAGCAACCGAACGCGCGGCTCGGTTGGGTGCTGGTCCCGGATCACGCCGGCACGCGCTTCATGGGTGGACGCACCGTCGAATACGCCACGGAGCGATTCGGCTATCGAGTCCGCTGCGCGGGCTGCTCTGTCGACATGGAGCAGCCCAGCATCTTGTTCACGGGCGAGTCGATCATGCTGGGCACGGGCCTGCAGTGGAACGAGAGCGTGCCTGCGCTGGTGGGGCAGCGATTGGGGGTGCAAGGCGTGAACCTGGCGGTCAACGGCTATGCAAGCGACCAGGCCTATTTGCGTCTCGCGACCGAATTGCCGCGGTTCAAGCGACCCGTCGCCGTTGTCACGTTGTTCATGTCGCCGCTCTTCCCACGCAATCTGCAGGTCGACCGGCCTCATCTGGATGCGAATCTGGTGTGGCACCCGGCAGTGATCCCGTGGCGCTTGCAGGCACTGGCAGAGCGCTTGCTGAAATTGAAATACAGCAGTGCGGCCGACCTGGAACAGGCAGTTGCCATGACGCGTGCGGCGTTGCAGGCAACGGCACGGCTTGCGCACTCACGCGGCGCGGCAGCGCTCGTGCTCGTCCCGCAATTCCCGCTCGAAACCCGGATCGAGCGCGACTTGCAGCACAGGATTCTCGATGAGGGCGGAATCGACTACGTGGTAGTCGATCTGGATCCATCATGGAAGCTGTCGGACGACGCGCACCCCAATGCCCGCGCTGCACGGGCCATGGCGGATGCGATCGCCGCCCGACTGCGCGAGATGCGATCAACCCCGCCTGATTAGGCTAGTGCTGTAACAAGTGCTTCGGTACTGGAAGTTGCGTCCCTTCCCCTGCGCCAGCGGGGGCCGCTCCTGCGCATCCCTGCGCCCGCGCCATTCGTGCGTCCTGCACATCTGAAGGACAGGATGGGGGCAGCCGCAACTGGCACTGACATCGCCTTCCCGAGCGCCCCCACCCTAGCCCTCCCCCGCTATCGCAGGGGAGGGGACAGGAATGAGCAGTCATGGTCACGGGATCGCGGTTGAGGCGCACATCAAAGCCAACAACAGCCACAGCAGCCCGCACGAACGTTGGAATACTCGCAGCGAACGTTCGAGATCCGCCGCTTGCGGCATGCGACCCGTGCCGAACTGCGGGCGTGCGTGTAACACACCGTCATAGCGGGTCGGTCCGCCGAGACGTACATCGAGCGCACCCGCCATGGCTGCTTCGGGCCATCCGGCATTCGGCGACGCATGTTTGGGCGCATCGCGCCACATCACCGCAAAGCCGCGGCCTGCAGCGGTTGCGATCAAGATGCCCGC
>DATELY010000279.1:0-15157 GCA_035276085.1 Steroidobacteraceae bacterium | reverse complement strand
GCGCCCTCGACGGATGCAGTGATGACTCCGTAGTGGCGATCGCCGACATAGAAGACAAACGCCGCCGTGCGGCTCACGGCACGTGAGGATTTGACCAGGCCGGCACGCGTGAATGTCTCGTATCGATTGTCCCCGGAGCCGGTTTTGCCGCCGACCGTAACCGGTGAACCGTCGGATCGACGCACGGCACCGTTCAATCGCCGCGCCGTCCCTTCCTCAACGACCTCGGCCAGCACGCCACGCAGTACTCGCGCCACGATCGGGTGCATGACCTGCTCGCTGGCACTGGAATCGGCGCCGAACTCCGTGTGGTACGGCGTCTCGGCCGCAAACCTCAGTCGCTCGATCAGAAACGCCGGACGGCGCCAGCCATCATTGATGATGATGCCCATCAGGTCGGCGAGCGCGGCGGGCCGATCCGAGGAGCTGCCGATCGCCGTCGCATACGAGGGGACCAGACGTTCGAACGGAAACCCCAGACGCTGCCAGTGGGCGGTCATGCGAGCGAAGGCATCGCGCTCAACGTGGATCTTGAGTCTCAAGTCCTGCGCTTTGCGGTTGCGCGTTTCGAATAGCCAGGCCGAGGACACGCGCTTGGCATCGGCAGCCCGCGCATTCAGTTCTTCGAAGGCCAGCCCGGGGGTACGCGACAGCTCACCGGCGCACCAGATCTCGAGCGGATGCACTCCGAGCAGATAACCGTAGTCGGCGAGCGTCAGCTGCGGATTCCCATAAGCGCGCTCGAGCTTGCGTACGTCTGCCGGCGTCACGTCCGCCCCATGCGCTCTCAGCCAGTGTGCAAGCGTCTGCCGATCGCTTCGGATGTTCCAAGCATAGAACAGCACGGCGAGTCGGCGTGGCGATACGCGCTCGCGCAGCAGGCGCTGGATCACCTCGGCCTCACGCAAGCCACGGTGGTCGCGATAGACCTGCTCGAGCGTCGCTGTGCTCTCTTCTTCTGCAACCGTCTCGAGCAAGCTGCGGCGTAGCGGATGATTCGTGTCATCGATCAGTGCGTTCGCATCGTACGACAGGCGCGCGGTGTGGAAACGGACCAAGTCACGCATCAGACGGATGAAGACGAGATTGGTGGAATGAATGATCGCGGTGCGTATGGTCAGCACGCGATGGCTGTCGCCCCGGTCGAAGTTGCGAAAGATGTGCGCTCCGCCGCCGGTGAAGAAGACCTCCCCAGGGCTCGCCGAGTAGCTGCGTTCGAGCGCCCGCTGCAGAAATGCTTCGAGCCCGATAGATGGCTCCTGCTGAAGCGTGCGAACGGCCCATTGGGTGATCGGATCGTTCGCTGATGCGCTGCTGGGTTTTTCGTCGTACAGGCCGGCAATCAACTCGAGATAGTGAGCCACGGTGCGCAGTTTCGCGGTGCTGCCGAGCTCCATCTTCATTCCTGTATTGAGGTCGAAGGGGCGCTCGAGCGAATCGGCTTGCACACGCACGAAATTCCCTCGCGAGGTCACTTCATACAGCAACAGGCTGTAGATCACCTTGCGGGGGTCGCCGTGCGATAGGAGGCGTTCGCCGCGTAAGCCGTGAGCATCGACAAACTCAGGATCGTGCAGGTCGTGGAAAAGCTCGTTGACCTGCTGTTGTAGCGGCAGATCGATGGTGCTGTGTACCTCGAGGTTCAAGCGATCGACGTCGTACAGAGCCGGTACGCCGAGCATTGCCAGGAGCTTTGTTCGAACTGCAGTGACTTCCTTGCTGGCAGGCACCGCGTTGCGTGCAGTCCGCGACTGCGAAAATTGCAGCGGCACTTCCAGCACGCTCCGGCCGAAAATAGGGCTGATCACGCCGGCACGCTCCAGCCTCTGGACATAGGAACCGATCCGAGCGTTCAGGGCGTCTCGGTCTTCCACCAGAAGTCGCGTCGGCGAACGCACAGCACATATCAGGGCCAGCGCGTGTTTGAAGGCAACGACCTTCGCTGGCGATTCCCCTTCAGCCGCGAGGGCCAGGCGAACCTCCTGCAAGTCCAGACCGAACCAGGCATGCAGGCCTTCGCCCAGGCCCTGCACCTCACCGTATCCCGGCACCGCGGCCAGCGGCATTGAGTTCAGGTAGTCGACGACGATCCTGCGCCGCTCGGCGCGAGTATTTGCTCCGGAGTGGTAGACCCTGAGACTCGCCGCGGTCATCTGGCGCACTTTGTCGCGCAGCGACGCGGTTCGCCCGCCGGGCGAATGGCGGAATTTCTCGATCTGCGTTGCCAGCGTACTACCACCCTGGCTATCGAGAGGCATGCCGAGTTGTCGCCCTGCATACAACAGACCGGCCTTGGCGAGGCGGTCCCAATCGACGGCTGGGTTATCGCGAGGATCCGTCTTCGTGAGCAGCTCGCGGTTCTCGATGTACAGCAGACTCTCGACAACCAACGCAGGCACATCCTCGAATCGCTCGAATAGCCACTCGGCGCGACGGGGGTCGAACATCGTCTCCCCTTGGGCGGCTCGGATTACGAGACCTGCGGCCGCGGGCTCTCGATACGGCGGTGTGATTCCGAGCTCCACCAGCCGCGTCATGGACTCGGTCATGCGCGCCTGTTCGACGACCCGATAGCCGTGGCTGTTGAGCCGGCGAGCGAAGTCTGGAAGCGACGAATTGCCGAGCCGTCGATCGTAAGGAGCCGGGGGTGGAAACTCGATCTGCGAACTCGGACCCCTCTCGATCTCGTAGGAAAGGCCCGCGGCGTACCGCGTCAGCACATACGACTGCAGCGCGGAGGTACGCAGCTCGTAGGTGACGAGTGCAGTCAAGACCACGCCCGCAAGAGCACACCAGACCCATGCGCGCGACAGACTACGGAGAATGCGCGTTGCATCAAATGCAGACAGCGGTCGCTGCCGCGACGCCGGTCTTGCGGCCGAATCGCGGCTAACGAAATGACGCAGCGCATTGCTCAGAGCGCGCGAGTGCTTATCGAGAAGAATCAAGGCATGCGGAAGGGACTGCATGGCAGATCACATCGTCTTTGAATGTGAACGCCTGCACGTGGTTCCACATCAAGGCGATGACGGTCGCCGTGACGCGCTGCCCGCGTTCGTCAACAAGCTCACACTCGCGGCCGGTAGTGCTCATGCCACCACTTCTGGACGACGGTATCCGTTGCCATCGACCAGATCGCGAATGCCATCACCAACAGCCCGACGATCATCGCGTTCGCGGTGGGTGTCGTTTGCTCGACGAATCCCAGCACCCAGGGTGAGATGAACAAGCAAATGCCAAGAATGATGCTGAGCGCCTCTTCCCAAGCCTTGTGCATGTAAATCGCACTGGCTGCAAACACGACAATCGCCGCGCCGAGAATCCACGCAGCCGGTGCTGCCCGGTCGGGGCTCGCAACGAAACCCAGAACCCACGGGGAGGCAACCATCCACAAACCGAGGATCACGTTGATCCAGTCTTGCCAGCGTTTCAGTGCCATAACTCCTCCCGCAACTGCGGCCCACTTGCGGATTGTCACGCTCAGGGCGTTCGACGTCAGCGCCGTACTTACACGCGTCAGCACTTCGCCGAGCGCATCTCGCATCGCAGCGACGGCTTTTCGACGCGCTCTTCGAACAGATCGAAGCCGTTGATTTCCTTGAGCGCGTCCGTACGACCGGTCGGGGAGGACTTCCGTACCGTGGGCAGGTTCACGCGCACGGCACGATTGCCTGAGCGAATGCCCTGGCGTTGACTAATGGACAAAGACACGAGTGCTCTACAGCGCAGTCGCAAGACGCACTATGTCTCGGCCAGGGTATGACCCTGGCAGATTCTTCTCAGATATATGGGAAACTCGAGCTGCAAGCGTGACTGCAATCGACGAGCCGCACGCTCCAACTCATCTGTGATCGACTGTGGAAATGCCCTCTTTCGTGCGAACAACAGCAAGTTTCCGTCGGATTGCACCGGGACGAGGATCACGTGATCGCGAAAGGCTTCTCTGATGGCGCATACGTTGTCGACGTACCGCTCTTCTTGTCCCGAGAAGTTCATCACCAGCACGCCGCTCCTCGTCAGCGACTGAGATGCCCGCAAATAAAAAGTCGATTGTGGCAACGACGTTGCAATGCCGCCAGCGTCGAACGCATCCACCAAAATGACGTCGAATTTCTGGGTGCACCCCTCCATGTAACGAGCGCCATCCTCTTGGATCACCTGAAAGCGCGCATCGTCCTGAGGTACGCAAAACTGATCGCGTAGCGCGATGACATCTTCATTGATCTCGACAATCGTGATGCGGGTATTGGGCAGGTGGCGGTAGCAGAACTTGGCGAGCGATCCACCTCCCAAGCCGATCATGAGAATCTCGCGAGGGTTCGCATTGAATAGCAGGAAGGCCATCATCTTGCGTGTATAGCGGCTGACCAGCGCATCCGGATCCTCCAACAGCATGATGCTCTGGGTGGCCTCCGAGGTGAAATGCAGGCGTCGCTCCTCCTTGGTTTCGATGATGTACGGTCGCGTTGCGGTATCGCTGAAGATCTGCATCAACACTTCGTCGTTGCTGAGACCTTCCGTTGCAAAAGTTCGTATGACACCCGCCCCCCACAACCAGGGGCTGTCGAGCTCGAACAGAAGCGACGGTTTGGTTTTCGACACGGAAATTCCACTCAGTCAGAACGAAGGGCGGGACTGCACCTGAAGCAGGGCAATCCGGCGGGCGAGCTCGCTAACGTCTATTGGAGTACCAACAACTGCGTCCACCCCTTGACGGTGAAGGATCACTTCAGTCGTTTGATCGATCCTCGCATCGGCCGCAATGAGCCAGGTGTGAGGTGAGGTTCGACGCAATGAAGCTAGAAATCGCAGACAATCGTTGTTACCCGCGTCTCCAGAAACGACTACCACGTCGAAATGTGTCTGTTGTGCACAATGCAGCGCGTCCTCAGCGCTCAGAGCAACGACCACGCACACGTGATACTCGTACAACCGCGCTGCCAGTTCCCCGGCCCGCGCCATGTCTGGATCGAATAGGAGAATGAGGGACTCCTGAGCAGTGGACAGGGGAGTTCTCATCGCCAAAGGAGCTCCACTGGCGTACTGCTCGATCATGCGCACCATGCGTCCACGGGTGCATGGGTTACTGCCGTACTCACAGAAGATGCAACACTGCTCGTCTTGTACCGAGATGAGTTGGCGACAACCGACGCACTCCCACGATCGCTTCGGGTACGTAGGTATCTGCACGAGCGCGGTCGTGCCGCAGAGAGGGCACTTGAGGATAGAAACCGGGGGCTCTGGACGATACGGCATGGAGCGCTCAGCGGGTGCGCGCCGCGGAAACAGCGGTCAAGATGCCCGAGAGAATGCGATTGGGTTCGGGCGGGCAACCTGGCACGGCAACGTCGACAGGGATGATGTTGCTCACCTTCCCTGCGCAAGCGTAGCTCTCACCGAATATGCCGCCCGTGCAGCCGCAATCACCGATTGCCACGACGAGCTTGGGACCCGGTGTAGCGTCGTACGTGCGCCGCAGCGCCAGCTCCATGTTGCGTGCCACAGGCCCGGTAACCAGCAGCATGTCCGCATGCCTGGGGCTTGCGACAAACCTGATTCCTAGTCCTTCAATGTTGTACAAAGGGTTGTTCAGAGCGTGAATCTCCAATTCGCAACCGTTGCAGGAACCTGCATCCACCTGACGGATGCACAGAGCGCGACCCAAGATCCCGCGAATCTGTTCGTGCAGATGCTGGGCAACTGCCAGCGACGGATCGGCATCCGGTGCCGGCTCGGTGATCACACCGATTGAGCGGATCTTTCGCAGCGTCTTCCACATGGCTAGAGATCGTGCCCGCTATAGGACAAGTTGAAAGATTTGTTGATGAGCGGAAAGTCCGGCACGATGTTGTCGATGATGGCGTGCTCGAGCACCGGCCAGTTCTGCCACGATGGATCATGCGGATGACATCGCAGGATCTTCCCGGCGTCACCGGCTTCAAGCGCGACAAGAACGGGGCCGCGCCATCCCTCGATGAGTCCGATGCCCCAGGATCCCTCTTCCGGAATGGACACGGGTCGCCGATAACCACCCTCCGGCAGATGCAGCACGATCTGCCTCAGCAGACGGATCGATTCACCGACTTCGTCAAATCGCACGGCAACCCGGGCAGCAACGTCGCCTTCGGTACGCACGATTTTTCTGGGCGCCAGCACTCCATAGGGTTCCCACGGCAGATCACAGCGCAGATCGAACCCTTGGCCGCTGGCGCGCCCCGCCAATCCGGTCAGTCCGAGTCTGGCGGCCAATGCGGGCGTGACCTTGCCCGCGCCGGAGAATCGATCACGCAAGCCTGAATGCTCGTCATAGATCGCACGCAGTAATTCGACCTCTGCCGCGATCGACTGGATGCAATCGATCAATCCGGCGGCGCCCGTCGGGGACAAATCAACGCGCGTGCCTCCGGGCACGACCAGATCCATGAGGTAACGCTGACTCAATGCGTGCTCCGTGGATCGCAGCAGCTGCTCCTTGAGTCGGGAGAACTGAGCGAGCCCGACTGCAAAGCCTGCATCGTTGCCGAGGGCACCCAGATCGCCGAGGTGATTGGCGAGACGCTCCAGCTCCAGTGCAAGCGCTCGTATCCATATCGCACGCGCCGGCACTCGCGCAGCACTCATGCCCTCGAGCGCCTGACAATAGGCCCACGAGAATGCGACCGCCGAATCGCCGCAGACCCGTGCCGCCAACCGATGGCCTTCGATCAAGGGCAGCTCGGCGAACCGCCGCTCGATGCCCTTGTGCACATATCCCAAGTGTTGCTCGAGCCTGAGAACCTTTTCGCCCACGATGGAAAAGCGGAAATGGCCCGGCTCAATGATGCCCGCATGCACCGGGCCGACGGGAATCTCGTGGACACCCTCGCCTTCGACCGGCACGAACGCGTAGTCATCGATGGCCAGTGGGGAAGACTGATCCGGAGTGGTGGCGTCGCTTAGCGGATGGAAAGCGGCAGGCCACGCCGCGTGGCGCAGCCATGGTCTCTGGTCTGCATCGGTACTGCGCAACCCGGAGAGATCGGCAATGGCGCGCTGCATGCGCCTGGCGCTGGGAAACAATTGTTCGAGTCCGGGATAGTCGGAGTCCGCGGCCGTCAGTTGCAGAGTCAGCACGAGCACGCCAGCGTCGGTACAGAACGCGGCGCGCACGAGGTTCTCCCCAGCAGCGGTGCGACTCGCCCACAGCGAAAGCAACCGTCCACCGTGCGCAGCCATATTCTCCGCTGCTTGACACCACTCCTCACGCGTGACGCTCAGGCCCCACGTGTTCGGCGCTCCGGCGATCGCGCCCACGCCGTTGCCGCCAGAGGCTCCGGCCGCTTGATCGAACCACCGCCGCATGACCATCTCACTGCCCTCCGATCAATCGCGCCGCTGCGCGATACCAGTCGGCGAGATAGGGTGGAATGAAGATGCCCAGCATCAACACCAGTGCGAGGTGCGTGAAGACAGGCAGCAGCGCTGGTGGATGCGGCAGTCGCTTTGCGGTCGTTTCGCCGAACACCATCGGCTGGACACGACTGAAGATCGCCGCGAACGCAACACCCAGCGCCAGCAACAGAATCGGCGTGGCCCACGGCTGTTGCTTCATCGCAGTGGTGAGAATCAGGAACTCGCTCGCGAACACGCCGAACGGCGGCATACCCAGAATCGCGAGCGAGCCCGCCATCAGGCCCCAACCGACGGTAGGGCTCACCGTGATGAGGCCACGAATGTCATCCATGATCTGCGTACCCGCCTTCTGTGCAGCGTGACCGACTGCGAAGAAGATCGCCGACTTCGTCAATGAGTGCACCGTCATGTGCAGCAAGCCGGCGAAGTTCGCGACGGGGCCGCCCATGCCGAACGCGAAGGTGATGATGCCCATGTGCTCGATGGACGAGTACGCGAACAGACGTTTGATGTCGCGCTGCCGCCAGAGGAAGAACGCGGCGAGCACGACCGACAGCAGTCCAAAGCCCATCAGCATGCGGCCCGGCAGACTCGACTGCAGCGAACCTTCGACGAGCACTTTGCAGCGCATGACCGCATACATCGCCACGTTGAGCAGCAATCCCGACAATACGGCTGAAATCGGCGTCGGACCTTCCGCGTGCGCGTCGGGCAGCCAGTTGTGAAGCGGCGCAAGTCCAACTTTCGTTCCGTAGCCCACGAGCAGAAACGCAAATGCCAGCCCCAGAACCGCAGGCTCGAGTTGAGCTTTCACGACATTGAGATGCGTCCACAGCAAGGCGCCGACCCCTTCGGCGCCCAGTATCTTCTCGGCCGCGAAATACAGCAGGATCGTGCCAAACAGTGCCTGCGAGATCCCGACGCCGCAGAGAATGAAGTATTTCCAGCCCGCTTCCAGACTGGCGGGCGTGCGATACAAGGTCACGAGCAGAACGGTCGACAGCGTTGCGGCTTCCATCGCCACCCACATCAGTCCGAGATTGTTGGTCGTCAGCGCGATCAGCATCGTCGCCATGAACAACTGGTACATGCTGTGGTACAGGCGCAGCTGCGCCGAGCTGACGCGACCATGCTCTGCTTCAATGCGCATGTAAGGGCGCGAGAAGAGCGAGGTGGTCAGGCCGACGAAAGCGGTGAGCGTCACGAGAAACACGTTGAATGCATCGATGAAGAACTGCTCCTGCAGCACCACCAGATCGCCCTGAGTGATGACGCGGGAGGTCAGCGCGCACGCAGCCAGGAACGTGACCATCGAGAATGCGACATTGAGTCCGGGTGCCCAGCGTTTTGCACCGAACACACCGAGCAGCACTGCGCCCAGAAGCGACGTGCCGAGCAGCACGGCAAATACGAGGATGCTCGACACCTACTGATCCTCCTTCAACGACTCCAGGTGTTTCAGATCCAGGCTGTCGAACTGTTCGCGGATCTGGAAGAAGAACACGCCGAGCACGAGCATCGCGACCAGCACATCGAGCGCAACGCCGAGCTCGACGATCATCGGCATGCCGTAAGTCGCGCTCATCGCGCCGAAGAACAGTCCGTTCTCCATCGAGAGAAAGCCGACGACCTGCGACATCGCCTTACGGCGCGTGATCATCGTCAGGAATGCGATCAGGACGACGGCAACTGCGATACCGATGGCATTGCGTGTCGCAGTGCTGGCGAGCGCCGAGATCGGCTGGGCGAGTCCGAACGAGAACACGACCACCAGCACGCCGATCAGCATCGTGCCCGTGATGTTGAGCAACGGCTCGGTGTCCCAGTACACGCCCAGCCTGCGTATCAGCCGGTGCAGGAGCCATGGCAGAAAGATCACCTTCACCGTCAGCGTCAGCGCGGCGGAGAAATACAGATGAGTGGCGCCGGTGCGCCACGCAAGCAGTACCGTCGCGATGCACAGCAGTGCGCCTTGCACCGCCAGGAGATTCACCAGCGTGACGATGCGCCGCTGCGACAGCATGGCGAAGGACAGCAGCAGCAGCAACGCCGCCAGCGCATTGAGTATCTGCAGATCGAATGGCAGGTGCTCCATGCTCAAGCTCCCAGCAACAGACGTACGAGCAAGCCGAGCACGGCGAACAGAAAGGCGGTGGCCAGAAACTCCGGCGCGCGAAACACGCGCAGCTTCGCCGACACCGTTTCGATCACAGCGATGCCGGCACCGGCCAGCACGAGCTTCGCGGCCAGCAGCAGCGACGACACGACCAGACCGAGCGGCGCCTGGCTGGTGGCCAGCCCCCACGGAACGAACAGCGCAAACCCCACGCACACGTAGTTGAAGAGCTTGAGCGCCGCGGCCCATTCCATCAATGCAAGATGGCGCGCCGAATATTCGAGCAGCATGGCCTCGTGAATCATGGTCAGCTCGAGGTGCGTCGCCGGATTGTCGACCGGGATGCGTGCGTTCTCGGCCAGCAGCACCATCGTGAATGCCACGGCAGCAAACGCGAGACTCGGATAGAGCGCGAGCGACTGTGTGGCCAGCAGCTCGGAGATCGCCGGCAGCGCCGTGGTCGCGCTGATCAGGGACGCGACGAAGATGACCATCAGGAGCGCAGGTTCGGCGAGAAAGCCGATCATCATTTCGCGCCGCGCGCCGAGCGTGCCGAACGCCGTGCCGACATCCATCGCAGCAAGCGACACGAATACGCGTGCGGTTGCGAACAGTCCGACGAGTGCGATGGCGTCTGCAGCCCGAGTGAACGGCAATCGAGTGGCGATCGAAGGAATGATCGCTGCGGCCGTCACCATCGTGCCGAAGACGATGTACGGCGCAAGTCGAAACAGGCGCGAAGCGTTGGACGCGATCACGGCTTCCTTGTAGAAGAGCTTGCGAATACCGCGATACGGCTGGATGAGAGGCGGCGCAGACTTGTTCTGCAGCCACGCCCGGCATTGATTCACCCAGCCGAGAAAAAGCGGCGCGGCCAACAAGGCTGCAAAGATCCCGAGTACCTGTGCGATCCAATCGAACGCGTTCATAGCATCAGCGTCAGCAGCACCACGAGCGTGATCAAGCTGTAGAGGAGATAGGTTGCGATCCGTCCTTGCTGCAGCCAGGCCACCGCGTTGGCGATGCGCCGAACGAGCGCGCTCAGCGGCAGATACAGCCCACGCCAGAAACGATCGTCGATGACGACTCGATAGCGGGGCGCCTCATCGAACGGACTCGGTAACTCGCGCACCATTGCAAAGAAGGGATTGAACAGATGACGGATGGGTTGTCCGAACCCTTCCGCCGTGTCCTGCATGCGACTATTGAGCCGCCCGAATCCGCAGTCCCACGGGATGCTGTGGCGGACGCGTTGGTGATAGAAGAACCGCACCGCCGCGATCGTGAGCAACACAACAACCAGGATTACCGCAAGAAATGCCAGCGGAGCGTAAGACGTCTGACGCTGCGGCAAGGGCACGAGCAGCCACCAGGATCTGTCTTCGAGCACGAGCCCGCTGAATCCCAACGGCTGTACCACGTGACTGAGCACCGGAATGACCTGCGTCGGAAACAGTCCGAGCAGCACGCAACCGAGCGCGAGCCACGCGAGCCCGATCCGCTCGACGATGCCGGCGTCGTGCGCCGTGCGCAGCCCGGTTTCGCGCGGCTGACCCAGAAAGATCACGCCGAAGAACTTGACCATCACGTAGCCAGCGAGCGCCGCAGCGAGCGCAACCAGCGCCGCACCCAACGGCAACAGCATGCTGACGAACGCTCGCGGCAGTTCGTTGGCGAACAGGAACGACTGCAGCAGCAGCCATTCCGAGACGAATCCGTTGAGTGGCGGCAGTCCGGCAATCGCGAGCGCCCCGACGAGCGTCAGCCACGCGACCCACGGCATCTGGTGAATCAGCCCGCCAAGACGTCCCAGATTGCGCTCGCCGGTGGCGTGCAATACCGCACCGGTTCCGAGGAACAACAGACTCTTCATGAACGCATGATTGAGCGCGTGATACAGCACCGCGATGAGCGCGAGCGAGGCCGCGATGCGCATGCCTGTGCCGACGAACAAAATCGCAAGGCCTACGCCTGAGAAAATGATTCCGACGTTCTCGATCGAGGAGTAGGCCAGCAGACGTTTCATGTCGGTCTGCGCGGCCGCGAAGATCGCGCCATACAAGGCGGTGAACAAACCGAGCGCGAGTGGTATCAGTCCCCACCACCACATCGGTTCGCCGAGTAGATCGAACGTAACGCGCAGCAGGCCGTACAGCGCCGTCTTGAGCATCACGCCGCTCATCAAAGCGGAGACCGGCGAGGGTGCCGCCGGATGCGCTTCGGGCAGCCACACGTGCATCGGCACCAAGCCGGCTTTTGCCCCGAATCCAAACAGCGCGAGAACAAAGGCGACCGCAGCCCAGGGCGGCTCGAGCTGCGCGCTGCGCATGGCATCGAAGGTGAATTGCCAGCTGCCGCCTTGCAGAACGCCGAAGCTCAGCAGGATCGCAATGGCGCCGACATGCGCAATGAGCAGATAGAGAAAACCGGCCCTGCGAATCTCCGGAATGCGATGTTGCGTCGTGACCAGGAAATAGGACGACAACGCCATCGTTTCCCAAGCGAGCATGAATCCATACGCATCGTTTGCCAGGAGCACGAAGCCCATGCTGGCAAGAAACAGGTGATATTGCAGACAGAGCAGACCCGGCGGCGTGCCTTCGCCACGCCGGAAATAACCAGCGGCAAAGATCGAAATGCCGGTCGACGCGGCGCCGAGCAGAAACAGAAACGCGCTCGACAGGCCGTCGAGACGCAGATGAACCGGAAGATCCGGCAGTCCGATCGGCAGCACGAGCTGCTCGGCAGGCGCGGCAAGACCCGTTGCCGCGACGTACGTGAGTGCTGCGCCGCAGAGTGCGCCCAATGGAAACAGCGTCCTGCCTGCGAAGGCCACGCTCATTGGCCGTATCAAGCCTGCAAGACCAATGAGACCCCAGGCACTCAGCAGCAATACGCACAGCGTCAACGGCGAGCTGAGCGCCTGTGTCACAAAGCACCGCCACGTGTCGGCGGGTGACAGGTCATCACTTGCATTGGCAGGTCGAGTGTCATGATTGCGACGATGTGCGATTTATTATAATGTAGCGCACATCGAAGTGTCACTTCATGAGACTGCCGTTGGCTATCGAAGAGCGCACTGCGCGACTGACCATCCTGATCGATCCGCGCAAGAAGGAGCTTTTTGAGCGACTGTGTGCGGAAGAAGACGCTACGCCATCGCAGGTCGTGCGCCGTTTGCTGCGCCGTTATATCGAGGAGCGCACGGGCAAGCCGTGGGTGCCCGATGAGGAGATCCGCAGCAGCCCTCGCCGCCGCAGTTCTGGCCGGTGATCTCGTGCGCTGTCGGGTTGGCATCGCATCCGTCCAGCGGCGCGGACGATGGCTTCTGATATTGGCGATTGACGAACCTGTGCTGGAGTTTCTGCGGCATGACTGAATTCACGGCTGCATCGATTGCAGGGCCCAGCACGCTGGGACATGAGCGCCTGAAGCAATGGGTTGCCGACGTGGCGAACTTGACTCAGCCCGAACGGATTCACTGGGCGGATGGCTCAGCGCAGGAATACGAGGACTTGTGCGCGGAGATGGTCGCAAGCGGAATGTTGATACGGCTCAACCCGCTGAAGCGGAAAAATTCTTATCTCGCATGGTCGGACCCCTCCGACGTCGCCCGTGTCGAAGATCGCACCTTCATCTGCTCAGCAAGAAAAGAAGACGCGGGTCCGACCAACAATTGGCAAAACCCCGCGATCATGCGCGCCACGTTGAACGGGCTGTTCGAAGGCTGCATGCGCGGTCGCACGATGTACGTCATTCCCTTCTCGATGGGGCCGCTCGGCAGTCCGATTGCACACATCGGAGTCGAGATCACCGACAGCCCCTACGTAACGATCAATATGCGCACCATGACGCGTATGGGCAGCGCTGTTCTCCACGCGCTGGGCAGCGACGGTGAGTTCGTGCCCTGCGTGCATTCGGTCGGCGCCCCGCTCGCTCCGGGCGAGAAGGACGCGCGCTGGCCGTGCAATCGCACCACCAAGTACATCGTTCACTATCCTGAAACGCGCGAAATCTGGTCCTACGGATCGGGCTACGGCGGCAACGCGCTGCTTGGCAAGAAATGCTTCGCGCTGCGCATCGCCTCGAACATGGCGCGCGATCAGGGCTGGCTGGCCGAGCACATGCTGATCCTCGGCGTCGAGAATCCGCAGGGCGAGAAGACTTATGTGGCGGCCGCCTTCCCTTCTGCCTGCGGCAAGACCAACTTCGCCATGCTGATTCCGCCGCATTCATTCAATGGGTGGAAGATCCATACCGTCGGCGATGACATCGCCTGGATCAAGCCGGGCAACGACGGCCGACTCTACGCCATCAATCCAGAGGCGGGTTTCTTCGGTGTTGCACCGGGGACCTCAACGACTACCAACGCGAATGCGATGGCGACGCTGAATGAAAACGTGATCTTCACGAATGTTGCACTGACCGACGATGGCGATGTGTGGTGGGAAGGCATGTCGAAAGAACCGCCGGCGCATCTGCTCGACTGGACCGGGCAAGATTGGACGCCGGACATCGCACGTAGCACCGGACGCAAGGCTGCGCATCCGAATTCACGCTTTACGGCTCCCGCGAGCCAATGCCCCTCCATCGATCCGAACTGGCAGGATCCTCAGGGCGTGCCCATCTCCGCGTTCATCTTTGGCGGACGTCGCGCAACAACGGTGCCGCTGGTGTACGAGGCATTCAACTGGAATTTCGGCGTCTACATGGCGGCGACCCTCGGCTCTGAGACAACGGCTGCCGCGGTTGGCGAGCAGGGCATTGTGCGACGTGACCCCTTTGCGATGCTGCCCTTCTGCGGCTATCACATGGGCGACTACTTCAATCATTGGTTGAAGATGGGTGCGCTGGTGCACAGCAAGCCACGCATCTTTTGCGTGAATTGGTTTCGGCGCGATGAGAGCGGTGAGTTCCTGTGGCCCGGGTTCGGCGAGAACATGCGCGTGTTGAAGTGGATCGTGGAACGCGTGCAGGGCCGCACGGGCGCCGTCGAAACGGAGCTGGGATGGATGCCGGGCTTCAATGACCTCGATTGGTCGGGCAGCGAGATGACCCCAGCGGGTTTCGAGCGGCTCATGCAACTCGATACACATGTATGGAACCTGGAACTTACTCAGCATGGAGAATGGTTCGAAAAACTCGGCAACCGTCTACCGCGGCAGTTCTGGCTGAAACGTGAATTGCTGGGCCTGCGATTGGCACGCGGCGAGGCAGCGCACTGAGGGGCCCGGCAACCGTACAGTGTTGGCCACAGCATAGAAGCGGGCGGACGGCATCGAGCTGCCCCGTCCGCTGAGTTCACTCGCCATGTTTCATTCAGACAGGCTTCGTTCATCCACGACCCGTTACTCCGGTCGGGAAGAAACACCCGCGCCGCTGCCACCGAAGGTCAGTGAGATCGGGCACCAGACCTTCGCGTCGCCTGAGCAGGAATCACTGGCTCGCTGGTTACGCGAACCGGCGTGGCCACGCGGCACGCTGAATATCTACGCACTTGAAGGCTACCTGACCGCGCTACTGGTCTGGCCGGTCGCGCTGCAACCAGGCGCATGGTTACCGCCGATTTGGAATGAGGAAGGCTGGAAAGTGCGCCCACCGATCGACACCGCGCCACGGTATGGAGAGTTTCTGGAGCTTGTCCTGGGA
>DATELY010000278.1:0-9944 GCA_035276085.1 Steroidobacteraceae bacterium | reverse complement strand
GGCACCGGACGGGAAAATGCCGAACTCGAAGAAATCGTGGTGACCGCGCAAAAGCGCGCCGAGAATCTCCAAGACGTTCCCATTGCGATCTCCGCCATCAGCGCGCAGGCGTTGTCCGCCGCGGGCGTGACCAACACGGAGGAGCTGCAGACGCTGGCACCGGGGCTGATCATCAACATGGCCGGCGGACAGATGCTGCCGCGCATCCGCGGCATTGGCCAAACCGGTTCCACCATCACGCTGGAAAATCCGATCGCAATCTATGTCGACGGGGTTTATTACGGCTCGCCCTCGGGCGGTATTTTCTCCCTGAACAATATCGAGCAGGTTGCCGTTCTCAAGGGCCCGCAGGGCACGCTGTTCGGTCGCAATGCGACCGGGGGCCTGATCCAGGTCACCACTCGCGATCCCTCCTCCACCTTCGGGGGAGAGGCGGATTTGACCATGGGCAACCATGAGACCTATGGCGGCAGTCTGTACGTGACCGGCCCGCTGGCGGCCAACGTCTCGGCTGATCTGGCGGTTCGTTACGATGATCAGCGCGATGGATTCGGGAAGAATGAGTTTACGGGTCATGACGTAGATGATCTGGAGCAGCTGACCATCCGCAGCAAACTCAAGGTAGAGCTGACGGATGACACGACGATCAGGCTGGCCGGTGACTATGCGCGCACCCGCGCAGCGCAGCCCGGACACCGCCTGCTCGATTCTTCCGTGCCGACAGTGCCCAATCCGCTCTACCCGCCCTCGGTTGGCAAGTTCGATGTCTTTTCGAATGTCGACCCGGATTCGGACATAGAACAGTGGGGAGGCAGCCTGACCTTCGCGCACGAGTTTGACTTCGCCACGCTGACTTCGATTAGCGCCTATCGCCGCACGACGTGGGACTTCACGTTCGATACCGACGGCGGTCCGGCGCCCCCCAGTGCGACGGCAGGCCAGAATGAAAAGCAGTTCTCGCAGGAGTTTCAGCTCGTATCCAACACGGAAGGTCCCCTGCAATGGACGACCGGCCTTTATTATTTCGAGAATCGTGGATTCTACGATCCACCGGTTCAGGTCGTGTTGCCGCTAGCGATTGCGCCGGGATTCCCCAACACACAAGTGCTATTCCATGCCCGGCCCAAGAGCACGTCCGCCGCGGGCTACCTGCAGGGGACGTACGCGCTGAGCGATCAACTCAACGTCACGGTCGGAGGTCGCTATACCTGGGAGAAGCGCGAGATCTCAGGGACGCAAACGGTGATTCCGGCGCCGGGGGTTCTGCCCATCACCGCCGTCACCACCGGTCGTGACGATGAAATGACCGAGAAAAAGCCCACCTGGAGATTGGCGTTCGACTACCGATTCACTGATCAGGCACTCGCCTACCTATCCTACAATCGCGGCTTCAAGAGCGGCGGCTTCAACCCGACCGAGCTCACGCCCGATAATCCGCCTCCCATCCCCTCTGAGCTGGGTACCTATAACGCGTTCAAGGCGGAAGAGATCGATGCCTATGAAACAGGACTGAAGCTTGACCTGATGGATCGCCGCCTGCGCATCAATCCTTCCTTCTACTACTACGAGTACGACAATCTTCAGGTGGTGAACTTCACCGAGGGAACGCAGAAGACACGCAACGCGGCGAGTGCGACGATCTATGGTGCCGATCTGGATGCGACCGCGCGCCTCAGTTCGCAGTTCGAGATGACGGTGGGCTTGGCCTGGACCCACGGCCGCTATGACAAATTCGAAGACAGCGTGTTGTGGGTGCCGCGAACGCAAGCCGAAGGCGGCGGCAACCTGGCCACGATCGGTGACGCAAAGGACAACAAGACCGCCGTGACGCCGGACTGGACGGTCAACGTCGGGGGCACCTACGTGATCCCGATAGGTGCCGACCAGCTCGTACTGAATGCCGCCTACTATCACAGCGACGGGTGGTTTGCTGAACCGGAGAACCGTATAAAGCAAAAGCCGTACGATCTGGTCAACCTGTCGGCCGCCTACCGGATCGGTGAGTCGCTGGAGTTGTCGATCTGGGGCAAGAACATTGGCAACACCGCGTATGCCCGTCGATTGTTCTCCTCAGAGTCCGGAGACCTGGTCGCACGGGCACCGGGCAGAACATTCGGCGCCACCGTCGGTGTGAAGTTCTAGCGTCGCATCCTCGAACCGGCTGCGGTGCGCGAGAAGGCAGTGTCTCGCGCACCGCTGCGTTCGATGTTCGTTTGCCGGTTCTACGCGAGGTGCGCGCCATCGCCGAAGCGCTGATGGCTCACACGCGCCACTCTGCAAGAGGCGTGGAACGTGCCCTTCACAGATCGGCATTGCCTCCGCAGTTGAGGATTAGCGGCGGCTGCCCTGAACTGTCGAGAGCACGATCGGCGGTGTCTGAGGCTCGCGCCGCACTGAAGTCGACATACAAGCCATTCACCGCAGACGTCTACAGCTACTCACGCAGCATTCCGACTGGAGCGCTACTGCTCACAACACGGCCAAATCGTGCCAGCCGCACGCTCATACGGCTTGGCTGACCATCGGCAACTGCCGAGGTCGTTTGCCTAATCTGGCCAACGCATTTGCCACTGCGGGAGCGACCGGCGGTACACCCGGCTCGCCAACGCCACTTGGCTTCTCGTTCGAAGGCACGATGGCGACTTCGATCTCCGGCATCTCGTGGATGCGCAGGGAACGATAAGTGTCGAAGTTGCTTTGCACCGGACGGCCTTCCTTGAGCGTTACGGCGGCGTACAGCGCATGGCCGAGCCCGTAACCCATTCCGCCTTCCATTTGCGCGCGAACGACGTCGGGATTCACCGCGATTCCGCAATCGACCGCGCACCAGACTTTGTGCACCCGAGGCTCGCCATTCTCGCCCATCGACACCTCGGCGATCTGCGCAACGTAGGTACCGAAACTCTCGACCACTGCGACACCCCGTGCGCGACCGTTGCCAGGATCCGGGCCGCTCCAGTGAGCGAGCTGCGCAACGGCACGCAGAACGCCCGCCGCACGGGGAGATTTACCCATCATGGCGAGACGACCCTGCACAGGATCCTTGCCGGCCGCCTGCAACAACTCGTCAACGAACGATTCCACCGCGTATCCGGTGTGCGAGTGACCGACCGAGCGCCACCATTGCACCGGAACCCCGACATCGGGGCTGTGCACCTCGCACTGGAAATCAGGAATTTCGTACGGCAGCTCGCTCGCTCCTTCCACCGAGGAGGAGTCGATGCCATCTTTGATGACGATCTCGAACAAGGAGTGTTTGAACACGGACTGGCCGACGATGGTGTGGCTCCAAGCCACGATCCGGCCATCGCGCACGGCTCCACGCATGCGATGCACGTACGCTGGCCGATAGTAGCCGCCGCGAATATCATCTTCTCGCGTCCAAACGACTTTCACGGGGCGATTGGGACCGATCGCCTTAGCCGCCTCGGCCAGCTCGATCGCGAATTCCATGTTAGGTTGCGCGCGGCGGCCGAAGCTGCCGCCGGCCAACATGGTTTCGATCGCAACTTTGTCCGGCGTGATACTCAACATCTTGGCGATCGCCCCGTGATCCCCGGTTTGCAGCTGACTACCAAAGCGCGCCCGCGCCCGCTGGCCATCCCATTCCATGTATCCGTCCAAAGGCTCCATGGGCCCATGGGCTAGGTAAGGCACGACGTATTCGGCCTCGAGGACTGTCTCAGCCTTACCCAAAGCGGCCGCCGCATCGCCCTGTTTACCGGCCACCAGTCCGGGCGTGCGCGACAGGTCGCGAAATTCTTTCAGCAGCTGCTCTGAGCTGCGCTTCTCGGCAGCGGACTCATCCCACTGCACCTTGAGTGCTTCGCGTCCTTTCAAGGCGGGCCACATCCCTTTGGCATAGATCGCCACACCGCTGGAGATCTGTTTGACGTCGACCACGCCGGGTATGGCGCGCGCCGCTCCATCATCGAACGAGCGAACCTTTGCGCCAAACAGAGGCGGACGCGCCACGACCACCGTCAGCATGTCCGGCGTCTGGATATCGATCGTAAACTTCGCCGTGCCAGTTGCTTTGGCGCGGCTGTCGAGCTTGCCGACGACGCGGTTGTCGCGGCCAATCAGTTTGAATTGCGAGGGGTCCTTCAGCACGACCGAGGTCGGAGGCTGCAGCTTCCCCGCATCCGCGGCAAACTCGCCGAAGCGGCCGTGTCGGTTGCTGCGCGCGTGACGGATCACGCCTTTTTCCACGGCAATTTCACTGACCGGCACGTCCCAGCGCTTGGCCGCGGCGGCCACCAACATCGCTCGCGCAGTAGCACCCGCCTGGCGCATCTGCTCGAAGGAATTGGAGATTGCAGATGAACCACCGGTGCTCTGCATGCCAGTGTAGAGATTCTTGTACAAGGCCGTATCCGACGGAGCGTGCTCGGCGCGCACCTGTGCCCAGTCAGCGTCCATTTCTTCGGCAACCAGGGTCGCCAGTCCGGTGAGTGGGCCTTGGCCAATCTCGGTATGTTTGCTGAGCACGGTTACGGTGCTATCCGAGCTCACACGCACGAAGGCGTTAGGCGCAAATGGCGCGACAGGGGATTTCTCTTGGGATCTTGCTGTTGCCGGCAGGTAAACGCCGATGACCAGCCCGCCCATGGCGGCGAGCACCTCGCGACGGTTCAACGTGGTTTGTGCCGAACTCACGATCAAGTCTCCAAGTGGGTGACGGCGTCCTTGATCGCGGCGCGGATGCGTACGTAGGTAGCGCACCGGCACAAGTTGCCGCTCATTGCGTTGTCGATATCGTTGTCGGTCGGTTTTTTATTCTCGTTAAGCAGCGCAATGGCGCTCATCACCTGCCCTGACTGGCAGTACCCGCATTGAGCGACATCGCGGGCAACCCACGCTTCCTGCACCGCCCGTGCTTCACGTCCACTCACGCCTTCGATCGTGATGACTTCGCTCTCGCCGACGGCCGATATGGGGAGGATGCACGATCGGGTTGCTTGGCCATTCAGATGGACCGTGCACGCGCCGCACAGGGACATGCCACAGCCGAATTTGGTGCCGGTGAGGCCAATCGTGTCGCGCAACACCCAGAGCAACGGTGTATCGGGCAATACATCCAGTTCGCGCGTCTGCCCATTCACTCGAACCTTAAATACCGCCATGGGTCACCTTCAACACTGAACTCAAGCTAAGCACCCTCCCCGCGGGAGTGGTGATTCAATTCTGCATCAGCAAACCTGACTCCAATGCATACAAGGCTCTATGGAGCACATCGATCGGCTGATCTCGATCGTTGACGAGCTCGTCATAGCGCGCACTGTAGGTGCCGTTCTCACAGACATAGCGGAAGGAACGGCGACCAGCCTCCATCGTACTTCTACGTCGTGTTCCTTTTAAGCGGCAGGGTCTGTGCATACTGCTACGCGAGAGCTGTGCAGGTAAATGCTATGGCTTCAACGAATAGTATTGACCTCATCAAAGAGACCACGCGTGCTATTGCGCGCGATTTCGAAAAAATGGGCTGTGCAGCGTTCGCCAATGCCTACTACCAACGGTCGCTCGAACCGCACGTTGCAGGCCTCATGACGAAGCGGCACTGAACTTGAAAAGCGAGGATAGGAAGGACTAGCCAGGAAAAATAGACGCCCTCTTTTTCCTTTTCCCGAAACTGCGGGTAATACGCTTCTCGATAGCAAGTCGAGCAAGTCGAAAGGGGCAATGGCAGCGCGAGCAGTTAGCAAAACGAGTGAAGGGCTGGCGCCGGCGATATCGAATCGAGGCTGAGCGGTGGATCTTTCCGCGAGTCCTGCGCTCGAGCGCAAGGCTAACAGGGTGTTGAAAAAGTGCTGTCCTGCACTTTTTCAACGTCGCTTGCGAAAGGTGTGACTTTTGACCAGAGGGAATCCCGCGGGACGCGCGCTCCCGCAATCAAGCGCTTCTGCGATCCCTACTCATCGCCTCACGTGCGTGCGTTCAAGCGCGGCGCTGGCGCTGGCGAAGATTTCGAACTTCCGTCGCGCGTACTCGTACGCCCGCCGCGCAGTGCTTTGAGTGCTGGCCGATCGAACCCGGCGCCTCTTGTCGGGAGGGCCCAAAAAACGCGAATGTGCATTGCACCAGAACACTGAGGCTTGACAAAGAACGCGAAGTTAATAAGGATGTTTTCCTCTCGAACAGTGTTCGACGAACAATGTTCGATCCGCGTGGTCATACGCGCATGGGTGAGGGTCGAGCGACCCCCCACCGGGTTAATGAACATTTATGAGGGGTGCGAAATGGCTGTTGAACTGAGAAGTAACGTTGCCCGTGGAAGCGATGCTGTGAGTATCGACTTCGAGCAGTTCCGAATGAACAAGGACGGTCCAAAGACACTACCCAACAATCGCTTCACTTCTAAAGAATTCATGCAGCTCGAGTATAAGAAGCTGTGGCCCTATGTGTGGCAGATGGTCGGCCGGGAAGACGAGGTTCCCAAGGTGGGCGACTACATGGAATACAGCATTGGCCCGTACACCATCCTGATCGTTCGCAGCGCGCCGAACACCCTGAAGGCGCTCAGCAACACCTGCCGCCACCGCGGTCGCCAATTGCGCGAGGGCCGAGGCAACGCCAAGGAACTACGCTGCGTAGCGCATGCGTGGCGCTACAACCTCGACGGAACGATCAAGGAAGCTGTCGATGTCCAGGAATTCGAACCGGAGCTCGTCGAGCCGCCTTGCCTCAATTTGCCTGAGTATCGACTCGAAACGTTCGGCGGCTGGATCTTCATCAATCTGGACCCCAACGCTGTATCGTTGATGGATTATCTGGATCCAATCCCGCAGTGGCTTAGCCTCGACATGTCGAAGTGGGTCACGACCCGGCGTCGTTCAACCATCATTCGCTGCAACTGGAAGTTGGGCATGGACGCTTTCCGGGATGCCTACCACCTTCAGGGCACCCATCCACAAAGCGTGTTGTATAGCGGTGGAGACCTTCCTGTCGACGTCCAGGGCTTTGAGTGCTTCGGTGGCCTGACGGCCTATCAGAGCAACGGCAAGGGTCGCTTCTCGAATCATGGCCACGGTCATATGGGGCCTCCCAAGGGAGACATGGCTTGGGACCTCGTGCTCGCTCCAGGACCGAGCGCGCGCATTAGCTCTGCCTCGGATCCGAAAGCCGATGTGCGCGAAATGATCCGCGGTTACCTCGCGATGCTGGTGGAGGTCGACGACCCCTTCCGTCTCGGCAACCAGGACGCGGTCAATGCCATGGCTGACAAGCTCGCCAAAGCGTATCCACACGGTGCGCCGCTGCCAGAACTCGGCAAGTGGTGGGCCGATCTGCGGCGGAAGCAATATGCACCGTCAGGTATAGACCTGTCGGGCTACACGGACTCCGAGCTCATGATCGTAAAGTTCGGCATGATCGGCCCGAATCTCTGGGTGGCCAATTGCTCCGTTACGGACGGAAACTTCTTCACGTTCCGTCCCAACGGCACGGATCCGGACACCTGCATTCTGGATGAGTGGATGGCGGAGCTGGTGCCGGACGCCGAAGCGGTGAAGAAGAAGAGAATCAAGCCAGAGTTCTATCCCGACTACCATGCGAATAAGAATTGGGGCACGTTCCTATCGCAGGATCTCGGAAACGTAATGTTTATGCAGCGGGGCATGCACCATCCCACGCAGGACTTTATGCGGTTTGGAGTTAAAGACGCTCTCATGATCCATGGTCACGCATCGATCGATGAGTATCTGACGAAATGACGTCGCGTTGTTACATCTCTAAAAGAGGATAGATCATGAACATACCGTGGAGAGTGGTAGTAGGAGCAGAAATGGAGCAGTGGCAGGATATTCACGGGTTCCTGCTCGACCCGCCCTCGGAGTCATGGATAGAGGCTCCGGACAACATCATTCCTGGCTACAAGAAAAAACTTTACGAAACGGAGCCCGAAGCGAATGCCATGGCGAGGCGTCTGCGGGCCTACGGGTATGTGAGCGCCACCGAATTGGCTGGCTGATCCGCATTTATGGCGCGCACCTACGGAACGGCCACAGGCTCTTCGATGGTTCATGATTCTGATGCCTGTGATGACCAAGGGGTAAAGCAAGTGACCGGAGAGCGTCCAGAGACGGTCGCTGTCCGTGTGGAGCCCCTTGGTGCCGTTCTGTACGTGCGTGACGGGGAGACGCTCATGCAAGCGGCGTCCCGCCAAGGCTATTACTGGCCGTCGATTTGCAAAGGGGAAGTTCGCTGCGGGCTGTGTTCCATCGAGGTTACCGAAGGAAGGGACAATCTCGGCCCGCTCGAACGAAATGAAGCGGTGGCCATTGAGCTTTTGTTGAGGCCACGCCCCGATCAGTTATCGGGCCGGCTGCGTCTCGCGTGCTGCGTCAGGCCAACGGGCGATGCCGTCGTCGTGAAGCGAGGCGTTCGCTACAACGGCAGCACCCCACAGGAAGACCAGGATCGTCGTTAGGAACGTAAGCGTCGGAACGCCATCCGAGAAAAGTTGCGTGCTGCATAGAACGTTCGCTCGATCCTCGGCTGGAGCTACGGCATGTCCGAGTGCGACTGTGCGTCTGCAAATCGCGTGCTCCCCTGAACTTGTCTGAGCCCGAAGCTCCTCCAGAGGCCGCCCGGATCGGGCAGGTTCAAGATAGCGTCGGCCATCGTGCAGCATTGGGCGTCCTGCCAGTTGCTAGCGACAAGCCGAACACGCGCAAGGTCGAAAGCCACCCCATCGGCCGAGACTCGTACCGAGCCAGGGTCTGTAACAACCATTTCCGGACTATGATTGCGTGCATGACAGACGCGATCACCCCAACGAATGGGGAACATTTGGAATTGACACGAAGCGCGAACAACCGCGGCGAGCTGCAGCAAGCGCTTCGCCGGGCAGCGTGTCGCCGGTCTGTACAGTCGCTTTCGCGGGCAGCTCACCGGTGTGCTCACTCGCCCATCTGATGACCGAGGAATGAATGAAGACGAGTCAGCACGAGATTGTCGCCGTCGCACTGGCGCTAGTGGATGAAGAAGGCCTGGATAGTCTCAACATGCGTGCACTTGCGGCACGTCTGGGCCTGCAGGCATCGACGCTCTATTGGTATATCGGCAGCAAGGAGGAGCTACTCAATTCAATGGCAAGCACCTTCTCCCGTCGGGCCATGGCCGCTACTCCCGACGATGTGAGTTGGCGTGAGTGGCTTATGGCGTTTGGCCGCGCTTTCCTGGCCGAGCTGCTCGCACACCGCGACTCTGCGCGCATATGCGCCACCGCACGACCGATGGACAGCGATACGCTGGAGATGAACGATCGCTTGGTCAAGCCGCTCATCTGCGCGGGCCTGGATGCGCACACGGCGAACTGCTATTTGGGTTCGGTCGTCGCGCTGTCGCTTGGCTGCGCCTTCGCCGAGCAGTCAAGCAGCTTCCATGCTCCCTACATGATGGAAATCCACGAGGTCCACGGAACCGGCCTGTCGTCCATGATCGCAGGCTTTCCGGAACCAGCCGCGCTCGAGAACGCCAGCAGCGGCCGAACCACGTCGGCATGATCCATCGAGCGATGAAAGCCATATGCTGGGGATGGGCACGTCGATCATCTGCACAGCCGAAATTTCTCGAGCATGCTGCGTGCGGTGACGCCTGGCCAAGTGTCACGTGCAAGCGGCAGGCAAGAAAGGCGATAAAGATGTGCGCTTCGATGCGTTTGCCCTCGCGATGGAAGATCGGGCGATGGCGTCTCGTCATTCAAGCTGGCGACGGCGCAGACGATGTCACTCGTACTCAATAACGGTTGTGCTCTTGCGCTGCGTCGCAGTCAGGCAGTTCGCCATTGCTCATCCGTCCAATCGAGTAATGTCTCATGGCGCTCTGCTGCGGACCACTCGCTGCCACCCTCCAATAGCGCATCCCAGCGCGGGTACCACCAACGACTGAAGTCCGTGGCGCTCTTGTCGTACTGCGTGAGTGTACGGCCGAGTTCCGCATCC
>DATELY010000277.1:0-2912 GCA_035276085.1 Steroidobacteraceae bacterium | reverse complement strand
GCTCTCGGGCATCGGCTGCTCGTCGAAGAGCCCGGCCTACTTCCTGTCGCGCGCGCACAGCTTCAACAGCGTGCACGGTCGGATGCCGTCGGTGGCGACTGGCGCGTTGCTGGCGAATAAGACGATGCTGGGCATTGGCGTATCCGGTGACGGCGACACGGCATCGATCGGCATGGGGCAGTTCGTGCACCTGATGCGCCGCAATCTGAACATCATCTACATCATCGAAGACAACGGCGTGTACGGCCTGACAAAAGGCCAGTTCTCGGCAACGGCCGATATGGGGTCGAAACTGAAGACCGGCGTGATCAACGATCTGCCAGCCATTGATACGTGCTCGCTGGCGATTCAGCTCGGCGCAACCTTCGTGGGGCGCTCGTTCTCAGGCGACAAGAAGCAGCTGCTCACGATGCTGAAGGCGGCCATCGCTCACAAGGGCACCGTGATGCTGGACGTCATCTCGCCCTGCGTGACCTTCAATGATCACGAAGGTTCGACCCGCAGCTACAAATACATGCAGGAGCACGAAGAGGCGATCAGCGAAGTGGGATTCGTGCCGAGCTTCGAGGAGATCGATGTCGAGTACGATCCGGGCACGACGATCGATGTGAAGATGCACGACGGTTCGAGCCTGCGCCTGAAAAAGCTGCACGAGAACTACGACCCGACGGACCGCGCCCATGCCGTGAAGGCGCTGATGGAAGCGCATGAGAAGGGCGAAGTGCTGACAGGCGTCTTCTACATCGACACAAAGCGCGATGCTTTCACCGATCTGCTGAATCTCGTGGATGAGCCGCTGGCAACGCTGCCGCAGGAGCGCGTCCGGCCGAGCAAGCAGGTGCTGGACGAGGTGATGGCAAGGCTGAAGTAGAGCAGCAAACGGGCAAATCGGAACAGACGCCCCGGCTAACGCTGGGGCGTTTTGCTTCCGTCAGGAATAGCTGGCGAGAACGCGCTTCACCTTGCCGGCGTTGTCCACTTCCATGAATTCGCTGACGGTTACTCCTGCATGATTGCGATAGAGCAGCACGAGCGTGCCGGGACCTGCGGAGATGTCGACTAGCTCGAAGTGCAGTTTTGGAAAGGCAGCAAGCCCCTGAGCGAAATACCTGCGCAGGTTGGCAATCCCGGAGATATGGCCGCCGCTGTCGGGCAGAAGCTTTGCGGCCATCGGTGAGATCAGCACGACATCGGCGGCGTAATGAGCAAGGATGCTTTCGAGATCGTGCGCATTCCACGCCTCGATCCATTCCTGCGCGAATTGGCGGGCGGCTTCTTCCGTGATCTGGGGCCGGGGCATGAATGAAATCGTAACGCACGTGACCGGCCGGGAGACGCTGATCGACCGGCGAACTCAGGCCGAATGACCAGTCGAAAGCAGAATTTCCATCTGGCCGACGCTTCGCCGCATTTCCGCTTCTAAGCGGGAAGGAGATCTGGAGTGAAGCGTTTCATTGCTGTTATGGCATTCATTACACTTGCCTCGTTCGCCGCTCACGCGCAGACCGGCGTGTACGCAGAGTATGGCGCATCGTGGTACGGCATTCCGAACCTGAGCGTGCAGAGCGGGCCGACGTTTGGTCTCTACTATCAGCACTGGGGGATTCCCTTCGTGCGAGCGGGACTGGATGCACGCGCATCGTTCATGGGATCGGGATCGGGGAAGACCGAAGATACAGGGCTGATTGGGCCGCGGGTGCAGATCAAGCCGCACATTTTGCCGCTGATGCCGTATGGCGAGGCGCTGATCGGTATTGCGCACGTGGATGTGGGGCAGGGCTTCGCGCGCACGCAGGGCAACGACTTTGAGTGGGCGCTCAACGGCGGGATTGATCTGACGATTCTCCCGCGTATCGACTGGCGAGTTGTGGACTATACCTACGGCGGCATTCCGAAGAATCCGGTGAATTCCAACCCGAACACGGTGAGCACCGGGCTGGTGGTGAGGCTCCCCTAGCAGCAGGTAGAGGCGGGAACACGCGCCGCCTTGTGCCTGCGGTCCCGCCTTGCTGATCAGGGCACTCCGTGTTACAAACGAACAAAGGCATGATCCGCGCCTCCCAACTCGCGATCTGTATTATGCCGGCCACGTTCTGTGGCTGTTGTTGTCGCTAGCTCGCGACGCCCCTCCGTTTTCCTGCAAATTAATCGAATCGGTTGCACCGCAATCAGGAGCCTTTTCGCATGGATTCCTCGCCCCGGCGCTTTTCATTCCGTCACTTCTCGCTCGACACGTGGGCTGTTGTCGCAGCCCTTGCGGCCGCGCTCATCGTCCGCGCTGCACACGTGCACATTCCCTGGTAACGGATGGCCGACT
This sequence comes from Steroidobacteraceae bacterium, assembly GCA_035276085.1. Classification (GTDB taxonomy): domain Bacteria; phylum Pseudomonadota; class Gammaproteobacteria; order Steroidobacterales; family Steroidobacteraceae; genus DATELY01. The sequence continues at coordinate 595 of DATELY010000277.1, read as the reverse complement.
CTGTTGTCCTCGCGGCACCGCGACGGGCGTCATTGCCCGGTCGCATCGTCGCGCTTATGCCCGGAGTTTTGCTGCTGGGACTGGTTGGGTACACGGGGAAGTTCCTCGAGGAGTTCCTCGCGGCCTACAGCAAGGCGCATCATGTGCTGCTGCCGAACATCGAGTACGTGCTGTGGGCCATCCTGCTGGGGCTCGCAATTTCGAACACAGTCGGAGTGCCGGCGGTATTTCGCGCGGGCGTGGCGAGCTATGAATTTTGGCTAAAGACCGGCATCGTGCTCCTCGGGGCGCGGTTCCTGATGGGTGACCTGCTGCATCTGGGTGGGATCTCGCTGGTGCTGGTGCTCTTCGAGGTGGCGTTCTCGCTGGTTTTCATGACCTGGCTCGGACGAAGCGCGAAGCTCAAACCGAAGCTGGTTTCGCTGCTGGCGATCGGGTCTTCGATTTGCGGAGTATCAGCGATTCTGGCGACCTGCGGGGCTATCGATGCGGATGATGAGGACACGTCGTATGCCATTGCGGCGATCCTCGGGCTGGGAGCAATTTCGCTGGTGGCGTTTCCGCTGATCGGCCATGCGCTGCACCTGAGCGATCG
>DATELY010000276.1:0-6345 GCA_035276085.1 Steroidobacteraceae bacterium | reverse complement strand
CGCCGCTCGCCGCGCACCAGCGTGGCTCGCATGCTGGCGGCTTGCGACACCTGCGCCAGCACCTCTTTCGTCACGGGGAAATAAAACCACGCGCCTTCGCGCGGTGCCGTGGAATCGATTTGCCGGGCAATCCCCAACTCGCGCGCCGATTGCGTCGCAGCGCTCAGCGAATGCGTTTCCGCAGGTGTTTCCAGCTGCAGAATTGCCGGGGTGTCGGCCGCTGCGGCAGCGTGCTCCGGCCACCACTGCAAGACCGCGAGATACTGCTGATGGTGACCCATTCGATTCACATCGATCGCATAGACATTCAGAAAATCGCGGCCGCCGCTGCCCGGGTCCTGTGCGAAGACGAGCGGATCGGCGACGACCTTGATCGTGGCCGCGGTCTGCTCGTCGAGGTATTCACGTGGCATCGATGTCGGTGTTGCCGCGCAACCGAGTAACGTCGTCAGCAATCCTGCAATGGCGAGTGCCCGCATGGCTCTTCCTCCCCCGAGTTGTTCTGTGGGCACAATGAGTACGCCCGCGCCGCGGTTCCCTCGGACGATCACGCGGCGTCCGCCGACGTATCCGAGTCGTATCCCAAATTCGGCGATAGCCACTTCTGCGCTTCTTCCAGCGACATTTTTTTGCGGGCCGCGTAGTTCTGCACCTGATCGAGATCGATCTTTCCGACCGCGAAGTAATGGGACTCGGGGTGCGAGAAGTACCAGCCGCTCACCGCGGCCGTCGGGAACATCGCGAACGATTCGGTGAGCTGAATGCCAGCTCGCTGTTCGGGATCGAGCAGCTGCCACAGCGTGGTTTTCTCGGTGTGATCGGGACACGCGGGATAGCCGGGCGCCGGGCGAATGCCGCGATATTCCTCACGCACGAGCTGATCGTTCGTGTAACGCTCCTCCGGCGCGTAACCCCAGAACTCGCGCCGCACGCGCTCATGCATCCGCTCGGCCAGAGCTTCGGCAAATCGATCGGCGAGTGCCTTGAGCATGATGCTCGAGTAGTCATCGTGTGCCTGTTCGAACGTCTGCAGTTGCCGTTCGATGCCAATGCCCGCCGTCACGGCAAACGCACCGATGTAATCCTTCGCACCGGAGGAACGCGGCGCGACGTAGTCCGCCAACGCCAGATGCGGCTGCTGGTCGGGCTTGCGCTTCTGCTGCCGCAGAAAGTGCAGGCGCGTGAGCACCTGCGTACGCGTGTCGTCGGTGTAGATCTCGACATCGTCGTCATCGATCGAGTTCGCGGGAAAGAGGCCGATCACTGCGCGTGCGGTCAACCACTGCTCCCGGATGATCTTGCGCAACATGTTGCGGGCATCCGCATACAGATTGCTCGCCTGCTCGCCCACCTTCGGGTCGGTCAGGATGTCGGGGAACCTGCCACCGAACTCCCAGGCGTTGAAGAACGGCATCCAATCGATGTACCGCGTCAGCTCTTCGAGCGAATAGTTGTCGAATGCGCGCACGCCCAGCATGCGCGGGACAGGTGGTACGTAGCTATCCCAACCGCCCTTGAATTTGTTCGCGCGTGTTTGCGCAATGGTGAACTGCGGTCCCTTCATGCGCTTGCCTTGATGCTGCTCGCGTCGCACCGCGTGATCGTCCTTGAGCTTCTGCACGTATTGAGCGCGCGATTCCGGCGTGACGAGCTGCTGACACACGCCCACGGAGCGGGACGCGTCCTTCACGTACACCACCGGACCTTCGTACTGCGGATCGATCTTCACGGAGGTATGCGCAGGTGAGGTCGTCGCCCCACCGATCAGCAACGGCTGCGCGAAGCCCTGGCGTTGCATCTCGCGCGCGACGTGCACCATCTCGTCGAGCGATGGCGTGATCAGCCCCGACAGACCGATCATGTCCGCGCCCTCGCGGCGCGCGGTTTCGAGGATGCGATCGCACGGGACCATCACACCGAGATCGATGACTTCGAAGTTGTTGCACTGGAGCACGACGCCGACGATGTTCTTGCCGATGTCGTGCACATCACCCTTCACGGTCGCGAGCACCACCTTGCCGTTCGACCGGCTGCCACCGCGAGCGGCCTTTTCCTCTTCGATGTACGGTATGAGATGGGCAACCGCCTTCTTCATGACACGCGCGGACTTGACCACCTGCGGCAGGAACATCTTGCCGGTGCCGAACAGATCGCCGACGACGTTCATGCCATCCATCAGCGGACCTTCGATCACCTGCAAAGGACGTTCGAACTGCAGCCGCGCTTCTTCCGTATCGCCGACGACGAACTCGTCGATGCCCTTCACCAACGCGTGTTCCAGCCGCTTCGCGACGGGCCAGCTGCGCCACGCGAGGTCCTCGGATTTCTTGATACCTGCCTCACCCTTGTAGCGCGCCGCGATATCGAGCAAGCGCTCGGTTGCGTCGTCGCGGCGACACAAGATCACGTCTTCGACGCACTCCCGCAAATCCGGCGCGATGTCCTCGTAAATCGCGAGCTGCCCCGCATTGACGATGCCCATCGTCATGCCCGCCTTGATGGTGTGATACAGGAACACCGAATGCATTGCCTCGCGGACGGCATCGTTGCCGCGGAACGAGAACGAGACGTTGCTGACGCCGCCACTCACGTGAGCATGCGGACAGGCCCGCTTGATCTCGGCCGTGGCCTCGATGAAGTCGAGCGAGTAACGGTTGTGCTCCTCGATACCCGTCGCCACGGCGAAGATGTTCGGATCGAAGATGATGTCTTCGGGCGGAAAATCCGCTTTTTCGGTCAGCACTCGATAGGAGCGCTGGCAGATCTCCACTTTGCGCTTGATCGTATCGGCCTGACCCTGTTCGTCGAACGCCATGACGACCACGGCAGCGCCGTAGGCGCGCACCTTGCGGGCATGCTCCAGGAACTGCTCTTCGCCCTCCTTCAAGCTGATGGAGTTGACGATCCCCTTGCCCTGGATGCACTTGAGGCCGGCTTCGATCACGGACCATTTCGACGAGTCGATCATGATCGGCACACGTGCGATGTCCGGCTCGGAGGCGATGAGATTCAGGAAGCGCACCATGGCCGCCTGCGAATCCAGCATGCCCTCATCCATGTTCACGTCGATGACTTGCGCGCCGCTGGTGACTTGCTGGCGCGCAACGTCGAGCGCGGCGTTGTAGTCGTCGGCTTCGATCAACTTGCGGAACTTGGCCGAGCCTGTGACGTTCGTGCGCTCGCCGACGTTCACGAACAAACTGTCGGGCCCGATGTTGAGTGGCTCGAGTCCCGACAAGCGGCAGCGCTTCTCGAGCACCGGCGGCTTGCGCGGCGGCATGCCGGCAACGTGCTCCTGGATGTGCTGAATGTGATCGGGTGTCGTACCGCAGCAGCCACCGACGATGTTGACGAAGCCGCTGTTGGCGTACTCGCGGATCAGCTCGGCGGTTTGACAGGGCTCCTCGTCGTATTGTCCAAACGCATTGGGCAAGCCTGCGTTCGGGTAAGCGCACACGTAGCAGTCCGCAATGCGCGAGAGCTCCTCGATGTACGGTCGCAGCTGGCGCGCACCGAGCGCGCAGTTCAAGCCGATGACCGTCGGCCGTGCATGGCGCACCGAGTTCCAGAACGCCTCTGTGGTCTGCCCGGACAGCGTGCGACCCGAAGCATCCGTGATGGTGCCGGAGACCATGATGGGCAGATCGTCGCCGCATGCATCGATGGCCTGGCGCGCAGCGAACAAGGCCGCTTTCGCGTTCAGCGTGTCGAAGATCGTTTCGATCAGGATGAGATCGGCGCCCGCTTCGATGAGCGCGCGTGCCCCGACGAGATACGTGGCGACCAGCTGATCGAAATCGATGTTGCGGAACGCAGGATCGTTCACGTTGGGCGACAGCGAGGCGGTGCGATTCGTCGGCCCCATGGCGCCGGCCACGAACACCGTCTTACCTGTCTTCCGGGTGTACGCGTCCGCGGCTTGGCGCGCGGCCTGCGTTGCCGCGAGGTTGATATCGCGCACGAACGATTCGGCTTTGTAGTCGGCCTGCGAGGGTTCGTTCGCGGTGAACGTGTTCGTCTCGATGATGTCGGCGCCGGCTTCCAGATACTTCGTGTGGATGGCGCCGATCACATCGGGCCGCGTGAGCGCGAGGATGTCGGAATTGCCTTTCATGTCACACGGCCAATCCTTGAAGCGCTCGCCGCGGTAGTCGGCTTCCGTGAGGCCATAGCCCTGGATCATCGTGCCCATTGCGCCGTCGATGATGAGGATGCGCTCGGTGAGGAGGCGGCGGAATTCGGCGATGCGTTGCGTGCGGTTCATGGAAGGGGCCTGGGGTTTGGGGCTTGAGACCTGGGGCTGAAAAAGAAGAACAGACGATGGCCGGCGGCGCGCTACCTCAAGCCTCACGCCTCACGCCCGCGTTCGGCCGCACGCCCAACGCATGACAGATTGCATACGTCAGCTCGGAGCGATTCAGCGTGTAGAAATGAAACTCCTCCACGCCTTCGCGCTGCAGCTGCTGCACCTGTTCGATGGCGACCGCGGCGGCAATCATGCGGCGCGTATCCGCATCGTCATCCAGGCCATCGAAGCGATCCCGCATCCACTGCGGCACGCTCGCGCCACAGCGCTCGGCCATGCGCAACATCTGCGGAAAGCGCGTGATGGGCAGGATGCCGGGCACGATGCTGGCTGCGATGCCCGCCGCCCGGCAGTCATCGCGAAAGCGCAGATAGCTTTGCGTATCGAAGAAGAATTGCGTGATGGCGCGATTCGCGCCCGCATCCAGCTTGGCCCTGAGATTGTCGATCTCGAACTGCCGGCTCGGTGATTCGGGATGAACTTCAGGATACGTCGCGACGGAGATGTCGAAGTCGCCCACCGAGCGCAGGCCTTTCACCAAATCCAGCGCATAAGGAAAACCCTGCGGATGCGGCACGTAGGTGGTCGCACCCTGCGGCGGATCGCCTCGCAACGCGACGATGTTGCGTACGCCTTGCGACCAGTAGTTGCGCGCGATCTCGAGGATCTCTTCTCGCGGCGCTCCCACACACGTGAGGTGCGGTGCCGCGGTGAGCCCGGTTTCGCGTGCGACTCGCGTTACCACGTTGTGCGTGCGAGTACGGGTCGAGCCATCCGCGCCGTAGGTAACGGAAACGAAGCTGGGACTGAGCGGCGCGAGGCGCTCGATCGACTGCCACAGCGTCTGCTCCATCGCCGCATCCTTCGGCGGGAAGAACTCGAACGAAACGCGTACGGGGCGTGTCGCCTTGCTGGCGAGCTGGCTCAGTTGTTCTTGGAGAATGTTGGCGGACATGCGGTTCTCGTCTCGTTAAGCAGCCTTGAGCCCGGTGACGACGCGCCGGGCGATGGCCAATAGAAGGTGTGCACCGTGCGTGTCGACCGGGCGGATTCGCTCGCAGGTGAGTCCGAGCTTGTCGAACCACTGCCGCAGCAGCGCGATGGGGTTGCCTTGACTGGCGTCGCTCAGGGCATCGAAGTCATCGATCACGATCAGGCGGCCGCGCCGATCGAGCACGCGCGCTGCCTCGGACAAGGCAGCAAACGGCTGCTCGGCGCCCGCGAGCACTCGATCCATCGCCACGGTGTCGAATGACCCGGGCGCGAACGGCAAGTCGTACATGTCGCCGCGTTGCAGCTCGCACTGGCTGAAGCCGGCGCCGTGGACATTGCTGCGCGCGAGACGAAGCGCATCGCTGGAGATATCGATGCCGATGGCGCGACTCGCTGAAGGTGCGAAGGCCTTGAGCAGATGACCGGCGCCCGTGCCGACGTCCAGCACCCGACCCATGGGCTCCGAGCTCAACTCGGCCACCACGAAAGCGCCGATCTCATCGCTGCCGCTCTCGACCACGCCGAGCGTACCGCCTTGCAAATCGCTCGCCGCGCGTTCGCCGCGCGCCGCGATCAAGCGCTCGAGGCGCGTGCGATCGCGGACCAGTATTTCGTCGTCACGTGCAACGAGTCCCAACAGTTCTTCGAGCACGGCCCGGCCAGGACCCGCGACGGGGGCGCGGTAATACACGAAGTGCTGTTCACGAAACCGATCGAGCAGCTGGGCGTCGCACAGCAATTTCAGATGTCTCGACACGCGCGGCTGGCTCTGCCCCACGACCAGGCAGATCTCGCTCACCGTCAGCTCCGCCTGCGCCAGCAACGCAAGCAACCGCAGCCGGGTTGGCTCGGCAGCCGCTCGCAGTGCCGTCAGAACAGCATCCAGAGATTGACCCATAAGGATATAAGGAAATATTTATATCTGAGACGGCACTATACGAGGAGGGGCCGGGGTTGGCCAGTCCCGAAGGTGTGATGGGGGACTCAGGTTGCTGGTCTGATGGCTAGCGGCTTGCTGGTCGGCTGGCTAGCTGGCTTGCTGGCCA
>DATELY010000275.1:0-5730 GCA_035276085.1 Steroidobacteraceae bacterium | reverse complement strand
AGATCGCTCGCGAGTCCGAGAAGCGCATCGAGAACTACAAGGAGCTGCAGAGAAAATTCGACGAGATCGTCGCTGACGCCCTCGACCAAGCCCCTTGGACGCAAGGGCAAAAAAATTGAATGAGTCGAATCAGAGGTTTACGGCACGAGGTCGTGCGCCCTGAGGGTGCGGAATGTAGGCGCTAATCGAACAACGAACGCCAACATGTTGTCGCTGTCTTGCGAATTTCTCAAGCCGCCGCAAGGCCGATGGTTTCAAAGGTTCGGTTGAGTTCCTCGCGGAGCCGGACGTAGTGCTGATCGACCGGGCTTTGGTTCTTTGGCGCTCGACCGAAGGGACGCACAACCCCGGCAAGCAGCGGTTTGATGACCTTGTCGCGCAGGATGAGGTAGGCACACATGGCCCGGACGCCGGACGGATCGGCCTTGTAACGACGCGACCCCTTGACGCGGTGGACGAGCTTCTTGCCCTTCAGTTTTGCCAGATCGTAGGCGGCATTGCGTGAGGAATAGGCTTTGGCAGAACGGCCTGCGCGCTGCTGCACGGCTTCTGCCAGCTGCGCTAAGGTGAAGCCGCCTGGCCGCGTGGAGAGCGCGACCACCGCGTCGACCACGTGACGGTTGCGAGCTTTATTGAGATCAATGCCCGCCAATCGCCGGGTGCCGCGCTGTGTTGGCTTGCTCCAACGCTCAAAGGCGCCTCCGTCCAGGAACGCAACGTGCGCGGCCTGCACCGTACCCAGGAATCTGACGAGCATCTCGCGCATGCGTTTGAGCAACTCGGATAACTTGTCCAGGACTTTGCCGGCGCGCAAATCCTTGACGTTGTGGGCGACCACCTCGACGCGCAGCACGCGTCCGCCCTTGTCGTAGATTTTCAGCGTCAGGTTCCCCCACTTCACCTTGAACACGGTCAAGTCATAGCTGTGCGCCTCTACGGCCTTGACCACCTGGACCGCTTCGCGTCCCCGCTTTGCGCTCTTGTGCGGGCGATGCGAGAAGCCGAAGATGGTCTTGACCTGCTTCAGATCCAAAGGCGCGCGCGTACGGTCGATGAGCTTTTGGTACACCTCGTTCATCGTTGTTCCGCGCAAGAACAAGAGATTGCGACTGAGCTCCAACTGAAACACCGAATACTGATACGCAAAGGCGCTGCGCTTTTGCTCCTCATGGACGAGCGCAAAGCAGAGGCAGGTAGAGTAGATCCACCGCTCGCATAGCTCGCGTAAGCGGCCGATGGTTTCTGGGCGCTGCAATTTCGCTGCTAGGCGGTTGACCGCGTCGAAATCACTGCCCTCGACAAAGCAGTTGCCGTCCTTGACCGCTGTCAGGCACTTGCGCCGGGCCTCGCGTTCAACCCACTCGTGGCCGTTCAAGATCAGCTGGGCACCGAAGGGGGGATAGCCGCACATGCGGATCGTCACATGCCCCCACTCGCGATCCATGATGTGAAAGTAGTAATGCTTGACGAACGGCCAGTTCTTGCGGTGGCGAATCTCAGTAATCTGCCCAGCGGCATTGCGTTCGACTTCCCAGATCGGCGCCGGCGCATTCCCGGTGATCACCAGGAACAAGCCGCGAAATGTCGGATCCTTGGGCACGTGCGGCTCGGCGAGCTCGTGCTTTCGCTCCCCGGATTGTGCCTCGACGATCGGAATCCCTTGCTTGGCGCAGAAGGCGTGCAAGCGGCGGGAGAATGTCCCTGCCATCTCACGCAGATGCTTGTCATCCAGTTGCGAGTCGTCACCGTGCAGGCTGCGCCACCAGCTGCGCATGCCGCCGCCGGTCTGCCCCATGGGGAAAAAGGCATTGAGGACAATACGATCCACGCAATCGTAGATCCCCTCCAACAGCTCGGCGTAGTATTGAGAAAGGTCATCGGGTTGTGTGGTCATGCCCGATGGTTAGCCAGATTCGCAGCGGTCTCTGCTAGCTGTTCGCGAAGCGAACCTCCCTTTTCCAGTGAAATCTGGAAAAGGGCCTAGATTCTTAATCGGAAAATCCTTGAGTAGACGAGTACAAGATCGCTGTTGTGTGTGACGCGAAGATTAAGATCGCAACGGTGATGTCAAGGGCGAGGAATCAGCTGATTTTCAGGCAAAATTGATGGGTTTGCGGTGCGCGACGCAGCGGCGGGGTTGCGCGGAGCTGCGCGCAGTCTGGATCTGGAGGGGCGGACGTAGGGGTCAGGCTGCCGCCAAGAGATCGACGATTTGTTCGATGGCTTTGTCGGCGCGGTGGTAGGCGGCTTCGAGGCGGCTGTCCGGCCGGTGCTGCGGATCAGGGCGGTGGTGGAAGCGACTGTTGGCGAGCGGTCCACACAGGCGCTTGTGGAAGAACAGCAACAGCAAGGCGACCTGAACGCCTTTTGCGGTGAGGCGGTAGGCGTAGCGGTCGCCGTCACGCTCGATGAGCCCGTGCGCCCTGAGTTTACGCAGGTCGTAGCGGAGCTGGTTGAGGCCGTAGGCGTCTGCCGAGAGGCCGAAGGTGGTGAGGACGGCTTCGTGGATCTGGCGCGCCGTCCAGCCCCCGACTTGGGTGCCGGCGTGCAAAAGGACCTCGAGCAGGCGGATGATCCGGGTGTCCTGGACCTTGATGCCGGGGTGGCGGACCGCGCCGACGGTGATTGGGAGGGAGATCCGCTGCAGCAAGGGAAAATCGGTGTGGACGTTGAGCCACTGGGCCTGGAAACCGGCGAACCGGCCGATGATGCTCTTAAACTTGTGGCGGACCTCATCGAGATGTTCGAGCCCCTTTCTGAGGCCGAAATCGTAGAGGTTGTTGGAGCAGAGCTCGTTGCGCAGGTAGATCGAGAACTTCTGGTACTGCCTGAGCACCGCATTGCGGAAGTAGGCGCGGAACACGTGATGGCCGTGCTCGACTTGATCGATGACGGTGAAGAGCTTGCCGTGGTGGTTGCGCTTGAGGCGCGTGCCGAACACCTCGGCGATCTTGTGCGCGGTCAATCGCCACAAGCCAAGTTCACAGCTTCGCTCGAACAGCTTGTGGATGGGAAAGTTGCGCTTGAAGACAAAGTTGAAACAGTATTCGATCTGACTGATCGCATAGATGCGTGAGAGTTTGACCTGCTTGCGCTCCTTGGGGGAGAATTTCGGGCCGAGGACGAAGGTCCAGTAGTCGAGCTGCTTGCGAATGATTTGCGGGCTGAGCTTATCGGCCGCGGCCTGCAGTGCCGCCACGTCGCCGACTGCGAGAAACGCGTTGTCATGCTTGCGGAAGTCGACGTTGGCAGCCTTGAGCTGATGTTCAATGAAGCTATGGCCGTTGAGGTAGTATGTGGTCTGGAACGGAACGAACGAGCCCACGCGCATCACGATCGGGCCAAGCACCTGATCGTGAATGTAAAAGTAGTAGTGCGTGAAGCGGCTGCGGGTCTTGGCGATGATGCGGTAATTGGGATCGTTGGTGGGATATTTCGGCACTGCGATGCGGAAGGTCGGTCCCACTTCCATGCTTTTGAAGATGAAATAGACGCCGTACTCGTTTTTTCGCACCATGCGGCGTTGCCAGCGCAGGACAAAGTCCTCCTTGCGGACGCCCTTCTCGGCCCAGGCGATGGGGATGCGATGATTGCGGGCAAAAGCCTCAACCCAGCTCTGGTAGCGATTGGTGCGCTCGCTTAAGATCTCCTTGGTGATCACCGGCGCGCCGCCAACCTCGTGGAAGAAGTGCACCACGTGCTCGGGGCGGGACAGACCCGTCAGGTAGCCGTGAATGACGATGCGGTCGAAGCAGTGATAGACGAACGCCAGCCAATGGCTGAACAAGCGGGTGAAGAGCTCCATGGCCAACCCCACGACACGCGCACCAGGTCGGACAAGGATTAAGCGGGGACCGGGCAAACGTATGGTGGACGGCAAGAGTTTTCGGCTTGCCGACGAGGTGCGCTACATTCAGGATCTTGCCGCCGAGCATGACGGCCGCATTGTCAGCATTGGCCAATTGGTTCTTTTCTCGACCGAAACTGGCGATGCCTGGTTGCTCGATCCTCACGACCACCTGGCCGCGCGATTGGCGCGCGATGGCGATCCCGAACCGATCCATATCGAGGACACCGACACCACTTTCGCGATCGAGTGGCAGGGGCAATACCGCCTCGAGGGCGGCACCTTCGTCTATATCGACGGTCGCAGTGGCCGGGTGACGGCCATCTCCGGCTACCCAACGCGAAAGCTCGCCAAGCTCGGATAGTTCGTTCGTTAACCGGCGGAGCAAAGAAATTTCAAATATCTTTGGCTAGGCTTTACCGCGGCCGCCATCTCAGGCGACAGAGTTCAACGCACTTGCACGGCGCAACCCGCACAGAACCGAGCGGGCCCCATTCGGGCACTCGGCTCCCACCTCGGGTTCTTGACGGCGAAGCGCTCTTGGGGCCAGGGATGAAGGATGCAGGCCCTGGGGAGAAAGTCATTCGCCAGCTTCGTGATCCGTCTCCATGTCGTGCCGTCCTTCTGACTGCGCCGCCTTAGCGAGCGGCGCCAGAGGTCGGTGATCCGAAAACGGAACGTGCCGAGTGACCAAATGTTGGTTGGCACTGCGTGGTATGCAAAGAAGCCGGTAACAACTTGCCTCAACCAATGCCCCTGTTCGGGGATTGAGTGATGCCGTCGCTGTCGCATTTCCTCCTTAATTTCCTTGAGCTTCGCCCGCATGCGGTCGCGTCGGGTTTTCCGTTTGATCTGGAATTGTCCGCCGCTGCTTGTTCCGCAGATGAAGGTGAAGCCCAGAAAGTTGAAGGTCTCCGGTTTTCCGAGCCGCCGATGAGCGCGGCGCTCCACTGCGAAGCGGCCGAACTCGATCAGACGGGTCTTCTCCGGATGGAGTGACAGCGAGAACTCCCTCAGTCGGTCGCACATCGCTTCCTGGAAGCGGCGGGCATCTTTGTCGAGCTCAAACCCGATGATCAGGTCATCGGCATATCGCACGATAATCACGTTGCCCACGGCCTCACGATGTCGCCATCGCTCGGCCCAGAGATCAAACACGTAGTGCAGGTAAACGTTGGCAAGGAGTGGTGAGATCACCGAACCTTGGCCGGTCCCCCTATCACTGACGGTCAAGACCCCGTCTTCCAGAACACCCGCCTTGAGCCATTTCTGGATCAGGCGGAGCATGCGTGTGTCATTGATCCGATGCTTCAGGAAACGGATCAGCCATTGCTGGCTGACAGAATCGAAGAAGCTTCGGAGGTCCGCGTCAAAAATATAGTTCACCTTTGTGCAGTGGATTCCGGTGATGAGTGCGTCCAGCACATCGTGCTGGCTGCGCTTGGGCCGGTACCCGTACGAGAAACCGAGGAAGTCTTCCTCGTAGATCGCGTTCAGCACCGCGCATGCCGCCTTCTGGACGATCTTGTCTTCGAGTGCGGCAATTGCGAGCGGGCGCTGCTGACCATCCGCCTTCGGTATGTAATGTCGCCGAGACGGCAGAGCCCGATATGCTCCCCGATGGACCCGGGCGTGCAGGTCCTCGATCTTGCGATCGAGGTCTGCCTCGTAGTCCTGCCATGTCAGCCCATCCACACCCGGTGCGGCATCTCGCTTGAGGGCGAAGAATGCTACCCGGAGTAGTTCAACGCTGATATGGTGGAAGAGCGAGGTGAACCGTTCCTTCTTCCGTTGCCTCGCGACTTGCCGTATGCGCTCCAGCGCCTGTGACACACTCTCCCGGTCCTGCGCCCGGCGCGTGCTTTGCTGGCCCGCATTCCCCT
>DATELY010000274.1:0-4636 GCA_035276085.1 Steroidobacteraceae bacterium | reverse complement strand
CGGTAATGCGTGAACGTCAATTCGGCGAGAGGAAATGGCGAAACGGCGTAATGGCGTCAGAAATCACGCGCTTGACGCCATCTCGCCATGACGCCCTCACGCCATTGCGGGCTGACGAACGTACGCGAATTTCTAACTCACTACACTAGTTGTCGGCAGTTTGGACTCCGCGGTCATTTCCAAACCTTGGAGCCCGCCCTGCTCACGCCATTCGCTCAGCAAATTGTCGAACGATATGAAGCCGAGTGAGTAGGCCTCTGCCACGACGCTGTGTCCTTCACCCGGCTTGCCTTCTGAATTGAAATAGCCCGGCGTGCAGCTTCTCTGTAGCTCGATGTCGTAGATCGAGGTCTTCTTGCATACATCGGTCCACGCCTTTTCAGCCTCGGGTGTTACTTCGATCCGCGTTGCGCCTCGTGCCCGCGCCTGCGAGAGGATGTAGGCGAGATGCCTCACTTGCCCCTCCAGCAAGACGGTGAAGTTGAGGGAAAAAGGGCCCTGGCCGATCCCCACGTAAAACCAGTTGGGGAAGCCATGGGTTGCATAGCCGTGCAGCGAGATCGCGGCCTTGTTCCACTTCTCGTACAGCGATTTGCCGCCAACACCTTGGATCGGAACCCTGAGGCGCTTTTCCCAACCCGTGCTGATTTCGAAGCCGGTCGAATAGACGATGCAATCGACCGGGTATTCGACTCCATTCGCAACCACACCGTTCTCGGTCACGCGCTCCACGCCGTGGGAGCCGCTGGTATCGACCAGCGTGACATTGGGTCGATTGAACGTCGCCAGATATTCGTCGTGAAAGCCGGGGCGTTTGCAAAAGCGCCGGTACCAGGGCTTGAGCAACTCGGCCACCGCCGGGTCTTTGACCTCTTGCTCGACACGCTCGCGCAGCTCGTTCATGTCCTTGAAGTCGAGCAGTTCGCCCAGCAGAGCGGCGCGCTGTGGATCGCGCTCCTTGCGAGCGGGTGTCATGACCTTGCTGGCCGCCGTCATCGAGTCGTTGACGAGATCTTCGACGTCCGCGCCGAACGACACGGCTTCGAAATTCTTTTGGCGCGCGAACTGCCAGCCCGGCTTCAGCATCTTGGCAAAGTCCGGATCGGTTGGCTTGTTTCCACGTACACCCACGGTGGAAGGCGTCCGCTGAAACACATAGAGATGCTTGGCGCTGGCCCCGAGATGCGGGATGCATTGAAGCGCGGTCGCTCCCGTGCCGATGATGGCGACTCGCTTGTCGGCGAGCTTGGTGAGATTTCCCTGGTGGTTGCCGCCCGTGTAGTTGTAGTCCCAGCGGGAGGTGTGGAAAGTATGGCCCTTGAAGCTGTCGAAGCCAGGAATGCCCGGCAGCTTGGGGTGAGTGGCCGGTCCGGACCCTTGGAGCACGAAGCGTGCCCTGATCTCATCGCCACGGTTGGTGGACACGAGCCAGCGTCGCTCCGATTCTTCCCACTTCAAAGCAGTGACCGTGGTTTGGAAGACGGCGCCTTCGTACAGGCCGAAGTGCCGTCCGATGCGCTGCGCATGCGCGAAGATTTCCGGCGCATACGCGTACTTCTCCGTCGGGATGTAACCAGTCTCTTCGAGCAGCGGCATGTAGCAATACGATTCAATGTCGCATTGACACCCCGGATAGCGGTTCCAATACCAGGTGCCGCCGAAGTCGGACGCTTTATCGACGATCCTGATGTCCGAAAAGCCGGCCTGCCTGAGACGCGCGCCGGCCATCAGTCCGGCCCAGCCGCCGCCGATGATCAGGATTTCGACGGCCGACTTGATCGGCGCTCTCTCGATGATCTTGGGTGCGTAAGGATCGACATCTTCATAGTGAGCGTACTTGCCCTTGGTCTCGACGTATTGCTTCTCGCCGTCGGGGCGGATTCGCTTGTCCCGCTCGCGCCGATACTTCTGTCGCAGCTGCTCGAGATCGAAATCGAGGCTGGCCAATATCGATTCCAACATACCCGCTGTCGCGGGGGCCGTGATTTCGCCGTCGTTCGACATTCCGCGTGCTCCAAAAAAATAGCGTTCAACCGTTTCGAATCAATCCGCCGCTCGAGCCTCGCTGGCCTTTCCGAATGCTGTTGGCTGTCATTCTCAACTCGACTCGGTGTCGTTGCGCGATGGCGCTACGTCGCGCTCATTCACCCAGCGCGAACACCCACAAGGTCTGACGGCCCACAGACGGTTCAATCTCGGGCGTGAGCCTGCTGTACAGCCCATCGAGATAAGTACCGCCGCCGCTGACCACGGCAACGTACTGTTTGCCGTCGACCATGTAGGTGATCGGAAAAGAATTGGGCGTATCGTTGAGCCGTACTTGCCAGAGCGTCTTGCCAGTTGCGCTGTCCAACGCTCGAAACCAGCGATCGCGTGAACCTTCGAAGAGGATGCCACCGGCAGTGGCAAGCACCGCGGATGCAGCCGGCGCACGACGGCGCACGGTCCAGACGTGGTTTCCGGTTCGCAGATCGACCGCGGCCAGACGACCGTAGTTGTGATCGGAACCGGGACGCGGAATGACGACCCAGGCTGAGCCTTGCACCGAGGAGTCGTCGACCTTGACCTCCATGCAGGTATCCGTCATCGGAATGAACAGCAGCGCGTGCTCGGGGTCGTACGATGTCGCCGGCCAGTTGCGCAAGCCCCCTGCAAATGGACAAGCCTGGATCGCTCTGTCTGCGGAAGGAATCTTGTTCGGGTCCACCCTCTTGGCACCCGTGACCGGGTCGATGTGCGTCACGATGTCCTGCAAGCCCATGTCCACCGACCACAGGTAGCGGCCGGTGGCGAGGTCGAGCGCATCGAGAATGCCGAGTTTGCCCATGCTGACCAGCACGGGAGAGTTGCCCTTGCGCGGATCCTTCATGATCGTGCGCTCGAAAGCCCAGTCCTCGTCCCAGACATCCCCAGGCACATGCTGGAAGTACCAGACCATCTTGCCCGTCTGTGCGTCGAGCTTGAGCGTGGAATTGGTATAGAGGGCTGCTGGCGGATGCTTGGGATTGCCCGCGAGCAGAGCCCTCACGGCATACGTGTTGCCGGTGCCAAACACAATCTGATCGTTGGCGACGTCATAGCTGTATCCGG
Organism: Steroidobacteraceae bacterium; assembly: GCA_035276085.1. Lineage (GTDB taxonomy): Bacteria > Pseudomonadota > Gammaproteobacteria > Steroidobacterales > Steroidobacteraceae > DATELY01. Next base: position 1,546 of record DATELY010000274.1, on the reverse strand, counting down.
ACCAGATGCCGGCGCCGGCCCAGTCGGATTCAGGAACGCCGCTCCAACTCTGCGCGCCTGGCTCGTTCGCCGCTGGAACCGTGTAGAAGCGCCACAACTCCGCGCCCGTCGCAGCATCCATCGCAGCCATGAAGCACCGGGCGGACTTGCCCACGCATCCCGAGGTGCCCTGGAACACCCTGCCCTTCGCCGCAAGAGGCGCTGCGGTGGACATGCCGTGACCTTCGAGCCTGGTTTTCCAGAGCACCTTGCCGGTCTTGGCGTCGAGCGCCATGGTGTGATTGTCCACCGTGGATGCGTAGACCGCATTGCCATACAAAGCCAGTCCGCGCGGCTGAGTCGAACCGCGCGGCGGCGTGTTGTCTTCCACCTTCCAGATCGTGTCGCCGCTGGCGGCATCGATCGCCGTGATGTGCCCACCGCCGTGCAAAAAGATCACGCCATCATGTACAAGCGGCGCAATGCCGTTCACGCCACCACCCAGCGTCTTGCTCCACGCGAGCCGCAGCTTGCCCGCGTTCGATCGCTCTACCTGGGTGAGTCGGCTGTACCCAGTTGCGCCCAGGTCACCGCGCCAGATCAGCCAGTCCTCCTGCGGAGGCGCTGCCAGCATGGTGTCCGTCACGGCAGTCAGCCGACCGGCCGCTGCTTTCAGACGTGCGTCGGCCGCAATGGAGATCGCGTCGGAAAACGCCGGCACTGCAGGCAACGCGGGCGATGCTGCCGCTGCCGCATTGCCACCCATGTTGTTGACGGCACCGATGTATCGCGCCACTTGCAGCGAGGTATTGGCATCCAGCGGCTGCGGTGCGCCCGGCGGCATCGTTTGCCGTATGTAGTCCGCCAGCGCTTCGGCTCCGGCCGCAGACCACTTCTCTTTGAAGTTCAGCCCCTTCAAAGCGGGCGCGCCCCCTCCCGACATATCCGTGCCATGGCAAGCCGCACATCGCGAGCTGTATATCGCGGCAGCATCAATCGCAGTGGAGGCTATGGGCTTTTCCGCTGCGAACACCGAGCCCGACAGCAGCAAACCGATTGACACCAACGGGCGCAGGATGATTCCAGGATAAGCCCTCGATCGTTTGTTCTTGAACACTCGAGTATTCTCGAATCCTCTGATGCACTGCGCCCGACGGGCGCTTCACGTCGACGCCGCGTTCACTCTGTTGGCGATATTGTTTTGCCACGCTAATTTAGTTTGCCTCACGCTCCTCCCTATCGAAAGGCGGGTGCTCGGACATACAGTTCGTTATCCACTATGTGATATTCCGGTTCGGTGAGCCCATGGCGGGGTGGAGCGCTCGATCAACTCGATGGAAAGCGTTCGGTGCTGCACACGTACCGATATCCGGGCTTACACCAGTCATGCATCCCGATGGCGATCGATCGGACATCAGGTTCGTTCGTGTGTTCCAAGCGACGAGCATGTGACTTCGGCTTGATCGATGCACGCGGTAGTCTCGTGTGCAGGTTGAAATTCTGTTTTGCCAGCAGCGCGAACCATCACGAGAGATCCTGCTAAGTGACTGCCAGAATCGTTAAGTCC
>DATELY010000273.1:0-14413 GCA_035276085.1 Steroidobacteraceae bacterium | reverse complement strand
CCCGCTCCGCAGGGGAGGGAGTCGGAACGCCGCTTATGAGCGTGCCACTAACTCTGGCCCCCTCCCTTGCGCAGCGGGGGAGGGCTGGGGTGGGGGCAAACCCACCGTCACGCTCAAACGAGCTCAACATCCGCCACATCCTCGATCCCGCTCGTCACACTGATCGCTTCAGCCAGCGTCGTCACGCCCATCGAGGCAAGCTCGATGGCGGACTTCGAGAGCGGCGTGAACGCAGCGCGCGATCGCGCTGCCTCTGAAAATGCAGTCGCATCACCCCGCCGCACGAGATCCGCAAGCCCACGATCGAGCTCCAGCAGCTCGTACACGGCAATGCGTCCGCGATAGCCGGAGAGGTTGCAGTAGGTGCAACCATGCCCCGCCTGAAACTTCATCGTCACAGCACGTTCCGGACCGATCTGCGCTGCGAGCCATGCAAGTTGATGCGGATCGGCTTCCACGCTTTGCGCGCAGTTGTCGCACACCCGACGCACGAGTCGTTGTGCGACTACGCCGTGCACGGCGGCAGCGATCATGTAGCCCGCGGCGCCCATGTCGAGCAGCCGGCTGATCGTCGCGATCGCGCTCATCGTGTGCAGTGTCGAGAACACGAGGTGGCCGGTGATCGCAGCGCGCAGTCCGATCTCCACCGTCTCCTGATCGCGCATCTCGCCGACGAGGATGACATCGGGATCCTGGCGCAGGGTCGTGCGCAACACGCGGGCGAAGTCGAGGCCGATCTTCGGCATGACCTGCACCTGGTTCACGCGATCGAGGCGATACTCGACGGGATCTTCGACGGTGATGATCTTGACGTCGGATTGATTCAGGAAGTTGAGCGCGGAGTACAGCGTCGTCGTCTTGCCGCTGCCGGTAGGTCCCGTGACGAGCACCATGCCCGCGCTGCGTTGAACGAGCGTCATGAAGCGCTCGAGCATGTCCTGCGGCATGCCGAGCTTGTCGAGCGTCATCAGGTTGGCGGACTGATCGAGCAGTCGCATGACCACCGATTCGCCGAACTGTGTCGGCATCGTCGACATACGCACGTCGACCGTCTTATCCCGGACCTTCACCGTAAAACGGCCGTCCTGCGGCAAGCGCTTCTCGGCGATGTCCAGACTCGCCATGAGCTTGAGGCGCGTGACCAGCGCTCCAGCGACGCGGCGGCCATCGATCACCTGCTCCTGCAGTACACCGTCGATTCGCTGACGGACACGCAGTGCAGACTCACCAGGCTCGATGTGAATGTCGGATGCGCGCGCCTGAACCGCATCCTGGAACATCGACTGAATCAGTCGGATCACAGGCGCGTCGGGCGAGCCTTCTTCGGCCGAGAGATTCTCGAGGTCGATGTCGCCATCGCGCAGCTCTTCGCGCACCTCCTGTGCGATGGATGCGATCTCATCGGTGCGTCGATACACGGCGTCGATCGTCTTGAGCAAATCGGCCTCGCGCACGAGCGCGATACGTAACGGCTGCTTGAGCCGGCCGGCGAGCTCGTCATATGCAAACAAGTCGGTCGGATCGGCCATGCCGACCAACAGGCCACGGTTGTCGGCCTGAAGCACGAGGGCACGGAAGCGACGCGCCAACGTTTCTGGCAACAGGCGCACGGCTTTCGGATCGAGCGTGAGCTGACGCACATCGACGAACGCAATCTGCAGATGCTGCGCCAGCAGATCGTGCATCGCCTCTTCGCGCACGAAGCCGAGGTCGGTCAGCACACGTCCGAGCTTGCGGCCGCTACGCTTCTGCTCGACGAGCGCCGCCTTGAGCTGCTCTTCGGACAGCAGCTTGTGTTCGAGCAGCAGCTCGCCGATGCGAACTTTGCGACGACGTAGTTCCGCACTCATTTGGCGCTCTTCCGTTCCTCGAGGGCGCTGACGCTGGCCTCGCGCGCCTTGACCATGTCCGCCCAGTCGCCGTCGCCGACCACGATCGGCCGCAACAGGATCACGAGCTCCACCGTGGTCGCTTGATCGCGCTCGCTGCGGAACAACCGGCCGAGACCCGGGACATCGCCGAGGAGCGGTGTCTTCTGCTTCTGACGATCGCGAATCTCGCGCATCAAGCCGCCGATCACGATCACCTGACCGCTGCGGGCACGCACGATGCTGTCGGACTCGCGAATCTGGCTGAATGCCAGCGGCAGGATGTCCGTCTCGCCGCGCACGGTCAGCGTCTTGCGCTGATCCACGACCTCACTCACGGTCGGATGGATATGCAGCAGCACCTCGCCTTCCTCGCTGATCTGCGGCGTGACATCCAGTGCGACACCGGAGAAGAACGGTGTCAGCGTGAAATCGACCGTCGTCGTCGAGGCCGTGCCCGTGGTCGTATCGCTGGACACATCCGTGACGAAGAATTCATCGGAGCCCGCCTTGATGACGGCCTTCTGATTGTGCAGCGTGGAGACCCGCGGGCTCGAGAGCACGCGAGTCTTGCCTTGTACGCCGAGCAGATCGATGTAGGCGTTGAAGTCCGTGAAGTCGGCAGCCAGGGTGAACGCACCGCCCAACGTGTCGCTGAGGAAGCCGCCCACGGGATTGCCCGGCGCAACCGGGATGCGTGGACCATCGGGTAAGAGCGGATTCTGTTCGAAGCCGCCTTGCGGGCTGCGTTGGCCGAGGAAGTACGTGTCGTTGCCATGCGTCAACACGGCAGCCCAGTTCACGCCCGCCTGATACGCATCGTTGAGCTCGACTTCGATGATCTTCGCTTCGAGCACCACCTGGCGTGTCACCGTCGCCTGCGTGCGTTGCAGATACTCGGCGACATCGCGCAGTTGAGTCGGCGGCGCACGAACGACGATCACACCGGATTGCCGATTGATCACCACGTTGTGATCCGCATCCGATCCGATCATCAACTTCAGGTTTGCTTCGATGCTCGCCCAGAAGTCGGACGTGCTCTGCGTCATCACGGCGGTCCCGCTGAGCTCCTGCTTCGTGTCCGAGCTGCCAGATTCGCCTCCGGTGTTCGAACCCGGCTGCGTCGTATTCCCGTCCGAGCCCGCGGATTGACTGACCTGCCCCGAACTGACCCGAGTCTTCGAGATGCCGGCGCGCTGCACGTCGAGGTAGTTCAGGTGGAAGATGCGCGTCTGCACAGTCGCAGGCAGGACCATGTAGCCGGTCGCCACGCGGTGGAAGTCGTAGCCGTACAGATCGCGCACGGCTTCCAAAGCTTCCGCGACCGTCACTTGCTTCAAGCGCAGCGACACGCGCCCGGTGACTTCCGGATGCACGAGCATGTTGTAGGGCGTGCCGTCCACGAGCCCTTCGAAGAACGCGCGGGCCGGTGCGTCATTGACCTCGACGTCGAAGCGCGCCTCGCCCGGCGTGGCGGCCGGAACCGAACCGTTGGTCTGCGGCCAGGCACCTGCGCTCATCCAGGCGCAAACGCAGATCAGGAGGTGCAGACAGCGTTTCATGGCGCCACCTGCGGTCGCATGCGTCGTACTTGCAACCTGGCCGGCAGCTTGGCGACCCGCTCCCCACCCGCGAGCTCATAGCGCAAGCCGTCGGCATCGATGTCGCGGATCAGCGCACCGTTCACGCGATCGCCGGGCCGCACGAGCTGGCCGTTGACGATGGCGAGATATCGCGCGCCGGAGCGCATGATCGCTTCCACTCGAATCGTGGGTTCGACGGTGCTTGCCGACGGCGGCGCGGCGTAGAGCGCGGCGGGCCTCGTCGGATCCGGCAGCGTATCCGCACGCAAGGCCAGTGCGATCAGACCGATCGCGCTGCCTGCAAGCACTATTGAGACATGACGTTTCACGATCAGACTCCTAGCCACTGTTCGTCCATGCTCAACGTGCTCAGCTCGATGCGCACGCGATTGCCCGGGTATTGCACAGTGTTCAGTTCGAGGCGATTCCAATACATGCGGAACGGCAACCGCTCGAGCTCGCGCAAGTAGGCGAGCAGGTCGAGATAGCTGCCTTCGACGACGAGCACCACGGGATGAGCGAACGGTCCTTGCGGCGGAGCCACTGCAGCAGTGGCATCCGTCGAAGGCTTCGCCGGGATCAGCGAGCGCACGGGTTCATTGTGGAGATCAACGAGCGTCAGTCCGCGCTGATGCGCGAGCACTTCGTGCAGCATCTCCGCCATGCGCTCCGGTGCGATCAATCCCGCCGACGCGCTCGCGAGCTGCGTATTGACGGCAGCGAGCGTGGCTTGCAGTGACTGTTCCTTCTCTTCCGCAACGCTCGTGGCGTCGGGTCCTTCTGGAATCACACTGGCGGTCGCGCGTACGCGTTCTTCGATCCGTTGCAATTCCTGCGTGAGCGCCTGCTCTCGTTTCGCGAGCGGCTGCAGCAACAGCGTGTCGAACATGACGACGAGGACGGACAGCGTCGCGGCGAAAATGAGCACGCGCTCGCGCAGGCTCATTGCGTCGAAGCGCGCGGCGCCGTTCACGACTGCGGCGGGAAGCTTCATGGCGCAGTCTCCGTAGCGGTGTCGAGCAAGGCGGCACTGCTGGCGCGGAAGCGAATCGATGACGTCGCAGATGCTTCATCCGCGCGCTTGGGACGCTCGATGGCGAACTGTGCAAAGCGCACACCCATGAGATCCGCTTCGGCAGCGAGACTCTGTAGATAGCGCGGAATCAGGTCCGCATTCACTGCGGCACCCTCCAGACGCAAGTTGCCTTGCGTGCCTGCAGGCCCCGTCAGCACGAGATGATCCAGCCACACGCCTTGCAGGTGCCCGCGGGCGAGTGCTTCGAGCCGCGTCGCGAAACCGGAAGGCTCGCCGGCGACACCCGAGCGCAACACCTCCAACGCGCGCGTGCGCTGGGTCAGCTCGGTGCTCAGCCGCGCGATGCGTGCTTCGAGCTCGGCCGGCTTCGCGCGTTGAGCTCGATACCCAGCCGCCGCTGCAATCATCGAATCCTGTGCTTCGGCCTGCGCTTGCAGGCCGCGCACTGCCTCATCCAAGCGTGCAACTTTGAAGCTGCCGAAGCTCCAGATGCCCGCATAGGTGAGAATGAGGAGACCCGCTGCAATGCCGACCGTTGCCGCCGAGAACAACCTGCGTCGGGCGCGAAAGATCGGCTGGTACAGATTGATCTGTTGTCGCACGGCGCTACAGTTCCAGTGTGTCCGTGCGCAAGGCGGCGCCGAGTGCCACGAGCTGGAGCCAGCTCGCATCGAGCGTCACGCCGGGGGCGAGTTGCAGGATCTCCTCGGCGTTGAACACGCCGATGCGCAGGCTGCTCAGTTCGGTGAGTGCGCTTGCGAGAGTCGTGGCGCGCTCGTGCATCGGTGCGATGACGAGATCCGCGATCGCGGGCTGATCGAAATGGCTTTCGTAGTAATCCAGCGAACGCTGCAGCTCGAGCGCCAGACCCTCGACATCGATGTCGGGCGTACTCGTGCTCTCGTCGAGGCTCGAGTCATAGCGGCGGGCGAACTCGATGCGCCGCGTGAGATACAGGATGCCCTGGCGTGTGATCACCAGGTGCGCGAACTGCTCACTCAGTGCCAGCAGTGCCACGCCCTTGTGGTCCTGCGGCAGCAATGCGCTCACGTTGCGCAGGCACAGTTCCGGGATGTCGATCGCATCGAACCCGCGTGCATGTCGTTGCATCGTGCTCGCAACGGCCTGAACGGCCGTGGTGCGGGCCGCGACCGCAAACATCATCTTCTGCGTGCGGCGCGATTGATCTGGAATGTCGAATACGTCGATGACGGCGTCATCGATGCTGAAGTTGATGACGTCGCGCAGCCGCCAACGAACGGCGGCACGCAGCTCGGCAGGGAGCACTTCGGGCGTTTCCACCTGCACGAGCTGGTAAGCGTCGCTGTTCAAGGCGACACAGACCTTCATGCGCCCCAGCTCCGGGCGCTGCAGCAGCGGCGCCACATCGAGCGGCTCGCTCATGAGCGGCTGTCGATGCGAGTACTCGATCAACGGCCTGCCGCCCGCCTGCCTTCGCACGCCCACCAGCGCCGCCGCGTCGCCGTGTAAGGCGATGCCCGCACGAACTCCGTTGTGTTGCGCCTTCCTGAACAGTGAGAACACGATGGCCCCGAGCGTTGCAATGTGCCGCCCACCGCGGGCAACAGCCCGGCCAACGCTTCGGATCGCCGGCCGTCAGTTGCGATTAGCGGGCGGCCGGGAGGAAACTTGACGAAATGACATGCGATCTGCGTAGTGGTGCACACTCGTCCTGCGGCATAACCCGCATGCAGGATTGAGCGGAACGATGAAGGGCGTCCGTCCGGCGATCGCTCTGCGGAGCGTTACCCGTTGGCTTCGGGGTGCCGAACTGGGTACAAGAATGTGAAGCCGGGCTCACTCGGCCGGCGTGAACGTTGATGCGTTCGACGGTCCTCGGAGCCAGCGATGACAAGATCGCTCGCGGATATGATCGAACCGATGAGGTAAGGGCAGGGGGGCGACGTGAACAGAGCAGAGCATCGATTCACTGCAATGCTGCTGGGCTTGGCCCTGAGCGGCGCTACGGCAGTTTCCTGGTCGCAGGACGAAGTGGCATCCGATTTCGCCAAGCTGAGCTACTCGAGCGCTTGCGATTCGCAGAACAACCGCCTCCTGCTCACGAACTCACACACCTTCAAGACGCTGCAAGCGGTGGTGCGTTGGCGCGCCGCGGGCGGCAAGGACCTGCAAGACCAGTTCTTCACTGCGCCATCGACCACGATCGAGATCGGCTGCGCGGCGGATGCGCAGATCGTCGAAGCGAAGTTCGCCGATTTTTGATCCCGCCGCGGGTCAGTAGGTCGGTTTCAACACCATCAAACCCAGCGCGGCGAGGGGCGCGAGCGTCGCCAGCGAACCCCAGATCGCCCACTGGCGCGACAGGCGCTGATACGTCACGCGATCGAAACCGCCGCGGCCTCCTTGTACGGCAACGTCACGCAAGCGTCGTTGCAGCGGCGTGAGAAACCCCATGAACACGATCCCGGAGATGGCGAATAGCACGAGCGACTGCCAGACCCACGTCGTACCCAGAAACGAATACCCCGACGTGATCACCAGCGAGATCCCCGTCACCAGGATCAATCCGACCCCCGGCACGGTGAAGTAACGATCCGCTGCGATGATGCCTTCCATCGCATATGCGATGACGCGGGCATCGTTACTGCGATCGGCGAGCGATTTCCACAACACAGCGGTGATGATGTTTCCCAGGAACAGCACGACACCGAAGATGTGCAGGAGCTTCAGCGTGAGATACATGGCGGTCCTCGGTTGAGCGAGGGCGCAATTGAAGCATGGAAGAACCGCGGCTTGCTGGCTTGCTGGTCAGCTGGCTTGCTGGCCAGAAGATGGAGCAGCGAGTTGCTCGGAGTATTCTGGCCAGCCGACCAGCCGAACTTCAGGCAAAAAAAACGTGCGTAACCGCGAAGCTACGCACGTCTGCATCCGATCAGGCCCGGGGGAGGAACCTGAGCTCGTAAGCACGTTTAAGTACGGAGGCCACTCATCGAGGGCATGCACGCTGCCCTCGGTTATCCAGTTGCATGGGCCGTGCCAGCAGCGACTTTTGTGAATGAGACGAGGAAATGGGATCGTTTGCGCCCGGTTTGTGTCGGCCGATTCGGACAAATCGCACAAGCAGCCTGGGGCGGTGGCGCTGCGATTGAGCATCGAGTGCACCGATTGCACCACCACGAGGCGATCGATCCGTCGCGCGGACTTCACTTGTCGTCGCTGGGCCATCGACACCTGTCGGCATCTCGCCCCTGATCGTGGATCGCTGATGTCCCACCGTCGATCCAGCGAGCTTGCCGTTGCTGTTTCCTGTGCCACGCTGAATGCCTGACGGGCCATGCGCAACGCGGAACAACACGGTGCCAGGCTTCGGTCGGCAAGCATCTTCAGACGGGCATGCTCCCGATCTTCCCAGTTCGCAGCGGCGTGATGCGTCGCAGGCCGCGATTGCATGTTGGCGATGTTTTTCTGGCGCACTGTCCACGCGCCTCAGCGTTAGCTAAGATTAGCCAACCGACGCGGAGAACTGTTATGAGAAAGGTGAACATTCACGAGGCCAAGTCCACGCTATCGCAGTTGGTTGAGGCCGTGGAGGGTGGAGAGGACGTGCTAATTGCGCGGGCGGGCCGGCCCGTTGCGCGGCTCACGCGCGCGTCCACGGGCCGTAAAGGCATCAAGCTCGGAACGTTGAAAGGGATGTTCAAGCGCGTGCGAGCCGATTTCGATGCGCCGCTACCCCGGTCGGTGCTCGCGGCCTTCGAGAGAGATGTGAGGGAACCGTGAGACTACTCGTCGATACCCACATTCTCATCTGGGCGCTCGAAGGGAGCTCGAAACTGAGCGCTAAAGCCAGAGACCTCTTACAGGACCCCGAGAACGAACATTGGGTCAGCGCTGCCAGCGTTTGGGAAATCGCCATCAAGGCATCGCTCGGCAAACTATCGCTGTCACGTCCGCTGCGCGAACTGGAAAAGGGAGTTCTGGCGGCAGGGTTTCGGATTCTGGATATCACCGTGCGCCACGCCGCTACAGTTTCGGAGATCGAACTTCCGCACAGCGACCCGTTCGATCGAATGCTGCTCGCACAATGCGAGGTGGAGACTCTTCGCCTTCTCTCCGCCGATAAGACGCTGGCGGGAATTGCCGCTGTAATGCCTGCTTAACGCAGACGGTGCCAGACGACACATCGCGCGGCCTTCACTCTGTCGTCGATGGGCCATCGACACCCGTCGGCATCTCGAACTCGCCCTTGGTGGTGAATCGCGTCGTACCCAGCATCGATCCAGCGAGCTTGCCCCTCATCTCGTAGGTGAGCTTGCCGTTGCTGTTTCCCGTTGCCATACCCAATGCCTGGCGGGCCATGCGAAACGCGGAAATCGTGACCGGCACCGCGACCACGGACTCGCTGAACCGGGGAATGCTGCCGCTCGCGTCGCTGACGCCACTCGCAAAGGGCTTGCCCTGTACGTCCATCGCGAGCGCGATGCCGTTGTATTCGATGGCAGCGTCGTTGGGATTCTGCACCCGCAGCTTCACCATCAGGCGCAGCTCCATGCCTTCTCCCGGCAAGGGCTCGATGCCGGCGACGGTCACCTGGAGAGGATCCTTGCCCTGCAAGCTCGCGCACGCCTGCAGCAATAGCATTGCGCAAGCAACCAGGGTAACGAGGCTACGTCGATCGTTCATGTGATCCTCCGCTACGAAAAGAACCTGCGCAAAACCCGCGCACACACCAGCCAACGAAGGCGGCCGCTACCGTCTCCGTTCCAACTCCTCGATGTTTCGCGGCCAGTCATCCTTGAGTAAACGCGACAGCGAGCGATCGGCGAGCACCTTGCCGCCGGTCTGACACCGGGGGCAGTAGTTCGTCTCGTTCTCTGCATAGCGGATGCGTTGGATCTCGGTGCCGCACTCGGGGCATGGCTTGCCATAGCGCCCGTGAACAGCCATGTCGGGATGGAATGCGGTGACCTTTTCGGGAAACTCACCGGCAGACTGGTCGCGCAGTCGGGCTGTCCATTCCTGCAATTTCGCTGTCGTCGCTGCAAAGAGTCGCCGCGCATCCGCATCACCGAGAGTGCGCGTCTGCAGGAGCGGCGAGAGGCGGGCGGCATGCAGGATTTCATCGGAGTAAGCGTTGCCGATGCCGCTCAGGATGTGTGGGTCCGTGAGCGCCCGCTTGAGGGTGTGGTTCTCGGCTCGCAGCCGCGCGATGAAGGTGGTGGCATCTGTGTTCATCACTTCGAGTCCATGCGCATGCAAGTCATCGAGCGCGCGCTCGCCTCGAACGACGAACAGCGACGCCCGACGCTTGGTGCCGGCTTCGGTGAGTGTGAGCAGCCCTGTGTCGAACTGAAACTGCCCGAGCGCGGGTCGCACTTTCGCTTTCGAGCCCGCGGGATACCAATGCAGCCGACCGGCAATCATCAGGTGAATCACGAGCCAGACATCGTTCTCGAAGCCGATGGCGATGCGTTTGCCGAGCCGCTTCAAGCCGGTCACGTGCTGGCCTTCGCAGGCACTGAGCGGTGGTTCGACCGAGCGGAGCAGGAACGGGTTGCGCAAGTCGATGCGTTGCAGCGTCGCACCTTGGATACGTGCGTCGAGCGCTTCGATGTACACCGTGATGTCGGGCAGCTCGGGCATCTGTTCTGTCCCCTCCCTTGCGAAGCGGGGGAGGGTTAGGGTGGGGGTGCTGAGTTGGCGGGTGCATGGTTGAAGATGCCCCCATCCTGTCCTTCCCCCGCTCCGCAAGGGAAGGGACGCTAGCTCAACCGGTGGATGCGTATCGGAGTTCTCACGCACAAAGAACTCACATCTCCCGCAACCCCGTCGTAATCGGCAGCCGCGCCGCCCGCAGGCTCGGCAACAACCCACCGATGAATCCGAGTATGAGTGCGTAGACGAGCCCCTGCACCAGCAGCGCCGGAGTCACGTTGAACGCAAACGTGATCTGACTGAAGGTTGCCGGGTTCAACGTCGCCGTGCGGATGCCATCGAATCCCAGCCAGCCGATGATGCAGCCGAGCACGCCGCCGAGCACCCCGATCACCATGGCTTCGACGAGCACCGAAATCACGACCGGTCCGGCGCTGAAGCCGATGGCGCGCAGTGTCGCGATCTCGCGCGTGCGGGCCGAAACGGCCGAGTACATCGTGTTGAGTGCACCGAAGATGGCGCCAATGCCCATCAGCAACGCGATGGAGTTACCGACGACGTTCACCGTCGTGACGAGCGGCCGGGATTGCTGTTCGTAGAACTCGCGTTCGCTGTACACGCGCACATTGACGCGCGGATCCTGACTGAGCGCATCTTTGAATGTGCGGAGCGCTTGCGGGCTCGTCAGCTTTACGCGGGTCGATTGAAACGTGGTGCCGCGTCGATAGGCGCCCTGCAACACGTTGGCATCCGTCCACACCTCCGATTCCGCCACGCTGCCGTCGTCCTCGAAAATACCGACGATGGCCCACTCTGTCGTACCCCAGCGAATGCGCCGGCCCACTTCGAGGCCTGCGAACTGCAGCGCTGCGCCGCGGCCCACGATCATCTCGAACGTGCCCGGTGTGAAGGTGCGTCCTGCGACGATCTTGAACGCTTCGCGCAGCTTCGGTCCTTGTGGGCTGACGCCGCGCAGCGGGACGTTCGCCGGTGTGTTCGTTTTGCGGATCGGCACGTCGACCACGACATACAGCTCGGGCGATGCAAGCGGACCGGCACTGTCGCGTGCGACGTCGGGTGCGTCCGCGATGATGCGGGTCTGATCCTGCAGCATGGAGCTGCTCATCTCGTCGGTCGATCCGCCGCGCAGAACGATCGCCACATCTTCCGACCCTGACAGATCCAGCACCTCGCGAAAGCCCTCACGGATTGCGAGCACGCCGACGAGGACGGCGACCACGCCCACGATGCCGACGAGTGCCACGATGGTCGATGCCTTGCGCTCCGGCAGGTTGCGCAGATTCATCGAGGTGATCGCGGCGACTTGAGCGAAGAAGTTCGACATAGATGGCGTGATCCAGACTACGCGCGCCGCAGCGCCTCGGTGATCTTCAATTGGAACGCTTGCATGCAAGGCAATGCGCCGGCGAGTACTCCAAGCACGAAGATCAACGCAATGCCGGGACCGTAAGCGCTGAGAGGCAGGCCGCTGAACGGCATGAACTGCTGCATGCTCGGACCGATCATCGCGATGACGAGTGCTGCCAGCCCCAGCCCGATGGCGCCGCCCAACGCCGTGATGAAGATCGACTCCAGCAACACGAGCAGCATGACGCGAGTGTTCGAGAAGCCCATCGCCTTCATGACAGCGAGCTCGTTCGTGCGTTCGCGCACGGATTGGCCGATGGTGTTCGCGGTCACGAGCAGCATCGTGAAGAACACGGCGAACGCCACGGTCATGACGATCGCACCGATGTTGCCCATCTGATTGGCGAAGCCTTGTGCAAAGGCCTGCTCCGTCGTCGTCTTGGTTTCCGAGAAGGAATTGGCGAACTGCTGATCGATCTTCGCAGCGATCTCCACCGCGCGATTCGGATCGTCGATGCGAAAGACGATCCAGCCGATCAGATCCTTGACGACTTCCGTGCGGCTCTCATTGAAGTAATCCCAGTGAAAGTACAGCGCGTTGGTGTCGCCACCTTCGAGCTTGTTGTCGAAGATGCCGCTGACCTTCAGATCCCACGTGGAGCTGCCGTCGCGTTGCGTCCAGATGCCGGAGCGCAGCGGAATCGTATCGCCGACCTTCCAGCCGAAGCGTTGCGCCAGCGTGCGGCCAACGATCGCCCCGGAGCGCTCCGCGATCCAGTCGCGCTTCTGCTTCTCGTCCAGGACGAACTCGGGGTAGGTCTCGAAGAAAGTCTCGGGCGTAACCACGATGGCGACGACTTGATTCTTGTCGTCCTGGTAGATGCCGCCGAACCAACTGTGAGCGGTGGCAACGACCACCCCAGGGATGGCGCGCACACGTTCGAGATAACTCAGCGGCAACGGCTGAATGAGCGAAATCTTGCTGATCGTGACCAACCGATCTCGGCCGGCGAGCTCCACGCCCGCCGACAACGCACTGCGAAAGGCTTCCAACACGCCGAACAGCAGGAACGCCACGACGATCGAGGCAATCGTCAGCGTCGTCCGGACGCGTTTGCGTCGCAGGTTGGAAAAGAGCAGGGGCAGGAACTTGAGCATGGCGCGGCCCGAGGTGTGAGGCGTGGGGCTTGGGGTCAGAAAATGGCAAACGGGCGCGAATACATTCCGGCCCCCACGTCGCAGGTCCCAGACCTCAGGTCCATTCTCACGCCGCCTCCCTCACCAACACCCCCTTCTCCAGATGCAGCACCCGCTTCGCGCGCGCGGCGGCATGAGGATCGTGCGTCACCATGATGATGGTCTTGCCCTGCTGCTGATTCAGCGCCTGCAGCAGATCCAGGATCTCGTCGCCCGATTTGCGATCGAGGTCGCCCGTGGGCTCGTCACACAGCAGCAGCGCCGGGTCCGAGACGATCGCGCGTGCGATGCCGACGCGCTGTTCCTGACCGCCGGACAACTCACGCGGTTTGTGATGGCTGCGATCGCTCAGCCCCACGAGGCTCAATGCCGCCTGCGCACGCTTGCGCCGCTCCGGCGCCGAGAGCGAGGTGAGCAGCAGCGGCAGCTCCACATTGCGTTCGGCGGAGAGCACCGGCAGCAGGTTATACATTTGAAATACGAAACCGACGTGATCGGCGCGCCAGCGGGTGAGCGCGGCATCGTTGAGGTTATCGACACGCTGTCCGGCGATTGTCACCGTGCCGCCGGTGGGGCGGTCCAGACCGCCGATGAGATTCAGCAGCGTCGACTTGCCCGAGCCGGAAGGGCCCATCAGCGCGAGGAAATCGCCGGCCGGGATGTCGAGATCCAGCGACTGCAGGACCTGGACGGTTTCAGAGCCGCGCCGGTATTCCTTGGAGATCGAGCGCAGGCGGACGAGAGCGTCTTCTTGCATGATGTTGACGGTTCATTATTGGCAGCAAGGGCGGAAGCCTCACCCCTCGATGGGCAACCGTCAACCGTCGGCGGTCTGCTTGATCTTCGCTCCGTCCTTCAGACCCTCGACCGGCCGTGTCACCACGAGATCCCCTGCGTTCAGGCCGGACAGCACATCGATCTGTCCTTCGCGCTCGGATCCGGTGCGGATGGCAACACGCTCCACCGTATCATCGCGCACACGCCACACGTAGCGCGTGTCGGCTTCGCTGACGACCGAGCTCGTCGGGATACGTACCACGGCCGAAGACCGTTGTGCCGCCGTGCCGTCTTCGAGAAACCGGACCTTGACGCCCATGTCCGGCAGGATGCGCGGATCGAGCCCATCGAAGCCGATGCGAACGCGCACGGTCGCTTTCTGCCGATCCGCCGTCGGCACGATGTTGATGACGTGGCTCGGAATGCTCCAGTCCGGATAGGCATCGAGCACGGCTTCGGTTTTCTGGTTGGCGCGCACGCGATTGATGAACGCCTCGTTGACGTCGACTTCGATCTCCCGTGAAGTCATATCGACGATGGTCGCAATACCCGTGCGCGTGAAGCCGCCGCCGGCCGAGATGGGCGACACGACCTCGCCAGGCTGCGCATCCTTGGAAACCACGACGCCGTCGAATGGCGCGACCACTTCCAGGTCCCGCAGGTCCTGAACACGGACGCGGACATTGCTCTCCGCGACGCTGACTTCGCTTTTCAATGCTTCGAGGCGGGCTGCCAGCGCCAATGCCTCCGCGCGAGCGGCATCCAGCTGGGATTCGCTGACGAGCTTCTGAGCCCGCAGCTGTTCGTTACGACGTAGCGTGCGTTGCGCCTCATCCAATCGAACCTGCACTTCCGCGAGGTTCTTGCGTGCGGCATCGAGCTGCCGCTGCGCGAGGTCGTACACGGGACGCACGGTGCTGTCATCGAGACGGGCCAGGAGCGCGCCG
>DATELY010000272.1:0-37677 GCA_035276085.1 Steroidobacteraceae bacterium | reverse complement strand
CGGTGAACAAATACGTGGCAAGCACCGGAGTGCCGCCCGCTGGCGTCAGAGGAGGCCCAATGAGCGTCGATCTGCTGGATTCAATGAACTCCGTATTCGGCGGTCCCTTGCTGCGGCAAACCGCCGCGTTGCTGGAAGAGTCCGAGAACAACACGCGTGCCGCACTGCGCGTCGGACCGCCCGCTCTGCTGGCGGGTCTGCTGCAGAAAACCACCGCACCCGGTGGAGCGGTTGAACTGCATCGCATCGTCGGTGGCGCCGACATCGATGCTGGCCTTGCGGGCAAACTCTCCGGCATCCTGGGCAATCGCGGCAGCCTCGAGTCGGTGCTCGGCGTCGGTGGCAACCTGCTGAACACCGTCTTCGGCAATCGCAGCGGGGCGCTCGCTCATTCGGTATCGCAGGTGGCCGGCGTCAAGCCCGCCTCCGCGACCGCCTTGCTGTCGATGGCGGCGCCCGTCCTGTTCGGCATGCTGAAGAAGCAGGTGAGCACGGGCGGTCTCGATGCCGGCGCGCTCATGAATCTGCTGCTCGGTCAGCGCGGCTCGCTGGAAAGAGCGGGCCTGGATCACCGCATCTCGAAGACACTCGGATTCGACGGATTATCGAACCTGCTGGGCTCGTTGCCTGGAGGCGCGCGCGAGACAGCATCGGCTGCAACGGCCTACGCAGCACAGAAGAGCACCGCGTTCGCAACCGCAAGCCATGAGCGCGCGCGGAAGAATCGTTGGATACCGTGGGCGGCAGCTGCCGCGGTAGCGGTGTTCGCCGTTTGGTTGTTCGGCAATCGGGCAAACCATCCTGGCCCTCCAACCAGTGCATCGATGTCCACCACGCCGACGAATGGCAGTGAGACGCGAGCCGGGACCAGCCAGGCGAATCGGATCCGCGTCGCCTCGCTGCCCGCCAACGTGTACTTCGATTCGGGTGAGGCCAGTATCGACACAAACGATCGCAAGACGATTGCGGAAGTCGCAGCGACGGTGAAACAAGCCGGGCAATCGGTTGAGGTCACCGGCTACACGGATCGCACAGGCTCGCCGCAGCAGAATCTCGAGCTGGCCAAGGATCGCGCCGACGCAGTACGCGAAGCGCTCGTGCGTGAAGGCGTCGCCGAATCGGATGTCTCGATGTCGCCACCGGCATTCGTGACGGGCTCGGGCTCCACCGATGAAGCACGCCGCGTCGAGATCAAGCCGGCCCAGTAACGCGCTGGTGATTCCAGTGTTCGCATCACGCAACGCTGCATGCGAACACACGCTCGCAGCGTGCCCCAACCCGCAATAGGCAGGCGCTGCACCTGCCCCGATGATCACGCGAGTCACAATCCTCCACCTCACCTCAGGAGCGTGCCATGCCACAGGGCAAAGCCGACAAACCCAGCATCTTGATGATCTGGGCGCTGCGGCGGCCGAAGATGTCGGAAGCGACGAGCGGTGCGGGTCACTAGTGAGCGTGCGCGGTCGTGCGCGATTGGCTCATCAGCGCCTCGGAAGTGGCGACGATCATCATCGATGCGATGGCATTGCTGATCGTCGCCATCGGCACGGCCATCGCGTTCTACTCGGCACTGCGGATGATGCTATCGCATCCCGACGGGCACGAACGACGCATGGTGTGGCTGAGCTATGCGCGTTGGCTCGTGGCCGGCCTCACCTTTCAACTCGCTGCCGACATCATCGAGTCCTCGATCACCACGAGCTGGGAGTCTGTTGGCAGACTCGGCGCGATCGCCGTCATTCGCACGTTCCTCAACTACTTCCTCGAACGCGACCTGGCCGAGACGCGAGTTCGCGAGCGCGAGGCGGAGCGTGAGTTGACGCGGCCCGCAACCACGTAAGTGCAGCCATGCAGATCACATGAACAGGACTGGTTGCGCGTCTTCCCCCCACCTTCGCCGTGAGCACGAAATCATGACTCAACCCGCCCACGCAACGGCATCCGCTGCCGAAGCGTCGTACGACGACATGATCCACATTCCCGCCGGAACCTTCCGCATGGGCTCGGATGACCACTATGCTGAAGAAGCACCGGCGCACCACGTCAGCGTCGATTCCTTCTGGATCGACCGCGCGCCGGTCACGAACGCCCAGTTCCGGCGTTTCGTCGAGGAAACGGGCTACGTCACCTACGCCGAGATTCCACCGGACCCGAAGGACTATCCCGGCGCGCAGCCGCACATGCTGAAAGCGGGCTCGCTCGTGTTCTCGCCGCCGGCACACGTCGTCGACCTGCGTGATTGGAGTCAGTGGTGGATGTACTGCTTCGAAGCGAACTGGCGCCAGCCGTATGGCCCGGGCAGCTCGATCGAGGGCAAGGATGAACATCCCGTGGTGCACGTCGCTTATCGCGATGCGTTAGCCTACGCGCAGTGGGCTCGTAAAGAGTTGCCCACCGAAGCCGAGTGGGAATTCGCGGCGCGCGGGGGGCTGGATGGAGCCGAGTTCGCATGGGGCGATGAATTCACGCCGGGTGACCGACAGATGGCGAATACGTGGCAAGGCCGCTTCCCGCAAGAGAACCTCGCGCTCGATGGCTACGAACGCACCTCGCCCGTGAGATCGTTCGAACCCAATGGCTACGCCCTCTACGACATGATCGGCAACGTGTGGGAATGGACGATCGATTGGTTCTCGCCGCAGCACACCGCCGATGTGTCGAAGGCCTGCTGTGTTCCACGCAATCCGCGCGGCGCGCGCATGCAGGAGAGTTACGACGCGTGTCAGGCCGAGATCAAGATTCCACGCAAGGTGTTGAAGGGCGGCTCGTTCCTGTGTGCGCCGAACTACTGCCGGCGCTATCGGCCGGCGGCACGACATGCGCAGCCGATCGATACATCCACGTGTCATGTCGGATTCCGGTGCGTCGTGAGAGCGAACCCGACATGAGCCCTCACCTTCGAGTTCCAGTCCCCTCCCCTGCGCAGCGGGGGAGGGTTGGGGTGGGGGCACGCGACAGCGCTCCCTTTCCGAAGGGACCCAGACTCGGCATCAGTGCCTTGATGTGTGGCATCGCCCTGCTCGCCTCAATTCCATCTTTCGCCCAATCCGCCGACGACTGCCGCACGCTCGTCAACGACTCCGAACGCCTCGCCTGTTACGACAACCTCCACGGCCCCCAGCTTCCCGCTGCGACACAAAGCGATCCACTGAACCCGCCATCAGCGCTGGAGCAACGTGAA
Organism: Steroidobacteraceae bacterium; assembly: GCA_035276085.1. Lineage (GTDB taxonomy): Bacteria > Pseudomonadota > Gammaproteobacteria > Steroidobacterales > Steroidobacteraceae > DATELY01. The sequence goes on along the minus strand of DATELY010000272.1, from coordinate 34,496 downwards.
GAACAGCAGCAGGAACTGCAACGCAACTGGTTCGCCATCACGCCGTACAGACCCAACTACATTCTGCCGGCGACGTATCTCGACAACGCCGATTTCTCACCCTACGCGGGCATCGGCGATACCGGCGAGATCAAGGATGTCGAAGCCAAGTACCAGCTCAGCGTACGCACACTGCTATGGCCCGAGATGTTCGGTTCGAAAGTGGATGCGTGGTTCGCCTTCACGCTGCAGAGCTATTGGCAGGTGTACGCCTCCGACATCTCCGCCCCCTTCCGCGAAACCAATTACGAGCCGGAGCTCTTCGTCTCGACGCCGTTGAAGTGGGATGTGCTGGGCTGGCGTCTGCATCGTTTCAACTTCGGCCTGGTGCATCAGTCGAACGGCCGCAGCGAGCCGTTATCGCGTAGTTGGAATCGCGTGTTCGGACAGCTCACAGCCGAACACGGCAATGCCGCGCTTTACGCCAGGGCCTGGTGGCGCATTCCCGAAGACGACGAAGATGACGACAACCCGCACATCGAGCGCTACATGGGCCAAGGCGAGTTCGGGGGCGCTTATCACTGGCGCGATCAAACAGTCGCGCTGATCATCAAGAACAACTTCCGCTCGGAGAACAAGAGCGGCGTGCAGCTCGATTGGAGCTTCCCACTCGCCCATCACCTCAAGGGCTATGTGCAGCTCTATTCCGGCTATGGCGAGAACCTGATCGACGGACCGAACTACCAGAACCGTGTGGGTCTGGGGCTGATGCTGACGGATTGGTTGTAGTCGCGCGAGTCGTGGGACGGGTTACCTCGGCTGGAGAACATCGTGAGACGACGGTCGATGCGTACGATCGCGGCGCTTGCGTGCATCGGTTCTTCCGCGATGGCTCCGGCATTCGCGGACGAGGTCGAGCACGAACCCACCAACACCGGCCAGGACCTCACGAAGCCCATCGCGCGCGTCGATGTCAGGCAGAAGTACATCGAGCCCGTGATCGGGCCGCATTCCGATCTGCTGACGCTCCGCGCAGACAAGCCATTCATGCTCGATGGTGGGTGGAAGATCGCGACGCGTTTCGATCTGCCGTTCATGGGCAACGAGGTCGTCTCGCCCGACAACCGTGACGGCAGCTACGATGTCGGACTGTCGGACGCGCTGATACAGGTGCTCGCCATTACGCCACCTCATGGCAAGTGGGCGTTCGCATTCGGCGGTCAGCTCATCTTCGATACGGCATCGCAAGACCAGTTGGGCGCGGGCCGCTCGCAGGTGGCGCCCATGATCGCCGCAGTCCACCAACTGCCTGAGATCAGCCCCGGCACCTTCGTCGGCGGCCTCATTCGCGGCACCCTGGGCGTGGGTGACGGCCGCAGGTTCGATGACAGGCTCTCGGTTCAGCCGCTCTTCAACCTCGCGCTGCCGAACAAGTGGTTCGCGACCTTCTCGCCCGAGATCCAGTTCAACCTCGATCACCACGGCGATCTGTTCCTGCCGTTCGACGTGACGATCGGTCGGCTGGTCACCAACCGTGTGGTGATGTCGCTGCAAACCGATGTGGCACTCGTCGATGACTTTCCGATTTACGACTGGCAGATGGAGGCACGCGTGGGATTCTTCTTCTGATCGATCTCAAGGAGCCGTCCGATGCGCGCTCCTATCGCTATTGTCGCGCAGGCGCCTATGCTCAGGACATCATTGCCGAGAAAACCTTGTAATTTGGCGATATCGCGACAGCCACTGCCTGCCAAACTCCGCACATTACGCGGATCTTACCGTTGACCCTGCGGAGATTAGACTCCACTATATCCGCACCATTTGCGGAGATTGTGGATGTATATCTGGCAACGGTCCGAGTGGCCCGCAATGACCTGGGATGACGGCGCGCTTGCGCCGCTGCTTGCCCGCGTCGCGCGCGAGCAAGGGCGGTTGCTGGGGCGCATGGAAGGTCTCGGCTTCAGCCTCCGCAGCGAAGCTCACCTTCACACCCTGACCGAGGACGTCGTCAAGTCGAGCGAGATCGAGGGTGAGCGGCTCGACAGTGACCAGGTTCGTTCCTCGATCGCAAGCAAGCTGGGCCTCGACGTGGGCGGCGTCGTGCGAGCCGACCGCAACGTCGAGGGCATCGTCGAGCTGATGCTCGATGCCACAGGCAACAGCACCGAGCGGCTGACTCGAGAGCGGTTGTTTGCCTGGCATGCGGCACTGTTTCCCACGGGCCGCAGTTCAATGACGAAGATCAGAGTCGGTAACTGGCGAGCCGACCGCAGCGGGCCCATGCAGGTGGTTTCCGGGCCGGTAGGAAAGCAAAAGGTCCATTTCGAGGCGCCACCGGCAACTCGCCTGCCTCAGGAGATGAAAACATTCCTGACATGGTTCGCGAACCCCGGCAGCACTGAACCACTGCTGGTTGCCGGTCTCGCGCATTTGTGGTTCGTGACGGTCCATCCATTCGACGATGGCAATGGTCGAATCGCCAGAGCGATCGCCGACATGGCCTTGGCACGCGCGGAAGGTAACGGACAACGCTTTTACAGCATGTCTGCGCAAATTCGCCGCGAGCGCAACAACTACTACAACACACTGGAACGAACGCAGAAGGGCAAACTGGACGTGACTGGCTGGCAGGACTGGTTCCTGACCTGCCTGCTCCGTGCCATCGAGGGATCGCAGAACACCCTCAGTGTCGTGCTCAACAAGGCACGCTTCTGGGAACGATTCGCGAAAGAACCGCTCAACGCGCGACAGATCAAAGTGCTCAACAAGGTGCTGGACGGATTCGAGGGGAAGTTGACCACGACAAAATGGGCCAAGCTCGCGAAGTGCTCACAAGACACGGCCTATCGCGACATTCTCGATTTGGTTCAGCGTCGCGCGCTCAAGAGAGACTCGGGCGGCGGGCGCAGCACGAGCTACTCACTCAATCCGAGTGAGCCCATCGAGTCCTCGAAATGAAATGCGAGCCGACCCGTCCAGCAACCATGGCAGATGCGATGTCGCTTCATCGAGAACTCGTCGCCACCTTATCGAAGCGCTCGCGGAATCCGGCACCAGGAAACATTTCCGCGGATTGTCACGACGGACAGCGTTCGTTCGGTGCAGTGTCGAAGGATCTGCCCATCGCGCGGATGGTTCCGTTACGGCCCCGAGATCAAGGTTCGCTCTCGTCACGTCGAGGCGGAACCGAAGATGAGCGCACAAACAAGAACGGTCACGGCTGCGGTCAATGCGCGCTTGAAAACCGACGGCGGGAACAATTCTCCAGCTGACAACACGACTGCCGAAGGCAGAGCCGAGAACCGCCGTGTCGTGCTGCGGCATATCGGTTCAGATTGGATGCGAACACGGGCTCATGGTAGTGCGGGCTGCGGCTGTGTCGGGACGGCAGCCGGTGCTTTGCTTCTGTTAGGGGCTGGTGCAGCGCACGGGCAGGACCTGCAGAACTCGACCATGGACGTCTACGGTTACGTCATGCTCGACATGGGATATCAAGACAAACAGAGCGATCCGGACTGGTTCGACGTCCTCAGACCGACGAAGCTGCCCGCATTCAAGGATGAGTTCGGCGAAAACGGTGAATGGTTTTCCGGTGTCCGGCAAAGCCGATTCGGCGTCAAAACCAAGACGCCAACCGCGCTGGGAGATCTCAAGACGACGTTCGAATTCGAGCTCTTCGGTACCGGCAGCGACGCAGGACAGACGACTTTCAGGTTGCGGCACGCGTACGGCGAGCTCGGACACTTCGGGGCGGGTCAGACATGGAGTCCGTTCATGGACATCGACGTGTTCCCGAACTCGCTCGAGTACTGGGGTCCCACCGGGATGGTGTTCTTCCGCAACGTCCAGTTGCGGTGGATGCCGATACAGGGCGATACGCGCTTGACGATCGCGCTCGAGCGGCCAGGTGCCTCCGCGGATCAAGGCAACTACGCCGATCGCATCGAATTGCAGAACATCAACAGTCGTTTCCCTTATCCAGATTTATCCGCGGAGTATCGGCTTGCCACGAGTTGGGGATACGTCGAGCTCGCCGGCATCGTGCGCTATCTGAAATGGGAAGACACGCTGCAGGATCAATTCGACCTGACCGACAGCGATATCGGTTGGGGCGCCAACCTGAGCTCGAACGTAAAGCTCGGAAACAACGTTCTGCGGCTGCAGGTCGTTTACGGTGAAGGCATCCAGAATTACATGAACGATGCGCCGGAAGACGTCGGCATCCGTAACAACTTCTCCAATCCCAGCCGACCCATCGTAGGCGAAGTGTTGCCCATCCTGGGCATCGTCGCCTTCCTCGATCTGAACTGGAGCGAAAAAATGACGAGCACCGTCGGCTACTCGATGGTGGACATCGACAATTCGAACGGTCAGGCGGATAGCGCGTTCGAGAAAGGAGAGTACGCGCTCGCCAATGTGCTGTTTCATCCGGCCAAGAACGTCATGTTCGGACCCGAGATCCAATGGGGGAAGCGGCACAACTTCCGCGATGGATTTACTTCCGACACTGTCCGCCTGCAGTTCTCCGTCAAATACAACTTCAGCCAGACACTCGGAGGAAGTTGATTTGAACACGATCGGCACGTAACCCAACGGTCGACCTGGCTGTGCAAGCGCGCCTTTCGTCGATCCGTAGCGCAGTGACACGGATACACCCCCGATCCGTATGGCGCCCGCCTCACTCCGCAGCAATAGTCGCTCGAGGCCAGCTGCGGATTCGACCGATGAAACAGTTATCGTCACTTGCCTCTGTCGCGGTTGCATGCGCGTTGCTCATGACTCATGCGGTCACCGTGCACGCAGACGAAGAACACCGCTTTCAGATCACGCCGCTCGTCGGCTATCGCGGCGGCGGCGAGTTCGACGCATTCGTCGGCACCCAGGTCTTCGACGCCGAATCGAGCGGTGCCTATGGAGTGGCGCTGAACATGTCGGCGGGCGAAGGGCGCCAGTACGAGCTCATCTACAACTTCCAGCCCACCGAGATCGAAGACCTCGATGTCGATCTGGACATCGAGACCTTGCACATCGGCGGCAGCGCCACCTATCTCACCAGTGAAACCATGATCCCGTACATCGCCGGCGGAATAGGAGCCACCCGGCTGAAACCTGACCGCGGCGACGACGAAACCCGCTTCTCTGCGTCGCTGGCATTGGGTGTCGCGCGACCGATCAACGACCGCATTCGCGTGCGCCTCGAAGTGCGTGGCTACTTCGTCACGATGGATGGCAACTCACGCATCTTCTGCCGCTCCAGCACCGCGGGCGGCGGCTGCGTCGCTCGGGCTTCCGGCGATGTCTTCTTCCAGTACGAAGCGTTGGCGGGCATCGCCATCGGGTTCGGGCCTGCAACTCGATGAGCACACCAGCAACCCGTTTCGAGGCGCAGCCCAATGTCGGCAATCACTTCGCCTGGCTGCGAACCGTTCTGGGGCTGCAGCGCACATTGATGGCCGCCGTTCGCACGGGCGTTTCCTTGATCGGTTTCGGCTTCACGGTGGCGCAGTTCTTCCAGCGGATCAAGAACAACCTGCCGGAAGGCGTGCGTGACATCGGCGCGGAGGTACCGCGCAATCTGGGCCTGCTGTTGATCGGTAGCGGCGTCGCATCGCTCGCCATCTTCACGTGGCAATACCATTCGGCGATGCGCTACCTGCAAAGCGATGCGTACCAAGCGATCGCCCAGGAAAAGCCGATGCACACGTCGGTCTACATGCTGACCTGCATCGTCATGCTGATCGGCATCATTGCGTTTCTCTCGATCCTGATTCGCTTCTAGTGGCCCGTCACGACTGAACATGGACCGCATCGGCATCGGTCGGCTAGCGAGCTGGCTTGCTGGCCAGAAGGCTCTGCAGGACTTCTGGCCAGCCGACCAGCAGACTGACCAGCCGGACTGCGCGGTACCGAAGCAGTTGTTAGGGGCCACACCGGAGCATGTCCACGGTCAGTGCGTCCGAGCTGTACTTCGGCAGCAGCGTACGCGCCGGCGCGTCGTGAATGATGGATCGTTTGAAGACGATCTTCGTCGCGCCGGCGGCCATGAACAGGATCGCCAGGAGAATGGCGAGCAACGCGAACAGCGCCTCCGACTTCCTGATCATCCTGTTTCTCCATGCGGCAGGAACGGCAAGGATCCGATGGCGATCGAGGGCGAGCCATCCGTAGAAGAGGAAAGAGTCAGCGCGAATGCCCGCGTTCGCACAGTGCCCTTCACTCGTATACGCAGTGCTGGTTGTTGCGAACAGACTGCCGCGACGCTCGACAGTTGTACGACTGGCCTTCGCAGCGCGAGATCAACGGACCCGGATCATGGATTTCAAGCACATCCTGATTCTCTCGATCCAGGCGAGCATCATGTGCACGGTGTTCTCGTTCGGCCTGCGCGCGAGGGGTGGCGATCTGCTCTACGTCGTGCAGCATCCGGGCTTGCTCGGGCGCGCCGTACTCGCGGTGTTCGTCATCATGCCGGCCGTGGCCGTACTGCTCGTACGCGCGTTCGACTTCCGCACCAGCGTCGAGATCACGCTCCTCGCGCTGGCCATCTCTCCCCTGCCGCCGCTGTTGCCGAAGAAGGAAACCAAGGCCGGCGGCAGTGCTGCGTTCGCTTTGGGACTCATGGCGTGGCTCGCGCTGCTGTCGATCGTGTTGCTGCCCGCCGCACTCAAGTTGCTGGAGCTGTACTACGGGCGCGCGCTTGCGATTGCACCTCGCAGCCTCGTGAAGATCCTGATGATGTCCGTGCTGTTGCCCCTCCTCGCGGGTGTGCTGGTTCGAGCGGCACTACCGCGGGTGGCCCACAGAATCGCGGCACCGTTGAACGTCACGGCGAATGTTCTCTTGACGCTTGGCGCACTGGTCCTGCTCATCGGTGCGCTTCCCGCGATCGGCAGGCTGATCGGACAGGGAACGTTGATCGCCATGATTCTCTTCACGCTCGCGGGACTTTTGACCGGTCACATCCTTGCGCTTCCGGAGCGGGAACATTCCGTCGTGCTGGCGCTGTCGACGGCATGCCGGCATCCGGCAATAGCGCTTGCCGTCGCCACAGCGAGCTTCCCCGACGAGCCCGTGGGCGCAACGATCCTGCTGTATCTGCTCGTGGCTGGCATCGTCTGCTTTCCCTACGTGCTGTGGAATCGACCAAGGAAAGTCCTGGCCTGAACGCAAACCTCTCGCCTGCACCGTGCGCAACGGCAGCGCAATTGCCCCCGCACCGGACTGTTCCGCCGGCGTTTCCGTCGCACCATTTGCCTGCAGCATCCCGTCACGCCGTCGATGCTGTTCTGCGGCATCTCACTCGAGGCAAATTGGCTATGGCGAACAAAGGCAAACGCAAGGCGAAGTCGGCCGAGACGAGCGCCCAGGAACCGATGAAGCGCAAGGAGTACGAAGAGGAATTGAGGAAACTGCACATCGAGCTGGTCAAGCTGCAGCGGTGGGTGGTCCACAGCGGCCTGAAGGTCTGTGTGCTGTTCGAAGGTCGCGACACCGCTGGCAAAGGTGGAACCATCAAGGCCATCACCGAACGCACGAGCTCGCGAGTGTTCCGCGTGGTGGCGCTGCCATCGCCCACCGAGCGCGACAAGTCCCAGATGTACATGCAGCGCTATGTGCCGCATCTGCCTGCCGCCGGCGAGATCGTGATTTTCGATCGCAGCTGGTACAACCGCGCCGGCGTCGAGCGCGTCATGGGCTTCTGCAGCAAGGAGCAATGCAAGAGATTTCTCAGCGGCGCTCCTCTCATCGAAAAGGCCATGGTCGACTCCGGCGTCATCTTGTTGAAGTACTGGCTGGAAGTCAGTCCGGAAGAGCAGACCCGCCGCCTCAAGGGCCGCATCGATGACGGCCGCAAGATCTGGAAGCTCTCTCCCATGGATCTCAAGTCGTATGGCCGTTGGAACGATTACTCGCGAGCTCGCGACGACATGTTCGAGGCAACTCATACCGACTTCGCACCGTGGTACGTCGTGCGTACCGACGACAAGCGGCGCGGCCGCTTGAACCTCATTCACCACTTTCTGCGCCAGGTGCCGTACGAGGAACTGCCGCGCGAGAAAGTCGTATTGCCGAAGCGGAGAACTTCACGCGGGCAGAGCGAACGAGCGGGACGGTTCAACTACGTCAAAGAGATCTTCTGATGCCAAGCCAGGTGCATGCCTGGCTGCCACTGCCGAGCTGGATCTCGCATTACCGGCCCGAATGGTTGCGGCCCGACATCTTCGCCGGGCTGACAACGGCCGCCGTCGTAATTCCGAAAGCGATGGCCTATGCGACGGTGGCCGGCTTGCCGCTGGCCGTGGGTCTTTACACGGCCTTCGTGCCGATGATCATCTATGCCGTGCTCGGCACCTCGCGTGCGCTCAGCGTCAGCACCACCACGACCATTGCCATTCTGACCGGTGCCGAACTGGGCACGGTGGTCCCGAACGCCGATCCGGCGCTGCTGCTCCAGGCTACGGCAACGCTCACGCTGCTGGTCGGACTGATACTCATCGTTGCATCGCTCCTGCGACTCGGCTTCACGGCGAACTTCATCTCCGAGCCCGTGCTGATCGGCTTCAAGGCCGGCATCGGCATCGTGATCGTCGTCGATCAGATTCCCAAGTTGCTCGGCATTCATTTCCACAAAGGACGCTTCGTGCACAACGCGACCGAGATCGTGCAGGGACTGTCCGCGACCTCATGGGCCACCTTGGCTGTCGGGCTCGGCACGATGGCTGCGCTCGTCGCTCTGGAGAAGCTGCGGCCGAAATGGCCCGCACCGTTGATCGCGGTCGGCGCGTGTATCGCAGCGGCGATGCTGTGGCATTGGCAGGACGTCGGTATCGAGCTGGTCGGCGCCGTGCCCACCGGTTTGCCGCCCCTGCGACTGCCGGCCCTGACCCTGGCCGAGCAGATGTGGCCTGCAGCCGCGGGCATCGCGTTGATGAGCTTCGCTGAAACGGCGGCGGTGGGCCGCGCCTTCGTCAAGGAACAGGAGCCGTGGCCAAGACCCAACGTCGAGCTGGCGGCCACGGGCATCGCCAATGCGGCTGGTGCGTTCTTCGGCGCCATGCCCGCAGGCGGCGGCACCTCGCAGACGGCAGTGAATCGCCTGGCCGGCGCAATGACTCCGGTCGCTTCGATGGTGACGGCGCTATCGACAGTGCTGGTGATGTTCCTGCTGGCACCGTACATCGCCTTCATGCCGCAAGCGACCCTGGCCGGTGTGATCATCGTGTACTCGGTGGGACTCGTGCAGCTCGCGGACTTTCGTGCGGTCTTTGCAGTCCGGCGCACCGAGTTCATCTGGGCAACGGTGGCGCTGCTGGGCGTCGTGCTGATCGGCACGCTCCAGGGCATCGTGCTTGCCATCATCGTGTCGATCATCGCGCTCGGGCAACAGGTCGCGCATCCACCCGTGCAAGTGCTGGTGCGTAAGGCGGGCACGCGTCTCTTCCGGCCGCGCAGCGACGAGCATCCGCAGGATCAATCGCCCCCAGGCTTGTTGATCCTGCGTCCCTCCGGGCGTCTGTTCTTCCTGAATGCCGAACACGTCGCCGGGATCATGCGCGGCCTGGTCGAGCAGCATCGACCGCGTGCGGTGCTGCTCGATCTGAGCGCGGTCTTCGATTTCGAGTACACCGCACTGAAGATGCTCGTCGAAGCGGAACGGCGCATGCACGAACAGGGCCGGCAGTTATTGATCGCGGCACCCAACGATACCGTGTTGAACATGCTGGAGCGCTCGCCGCTGGGCCAGCGCATCGGTCGCCAGCAGATGTTCTACGACGTCGCATCTGCGGTCACGCACTTCGAGTCGCAGCTCGAAACCGAATCTCGGATTCAGGGCAAGGAAGGCACTGGGTCTGCGACATGAAAGCAGACCGCGAAGGATATGTGCGCGCGCGGCGCAACCCATTCCTTGGGTCGGCGCCGACGACACGCACGAGCACGAAGCGCTTCAGCCCTTGTTGACCACCACCGTCTTCAGTTCGGTGTAGTGCTCCAAGGCGGCCTCGCCGTTATCGCGTCCGAAGCCGGACTGCTTGAATCCGCCGAACGGCAGATTCGCGTCGAGCACAAAGTAGCAGTTCAGCCACACGAAGCCCGCGTTGATCTGCTCCGCAAAGCGGTGTGCACGCGAGACGTCACGGGTGTAGACAGCCGCCGCCAAGCCGAAGCGCGTGTCGTTGGCGCGCGCCATGATCGTGCCTTCATCGCTGAACGGCAGCACGCTGGCCACGGGCCCGAAGATCTCCTCCCGTGCAATGCTCATGTCGTCCTTCACGCCATCGAAGATGGCTGGCTTGACGAAATAGCCTTGCTTGCCGACGCGGCCGCCGCCGGTGACGAGGCGCGCGCCCGCGCTCTTGCCCTGCTCGATATAGCCGAGAACCTTGTCCAGCTGTTCCTGCGAGATTTGCGGTCCCTGCTCGGTCGCAGGGTCGAGCGGGTTGCCCAGCCGCCGGTTCGATACCTTGCGCGCCAGCTTCTCGACGAACTCCTCGCGCAATGCGTCCTGCACGTAGATGCGTGTGCCGGCCGAGCAGCACTGCCCCGCGTGCCAATAGTTGGCAGCGAACGCGCCTTCCACGGCGGCATCGACGTCGGCATCGCCAAAGATGACGAGCGGACTCTTGCCGCCCAGTTCGAACGTCACACGCTTCAACGTGTCGGCAGCGCGCTTCTGGATGATCTTGGCGGTCTCGACATGGCCGGTGAACGCGATCTTGTCGATTTCCGGGTGGGTGACGATCGCATCGCCTGTCGTCTCGCCGAAGCCGCTGACCAGATTGATGACGCCCTCGGGGAAGCCTGCCTCGAGTGCCAGTTCGGCCATGCGCAGCGCGGTGAGCGGCGTCTGCTCGGCGGATTTCATGACGATGGTGTTGCCGGCGGCCAGCGCCGGGCCCCACTTCCACGAAAGCATCAACAGCGGGAAGTTCCACGGGATGATCTGCCCGACCACGCCCACGGGTTGTCGCAGGGTGTAGGCCAGATAGTCGCCACGCATCGGGATGGTTGCGCCTTCGATCTTGTCGGCCCAGCCCGCGTAGTAGCGGAACGAGTTGATGATGAGACCGATGTCGCCTTTTGCGTCGGAGATGATCTTGCCCGAGTTCAGGCTTTCGAGCGCGGCCAGCGCATCCTTGTTTTTCTCCACCAGGTCGGCGAGCCGGTAGAGCAGCAGACCGCGTTCAGCCGCCGCCATCTTCCTCCAGGTCGAGGATTCGAACGCCCGGCGCGCGGCGCGGCAGGCGCGATCGACGTCTGCCGCCGAAGCCTCTGCGACTTGAGCGATGACATCGCCGGTATAGGGGTTGTAGGTGTCGAAGGTCTTGCCGTCCGCCGCGTCGACCCACCGGCCGCCGATCATCAGCTTGGTCGGGGGAAGTTCGATCGACGCGGGTGTCGAAGAAATTGCGCTCAGTGTGTTCATCGGTATCTCCACTACCTTGCATGATGAGGAGGCTCGCCTCCGCCCTGCCGCCGTCAGAACTTGACGGCGGCGCGCAGGCCATAAGTGCGCGGCGGGGTCGTCATGACGTAGCCGCCGGTGACCGCTTCGTTGACGTTCGCGGTCGTGACGATGCGATCGTTTTCGATATTGTCGACGAACGCGGTGAGCGACCACCGCTCATCGCTCTGCGCCAGCGTCACGCTGGCGTTCGTGCGCCAAGTGGAATCGACATGAGAGAAATCCCAGTAGCCGAAACCCACCCAGCGCGAAGTTTTGTACTGGGTATCCGCCGCCACGACGAGCTTGTATCCGCCAAGCGGTATCGTCTGCTGCGCGCCGAGATTCACCGTCCACTTCGGTGAGTTGTAGGCCGGCCGCCCCGAGCAGTCGACATCGTATTGCGTCGGGTTGGCCGGGTTCAGCGCGAAGGCGCACCCGGTGTAGGGTGGCGCGAACAGTGCCGGTACCTGGTACACGTAGGATTTGAACTGGGTATCGAGATACTGAACGTCCGCGCTCAGCAGCGTGTTGGCCGTCGCGAGCAGCCGCAACTCAGCCTCGATGCCTTTGTTGGTCGACTTGCCGACATTGTCGGTCCAGAACGACTGCGCTCCGTTGTCGCCAATACCCGCGTGGCTGACCTGTTGGTTCTTGTATTTCCAGTAGAACGCTTCCACGTTCAGCTGCACGCGGTCGTCGAAGAAGCGATTCTTCGACCCGAGGGTATAGGCGTCGATGTATTCGGGCCGGAACGTCTCATGGCCGACGGCCAGCGCGAAGCCGCCCGAGCGATAGCCGGTCTCATAGGAGGCGTAGAGCAGCGCGCTGGGCCCCACGTCATATTCCACGCCGGCGCGATACGTTATGCGGTTCTTCGTCACCGAGTCGCTGGTCAGGCCGGGAGAGCGCAGGACGATCGCGCCTGTCGTGCCAAATGGCAGCGGTGGGCCGTTAGGCGCAGGAATCGCAAGCGGCAGCTCTTCCGGGCTATCGGTCAGCGGCAGCATCGGCGCCCCGGGGCAGGCTGGGATGGGGAAGGGCGGCGCGGTGCAGACGACGATGACGGCATCCTGCCCGCCGTTGATCGATTTCTTATCCTGGGTGTAGCGCAAGCCGCCGCTCAGCCGCAGGCTGTCGCTCAGATGCGCCGTGAGGCGCGCGAAACCGGCATACGAATTCGTCTTGTTGGTGAAATCCTGAAAGGCGGACACCGTTTGGATGCCGAAGGTGTAGTTGCCGTCGATCTTCTCGTGAAAATAGTAGAGGCCGGCGATCAGATCGAACGGTCCGAACCGCTCCGAGTTGTAGCGTGCCTCGACGCTCGTCTGATCATCGTCTTCTTGAGGCCAGGCCGCGTAGCCGGGCGCCGCATGGACGTTGTCGACTTCTGATCGGCGGTAGGCGGGGATGAGAGTAAACGCGCCTATTTCCGTGTTCAGCACGATCTCCGCATTCACACCGTAATAGTCGTTGTCTTGGTACTGTTTTTCCTCGATTGGGCCGAGGAAACGTCCCGCCTGCCCGGAATAGAGCAGCGCCTGACGATAGGCCTGGACCTGCGGGTCGTAGACCCCGGTCGCTCGGCTGAACCCGGACGGGACGTCGTCGTAACTTCCCGTGGCGACGTTGAAGAAGGCAGTGTTGGCGTGGCTGGTACCCAGGCCTGTCCCTCCCGCGTGCGAATAGTCCGCAGCGAGCCGGATGGTCAGGTCGGGCGTCGCTTCATGCAGCAGTTGAATGCGAGCGGCGCGTGCCCGTTCGTTCGATGTGCCGTCCGACAGATAGCCCGAATGGTTGATGAAATTGCCCGCGACGCGCACCGCCGTCGATGCGCCGATGGGCAGGTTGACCGCCGCCTGCAGGCTGTACGTGTCGTAGTTGCCGACGCTGCCGATCGTCATGCCTCCCAGCTCGTTCAGCTGCGGCCGGGCCGGCAGGATGTTGATCGCGCCGCCCGTCGCATTGCGTCCGTACAGCGTGCCCTGAGGTCCCTTGAGCACTTCGATGCGTTCCAGATCGAAAAAATACCCGGAAGTCGAAGTCGGCCGGCCGACGTAGACGCCGTCGTAGTTGAACGCAACCGCGGGATCGCTGTAGCCGTTCACGGTGAAGTTGCCCACGCCGCGCACGAACACCGTCGTATTCGCGCCACCCGAGCCCTGGATGCTGAGCGCCGGGACCAGCTGGCCGAGCTGAGTTTGCGAAGACAGGTTCGACCGCACGATGTCGCTGGCGTCGATCACGTCCACCGCGGTTGCCGCGCGCTGCAGCGATTCTTCCCGCCGCTGTGCGGTAACGATGACCTCTTCCAGCCCGACGACGTTCTGGCCCGCCGCCTGCCCCTGCGCCGCGGCGGGCGCGGTCGTAACAACCGTAACAATTGCGAGACTCGCGACCGACGACATCAGTTGCTTGATGGACATTTTTTCCCCCGACGCTTCGTTCTTGGTTTCTTTTCCCGGACGGCGCTCTATGCGGATGACGGGCGCGCCGGCCCGTTTGTGAGGTATTCACAGATGTGCGGCAACACATGCGAGCGCGGCCATTGCGGACCTGCAGCGATCGCAGATTCATTGGCTGGTTGCTCGAAGAGGCGACGCTTTCTTTTATACGCCACGCGGCTAGCGACCAGCGCCAAGGTCCTGCTTTTCTTATTGGTGGGAAATGCGCGGCGCTGCCAACGATGTGTTGGCGATCGATCATCATTGATCCGAGGAGCCACAGTCGTTACCAACGACATTCCGCGCTACGTCGTATCCCCTGCTTTTTGAGGTCAACCAAGTTCGAGGCGTGAGATGAGCGAAGAATTGCCGATCAGGGTACGGGTGGCGCGTCGCAGGGAGGAAGTCGAGGGCATCATCACACTGGAACTGGTGCCCGTGGACGGCGGCCAGTTTCCGGCGTTCAGCGCGGGCGCGCACATCGATGTGGAGGTGGCGCGCGGTCTGATCCGTCAATATTCCCTGTGCAACAATCCGGTGGACCGCGAGCGCTACGAGCTCGGCGTATTGCTGGACCCCGCGTCGCGCGGTGGGTCGATTGCTCTGCATCAGGTACCGGAGGGTGCGGAGCTGCGCATCTCCGCGCCGCGCAATCATTTCGAGCTGGAGGCGCGCGCCGAACGGACGATTCTGTTCGCTGGCGGCATCGGCGTGACGCCGATCCTCTGCATGGCCGAACGGCTTTCGGCGATCGGCGCAGACTTCACGATGCATTACGCCACCCGGTCGCGGTCGCGCTGCGCGTTCCTCGATCGCATCCGCGGATCGCACCTGGCCGAGCGCGCCCACTTCCACTTCGACGATGGGAGTGACGACCAGAAGCTCGACATCGCCACGGCGCTCGGCGAGCCGACGCCGGGCACGCACGTCTATGTATGCGGGCCTTCCGGTTTCATCACTGCGGTCCTGACGACTGCGACGGCGCGCGGCTACCCCGACGCGCAGCTGCACCGCGAGTACTTCGGTGCCGACACCGCGGTGATGTTCGCGGAAGGCGGGGCGTTCGAGGTCAAGCTGGCGTCGACTGGCGCCGTCTATGCCGTGCCATCCGATCGCACGGTGCTGGACGTGCTGCGCGATCACGGCGTGAACGTGCCGACGTCGTGCGAACAGGGTGTTTGCGGCGCCTGCCTCACCCGCGTGCTCGACGGCGTGCCCGAGCATCGCGACTACTACTTGACCAGCGAGGAGCGCGCGGCGAACGATCAATTCACACCCTGTTGCTCGCGATCCAAAACGCCGCTGCTGGTCATCGACGTCTGATCGCAGCGTCTTTTGCCATATGAGAGAAATGCGCCAAACGCGCCGATCTCGCTTCCGGCGTTTTGCCGATCTCCCTACACTGGATCGCGATGGCAAGTCCGATTGCACGCGAGGAGCGGGAGCGAATCCATGGCGAACAATGACCCGGGTTTGAAAGCGAGAACCGAACGGGGGAATGCGCGGCCCTTGTGGGCCGATCAGTATCCGGAGATCCCCCGCGGGCCGATTCCGGTTGCGTACCTGCACGAGCAGAAGTATTTCGACCTGGAGCGCGACAAGATCTTCCGCAAGTGCTGGCTTTATGCCGGCCGGATTGAAGACATTCCCCAGCCGAACGGTTTTCTGGTCAAGGACATTGAGATCTGCAACGCATCGGTGCTGATCGTGCGCGACGATGCGACGGGCAAGCTGTCGGCGTTCCACAACGTATGCAAGCACCGGCTGAACAAGCTGGTGTACGAACGCGCCGGCTCGGTGGGCTCGTTCGTGTGCAACTACCACGCATGGGCTTACGACCGCGCGGGCAAGCTGCGTCACGTGCCGGATGAGGAAGCGTTCTACGACCTCGACAAGTCGAAGTGCAATCTCATCAACGTGGCGGTCGACGAGTGGCGCGGGTTCATGTTCATCAACCTCGACCCGCAGCCCAAGCAGTCGCTGCTGGAGTATCTCGAGGACATCCCCGAGATGCTGAAGGACTTTCCGTTCGAGAAGCTGGTCGGTGCCAGCTATGGTTTTCAGCTCGAACTCGGCGTCAACTGGAAGACCGGCCAGCAGACCAACATGGAAAGCTACCATGCGGAGAAGCTGCACCTGTCGCCGATGTTCGGCGGCACCCAGATGCTGGTCAATCCCGGCAATCGCCCGATCAACATGAAGCTGATGAAGAAGCATCGCTTCTTCGCCTTCGGGATGAAACGCGAGGGCGGCATCGAGAACGCGCCGCCGACGCTGCGGCTGGCGGGCGAGGTGGCGGCTCCGCCCGAAGAGGACTTGAAGGATGGGGCTCCGCGGCCGGAGATCACCGGCCGTTACGTCCGTTTTCCCGGTGTCAATTTCAATGACGCCGAATGGTGGGGCGGCGACAACTTCTTCATCTTCCCCAATTTCCTGATCGCAACGAATGCGGGCTTCTTTCAGACGTTTTCGTACGAGCCGCTGCAAGTGAACCGCAGTCGCCTCACGAACATGTTCTATTACCCCAAGATTCAAACCGCCGGCGACCTGTTCGCTCTCAAGGCATCGATCGACGTCCAGGTCAACATCGTCCTCGGCGATGTCTGGGCGGGCGACCGCGTTCAGGCGGGCCTCGCGATGGGCGCGGCGAAGGAAATGGTGCTCAACGACAGCGAGCTGCCGATCCGGCACGAGTTCAAGGTCTACAACGAGATGATCGAAGCCTGACGTCCCCTGGGATGGCTGCGTGTCGTCCCGGGCCGAGGCCCACGCGGTCGCGAGCAAGTGGAGATGAGGATCAGATGAACGCTATCACTGAGAAGAAGCCAGTGGTCACGAAAGAATCGGTCGACACCGGCACCGCCTACGGCGTGGTCCGCCCGACGTTCGACACCAAACTAACTGCCGTCGGGCCCGGCACGCCGATGGGCGAAACGTTGCGCCGCTATTGGCATCCTATTGCGCTGTCGTCGGAAGCGACCAACGTTCCGCGCAAGGTGCGCATCCTCTGTGAGGATCTGATTCTGTTCCGCGATGGCGCAGGACGGCCCGGTCTGGTGGCCCAAAACTGCTGCCACCGCGGGTCCAACCTGTTCTATGGGCGCGTCGAGGAGGACGGCATCCGTTGCTGTTATCACGGCTGGAAGTTCGATGTGCAGGGGCAGTGCCTCGAGCAGCCATTTGAACCGAAAGGCGGCGCCCGCCGCAGCGTTGCGCGGCAGCCTTGGTATCCGGTCCAGGAACGTTATGGACTCGTGTGGGCTTATATGGGGCCGCCCGAGAAGAAGCCCATCCTGCCGCGCTGGTCCGGTCTGGAGATCCCGGAAGGAAGCACCGACAAGATCGAGATCAAGATGCGGCCGGGCTGGGGTGACAAAGAAAGCGGGATCATGGATTTCAACTGGATGCATTGCTATGAGAACGGCATGGACCCGTTCCACGTGGCATGGCTCCACATCATGCATAGCGGGCCGCAATTCACCTTCGACGTCGAGACGAACCGCCCCGAGGTGGCCGAGAACCTCGTCAAGGGAACCCGCTACGTCGAGAGCCGATGGGGCGTCGCGCACAAGACCGACGTCATGACGGTCGAGATGATCTTCCCGACCAGCAGCGTCGTGCCGGGCTTCAACGACATCATGATCCATGTGCCCGTCGACGACGATAAGACGCGCATGCTACAACTCACCCGCATCAAAGCAGACGAGGTGGGCATCACGGACATTCGGCAAATCAGCCACAACGGCAAGGCCTGGGACGAATGCACGCCGCAGGAGCGGCAGCAGTACCCCGGCGACTCGGAAGCGATGCAGGATATTCCCGGGTCGGGCCATAGCTGGGAGCATCTGGCGACCACCGACCGCGGTATCGTCCTGATGCGGCGGGTGTGGGCGCGCGAGGTCGACAAGGTGTTGCGTGGAGAGGATCCGATCGGCGTCAGTTACGACGAGAACGAGGCCCCACGGGTCAGCGAAGCCGGACTCTTCTTCACCTAGGACGCTGTGTACCAGCAGTACATCGAAGCATGATATTGGCTCGGTTCGAATCGAGAGGAAGATAGCGATGTCCAAGCTGCCGGAACGGTACGCAACGCTGGAACAGGGCTGGGGCGAATGGATCATCGACACCGAGCCGGCACGCGCCAGGCTGCGCCTGGCCAAGTCGGACGAGGAGCTGCGCGCCTTCTACGAAGCGTTGCAGCCGCAAATGCCGGAGTTGATCAAATTCATCGATCAGTACCCGATCGAGGCACTGCCGGCCGACGTGAAGAATTTATGGTGGCTGGTGTCCTCGTATCTTGGCGTTGCCGTGGCGCTCGAGATCTACGGGTCGGTGCGGAAGATTCCGGGCAGCAATTTGTTCGTCAATGCGCAGCCCATCAAGAGGAGCCACGCGCTCGAGTTGCTGCAGTAAGGATCGCCGTGCCGGACACGCAGGGCAACGATCGCCGCGTCGCCCATCCGCGTCGCGAGGACGGCAGGGGCGCAGCGGCAGTGGTTGCATCCGAAACGATATCGGCAGGGTGCTGCGGACGCGGCCGATAGCATGGGCGTTCCGGCCGTATCCGCGATCCGGGCGCTGCGCATATTGGAATATTTCGAACGCGTGCGCGGCCCGCTGTCGCTGAAGATGATCGCGACGCACCTGGACATCCCATCGTCGAGCGCGGCGGCACTCCTCAAGAGCCTCGCCGATCTCGACTACCTCAGCTACGACGTCGAGACGCGCACCTATCTGCCGACGCTGCGGCTCGCGGCGCTGGGCGACTGGGTGCCCGAACGCATCCTCGATGACGGCGTGCTGAGCCTCGCCCGCAGGCTGAACGAGAGAACGCGCGAGACGATCGCGGTCACGTCGCTGAATGACCTGTACCTCGATTACATCGATTTCAAGGTGGGCCATAACAACGAGGGTGAGTATCCCGCACACGTCAACCTGCATTTCCCGCGGGGAGTGGTCGCCGCGACGTGTCCGTTCGGCTGGTGCCTGTTTCGCGATTACAAGACTCAGCGGCTGGAACGCATCTACCACCGCTCCAGGGTCAAGAAGTTGTTCCGCGCAGCCGATTTCAGCTGGACGAACTTCGTTGCCCGCGTCGAAGCAGCGCGCCAGAGCAAATATCTGCTCGCCGTGGGCTGGCCTTATCCGAACAGCGCACTCCTCGTGACGCTCCTGCCTGTGTTGCCGTTCGGGCGCTATGTCGCGCTGGGTATCGGTGCCGCGCTGGACCGAATGCGCCGGAACATGCCGAGTCTGCTCGACATCGTCGATGGGGAGATGGCGAAGTTGCCGGCATTGCTCGACGGCAAGGTAAGCAACGCCGACAACGCGATCCACCGCGTGGTGGAGGTCGATCCGATCTCAGGCGAAGTGCGCCTGCCGGGGTCGGACTGGGACCGGACGGCGACGTGACACCGGACAATCGGAATGGCGCGGCACTGCCGATGCACGCAGCGTCAACGGCCTTCTTCCACTACGCAGGCCGTGCGTTCAGTGGGCCACCAGTCCCGCGCGCCTGAAGATCGCGACGGCCCTGTCCACTTCAGCAGACGACGGCGGTTGCACGTGTGCGAGCGTGTAATCCAGATTCAGACGTTCCCACTTGTAACGTCCCATCTGGTGGAACGGCAGCACGTCCACGCGCTCCACATTGCCCAGACCGGCTGCAAAACGCGCGATGCCCTCGATGTCCTCGACATTGTCGGTGAGCCCCGGTACGAGCACGAAGCGCACCCACATCGGCCGCTGCCGCTGCGCGAGGCGGCGCGCAAACGCCAGTGTCGGTTCGATCTCGCGCCCCGTCAGCTGCTTGTGGCGCTCAGGATTCCAGGACTTGATGCCGAGCATGACGAGGTCGATCGTAGCCAGCTCATCATCGCTCAGGCGCGCACCCAGATAGCCGTTGCTCTCGATCGTCGTGTGAATGCCCATCGCCTTCGCTCCGGCCAGCAGCTTCACGATGAAGCGATCCTGCATGAGCGGCTCGCCGCCGCTGAACGTGACGCCGCCGGACATGACTTTGAGTCCCTGACTGTACTTGCGCAGCTCCTCCAGCGCCCGCGTGACAGAGACAGGAATACCGTTGCGAATGTTCCAGGTGTCGGGGTTGTGGCAATACTGGCAACGCCACACGCAGCCGGTGGTCCACGCCACCACGCGGATGCCGGGGCCATCCACGGCAGAGCCGGTCGTGAATGAATGCAGGAACCCCATGTCGCCCTGAGCCACCGCTGTACGGAGGTCGGTTTCAGGCACGTCATTGCCGAGATTCACGCGCATGTCGAAGGGGCTTCTGGCCTCCAGGGACGTTGCTTGCGCGCCGGATTGGGCGTTCATTCGGGCTCGCTCCCATGGAAGGTACGGCTGATGACGTCCATCTGTTGCTCGCGCGTCAGGCGCACGAAGTTCACCGCATAACCGGAGACGCGAATCGTGAGACTCGGATATTTTTCCGGATGATCCATTGCATCCAGCAGCGTCTCGCGATTGAGCACGTTGATGTTCATGTGATAGCCGGTGGAACCGAAGAATGCATCGAGCATCGCGGTCAGGTTCGTGACGCGATCCTTCGCGATGCGGCCGAGGCCTATCGGCACGAGCGAGGTCGTGAGCGAGATGCCGTCCTGCGCATCGCGATAGGGAATCTTCGCGACCGACGCAGCCGAGGCGTGAATGCCATGGCTGTCGCGCCCGTGCATCGGGTTCGCTCCCGGTGCGAAAGGCTCTCCCTGCCGCCGTCCGTCGGGTGTGTTCCCCGTCGCCTTGCCGTACACCACGTTGGAGGTGATGGTGAGGATCGATTGCGTGTGCAGCGCGTGACGATACGTCGGATATTTGCGCAGCTTCTTCATGAACGTGCTCACTGCCCACACGGCGAGCTGGTCGACCCGGTTGTCGTTGTTGCCGAACTGCGGAAATTCGCCGTCGGTCGCGTAATCGGTGATCAATCCGGTGTCGTCACGCACGACCCGTACCGTTGCATGGCGAATGGCGGAGAGGCTGTCCGCCACCACGGACAGGCCGGCGATGCCGAAAGCCATCGTGCGCAGCGGGGCGTAGTCGTGCAGCGCCATCTCGATGCGCTCGTAGGCGTACTTGTCGTGCATGTAGTGGATGACGTTCATCGCGTTGACGTACACACCCGCGAGCCAGTCCATCATCGACTCGAAGCGCTCCAGCACATCGTCGAAGTCGAGCACGTCGCCTTCGACCGGCTCCGCTGCGGGCGCCACCTGATCGCCGCTGACTTCATCGCGTCCGCCGTTGATCGAATACAGCAGACATTTGGCCAGGTTGGCGCGCGCACCGAAGAACTGCATTTGCTTGCCGATCAGCATGGGAGAGACGCAGCAAGCGATCGCACCGTCGTCACCCCACGCGCTGCGCATGATCTCGTCGCTCTCGAACTGCAGCGAGCTGGTGTCGATGGCCACTTGCGCGGCAAAGCGGCGGAAGCCTTCCGGCATGCGCGGGGAGTACCAGATGGTGAGATTGGGTTCCGGCGCGGGGCCTAAGTTGTAAAGCGTCTGCAGCAGCCGGAAGCTGGTCTTTGTCACGAGCGTGCGGCCGTCATCGCCCATGCCGCCGATCGATTCGGTCACCCACGTGGGATCGCCGGCGAACAGCTCGTCGTATTCGGGCGTGCGCAGGAAGCGCACGATGCGCAGCTTGATGACGAGGTCGTCGATGAGCTCCTGTGCCTGTTGCTCGGTCAGCAGGCCGTGCGCGAGATCGCGCTCGAAATAGATGTCGAGGAACGTCGAGACGCGACCCAGGGACATTGCCGCGCCGTTCTGTTCCTTCACGCCCGCGAGATAGCCGAAGTACAACCACTGCACCGCTTCCTTGGCGGTGCTGGCCGGGCCCGAGATGTCGAAGCCGTAGCTCCGGGCCATCTGCACGAGCTCTTTCAGCGCGCGGGCCTGCTCGGAGAGCTCCTCGCGATCGCGGATGATCTCGTCGGTGGACATCGTCGCATCGAGCGCCGCACGCTCCTGCTGCTTGCGTTCGAGGAGGCGTTTGACGCCGTAGAGTGCAACGCGTCGATAGTCGCCGATGATGCGTCCGCGGCCGTATGCATCCGGCAGGCCGGTGAGAATGTGCGAGCTGCGGCAACGGCGCACGTCTGCCGTGTAGGCATCGAATACGCCCTCGTTGTGTGTCTTGCGGTACTTGGAAAACGCCTCGACAACCTGCGCGTTCGGCTCATAGCCATAGGCTTTCAGAGCGCTGACGACCATGCGCAGTCCGCCGTTCGGCATGATTGCGCGCTTGAGCGGTGCGTCGGTCTGCAGGCCCACGATCAGCTCGTTGTCCTTGTCGATGTAACCCGGCGCGTGCGCCGTGATCGAGCTCGGGATCTGCGACACGTCGTGCACGCCCTTGCGGCGTTCCTCGACGAACATGTCTTCGAGCTTCTTCCAGATCGACTGCGTACGTTTCGTTGCGGCAGCCAGGAACTTCTCATCGCCGTGGTACGGCGTGTAGTTCTGCTGGATGAAGTCGCGAACGTCGATCTCTTTCTGCCACAGACCGCCGCGGAATTCCTGCCAGGCGGGCGGCGCATCGTGTTTCGCATGCGTCTGAGGTATGGCTGCCATCGTGTGCTCCCGGATGCATGTTTCACGAGCACCCGGATCGGAACAGTCGCAGGAGCGTTCCGGTATGCCGGGCGATCATGAGCTCTTCGTTGGTGGGAATGGTCCATGCCGACACGCGGCTGCCGCGTCGCGTGATGCAGGGACCGCCTGCGTTGTTGCCCGCTTCATCCAGCTCGATGCCGAGCCACGCCGATGCTGCGCAGATTCGTTGGCGGATGGGCGCCGATTTCTCCCCGATGCCCGCCGTGAACACGAGCGCATCCAGCCCGCCGAGCGCGGCGGTCAGCGCGCCGATCTCCTTCGCGGCGCGATAAACGAAGTAGTCGATCGCGAGCCGCGCCGCGGGTTGGTCGCTCGCGAGCAGGTCGCGCATGTCGTTGCTGATGCCGGAGATGCCGAGCAGCCCGGAGCGCTTGTAGAGCAGCGTCTCGACCTCCTTCGACGTCATCCCGAGTCCCTGGAACAGGTGCAGGATGACGCCGGGATCGAGCGCTCCAGGGCGCGTTCCCATGCAGAGGCCGTCGAGTGCGGTGAAGCCCAGCGTGGAATCGATGCTCAGTCCGTTCTTGAGCGCACACAGGCTGGCGCCGCTGCCGAGGTGCGCGACGATGACGCGTCCAGCGGCGATGGACGGCGCGAGACGCGGCAGCACGGAGGCGATGTATTCGTAAGACAGGCCGTGGAAGCCGTAGCGTTGCACGCCGCCTGTGCGGATCTCCGCGGGTAGCGGCACGAGCTCCGCGACCGCGGGCTGGCCGCGATGGAAGCTCGTGTCGAAACATGCCACCTGCGGCACGTCCGGCATGCGTTCCGTCACCGCTTCGATCGCCGCGAGATTGTGGGGTTGATGCAGCGGTGCCAGCGGTGCCAGCGCACGCAGGTCCTGCATCACCTGCGACGTGACGACGGTGGGTTTGAGGTAGTGCGCACCGCCGTGCACGACGCGATGACCGACACCGAGCACACGGGTGCCAGCGAAGCGTGAGCGCAGCCACCGTGCCAACGCGTCCAACGCACCGCGCGCATCCTTCACCGCAGTGTCGAGGCGCTCGTCTGCGAGCTTCTCCCCTGCGCCACCGCGAACCGCGAGTCGTGGCGCGGTGCCGATGCCTTCGATCTGACCGGCAGCCGCGACATCGCCGGCGTCCGCCGTGAGATTCCTGTACACGGTGAACTTCAGGCTCGAGGAGCCTGCGTTCACCACGAGAACGCATTCACCGTTCATGCGCTGACCCTGCGTCGCCGTGCATGCGCCGCGAGCATGGCGACCGCGCAGCTCGCGATGCGCGCGCGCACGCTGTCGGCTCGGCTGGTGAGAATGATCGGCACGCGCGCTCCCAGCACGAGTCCCGCGCTGTCCGCGCCACCGAGGAACGTCAGTTGCTTCGCGAGAATGTTGCCGGCTTCCAGATCCGGCGCGAGCAGGATGTCCGGATCGCCCGCGACTTCGGACACGATGCCCTTCGTGCGCGCGGCTTCGCGACTGATCGCGTTGTCGAACGCGAGCGGGCCGTCGACCACGCCGCCCACGATCTGCCC
Organism: Steroidobacteraceae bacterium; assembly: GCA_035276085.1. Classification (GTDB taxonomy): domain Bacteria; phylum Pseudomonadota; class Gammaproteobacteria; order Steroidobacterales; family Steroidobacteraceae; genus DATELY01. The sequence continues at coordinate 10,491 of DATELY010000272.1, read as the reverse complement.
GCGCTCGGCCATCTTGCACAGACAGGCGGCATCGATGGTCGCCGGCATCTTCGAGGTCACGGTTTCGACCGCTGCAAGCACGGCAACCTTCGGGCGCAGCACGTCCAGGGTCACCGCGAGATCGATGGCGTTCTGGCAGATGTCCACCTTGTCCTCGAGCGTCGGTGCGATGTTGATCGCGGCATCGGTGACGACGAGCACCTTGTGATAACTCGGCACGTCCATGAGGAACACGTGAGAGATGCGCCGCGCGGTACGCAGTCCGCCGTCGCGTGACACCACGGCACCCAGCAACTCATCGGTGTGCAGGCTGCCCTTCATCAGCAGCTCGGCGCGGCCCTCGCGCACGAGCTCGACGGCTTTCACGGCGGCTGCATGGCTGTGCGGCACGTCGACGATCTCGGTCGTTCCCAGATCGAAGTGATCGCGCTGGGCGATCTCCACGATCTTCGCTTTCGGACCGACCAGGATCGGCGTGATGAGTTTCTTGGCCGCAGCTTCCAGCGGACCCGCGAGCGCGGATCCCTCGCACGGATGTGCCACTGCCGTTGGAATCGGCGCGTAGTCGCGACAACGTACCAACAGTGCTTCGTATTTGCCGGTGCCGGTGGAATTCATGTCTCGAGGTCCGCTGCGACCGGGGCGGGCGAACGCTGTGTCGCCGGTCCCGTCTCCTTCAGGAGCAGGGTGAAGATGATGGCGAGACCGACGCCGTACAGCAGCGGCTCGAACGCTGTCTGATAGTGCTGATGAGTGAATTGGGCATCGCGCCCGCTGACCGCCACGAGCAGCCAGCCGAACACAGGCCCCAACAGCGCACTGAACGTGAAGTTGAGAAAGTTGATGACGCCCGTCGCCGTGCCGCCGTACTGCGGTGGATTCGCTTCCTTGATCACCGTGTACGGCAGCATCGCCGCACCGGAGGCGATGCCCATGACGAGAGCGAGCACATACGGCGGCAATGCACCGCGCTCGCCATACAGAATCCACGCCAGGCACGCGAGCAGCACGAGCGCACCGCCGGCGATGACGGGTTTGCGCCGGCCGATCCGATCGGAGATGGCACCCAGCAGGGGACAGCCGATGATCCAACCCATCGGTACCGTCGCGGAACGCAGCACGGCATCGGCATAGGCGAACTCGTGCGCCTCCTGCAGGTAGCGCACGCCCCAGATCATGTCGAAGATGGTCGTGGGGATGAACAGCAGACCGGCAATCAAGCCGCACAGAATCGACTGCGGGTTGCGAAACACCGTGAGTAGCGCGCTGCCCGCCGCGCTGAGCCAGTTGTCGCTGCGCGCAGCACCGACTGTTGGCGCGGTGGCGTGATCCCGATCCGGCAACAGCAGGAACAACGCGACGCTGATGAACAGGCCGACCACGCCCATCACGTTCCAGAAGGCAGCCCATGCGACGCCGGCTGCAATCACGGGACCGACCATGAACTGTCCGGCCGAACCGCCGGCCATGCCGAACATCTGTGTCGCACCGATCAGCGTCGCCGCGCGTGACGCCGGGAAATTCGTCGTGGCGATGTAGACAGCGCCGACCAGTGCGAACACACCCCCTGCGCCCTGCAGCACACGACCGATGCTGGCGAGGAGGTGGTTGCCGGTCGCGAACAGCAGCGCGCCGATACCGACGAGCGTTGCACCGATCGGCACGACCTTGCGCGGGCCGAGGCGATCGAGTGCGACACCGGCGACGAGGCTGAACGGCGAATAGCCGTAGTAGAACAAACCCGCCAGCGATGCGACGCCCATCGCCGTGAGCCCGAACGCCTCCGACAGCTGCGGCATCATCACGCTGGGCGCCGAGCGCAGCGCGTACTGATAGAAGTAGTACACGGCTGTGATCAGCCACGCGATCGCCACCGCCCGTCTCGCCGCCTTCATTCCGTGCTCCGAAGATCGCTGTGCCCGAGGGCCGGGCTAGCAGAGCACCAGGGATACGGCGAGGCCGCCTTCCGATGTCTCCTTGTATTTCGAGTTCATCTCCTTGGCGGTCAGTGCCATTGCGTTCACGGTCGTATCGAAGTCCACGCGGCGATTCGCGGGAACCTCGTTACTCGCGATCATGAACCCCGTCCAAGACTTCACTGCGCCGAATGCACAGCGCTCGATGCAGGGGATCTGCACGAAGCCGGCAACCGGATCGCACGTCATCCCCAGGTGATGCTCGAGCGACGACTCCGCTGCGTTGGCCACGACCTGCGGCGGGAAGTCGTGCGCCTGTGCGAGAAATGCGGCACCCATCGCCGAGGCCACACCGATCTCTGCCTGACATCCGCCTTCGGCGCCGGACAGCGTCGCGTTGTGCTTGCACAGATAGCCCGTGGCTGCGGCTGCCAGCATGCCGTCGCGAATCTTCTCTTGCGGCAACTTGCGGCCGCCTTCTCCAACGGCGTACACCAGGGCCGGCATGACACCGGCCGAGCCGCCGGTCGGTGCAGTGACGACCAGATGCCCACGCGCATTCTCTTCCGATCCCGCGAGCGCGTAGGCGGCAACCACACCGACACCACGCTGCTTCTCGTACTTGTCGTCCATCGCACGCTTGTACACATCGCCGGCCTTGGTCTTGAGCTTGATCGGGCCGGGCAGTGTGCTGGACGGCAGAGCGAGACCCGTCTTGACGATATTCACCATGGCGGTGGTGATCTTGTCGATGAAGGCGTTGACCTCGGCTTCGCTCTTGCCGGACACGGCGACTTCGTTCGCCATCGCGACCTGCGCAACGGAGAGCTTGTTCTTCTCCGCGTGTGCCAGAAGCTCCTTCATCGTCGCGTACGGATACTTCGGCTGTCCCTTCTTGGGTGGTTGATAGCCCTTCCATTCGATGAAGCCGCCGCCGACCGAGTAGTACTCCAGCTCGTGCAGCACGTCGTTTCCCGCCATGAGCTTGCACGTCATGGTGTTCGGATGCGGAAACTCGCCCTTGGGCGCGTCGTAGATGATGTCCTTGAGCGCTACGGTGTGCGTCTTGTCGCCGAGCTTCACCTGGAAGGTCTGCTTCGGGTCGGCTGCCAGGCTGTCGAGGAACGCGGGCTCGACCGTCGCGGGCTCCTTGCCGATGATGCCCGCGAGCGCGGCACGCTCGGTGCCGTGACCTTTGCCCGTGGAGCTCAAGCTGCCGAACAGATGAACCTTGAGCCCCGTTGCCTTCGCGAGCTGTTCTGCCGGCAACTTGGTGCAGCGCTGATAGAAATCGTACGTGATGCGCATCGGCCCGATCGTGTGCGAGCTGGAAGGCCCGGGGCCGACCTTGTAGAACTCCTCCAGTACGGTCATCACCGGGCCTTTCGACCGTTTCGCGACATCGAGATCCGGTGACATTGTGCCGCCGAGCGGCGCTGCTGCGCTCGCACGTGCCGTTTGTTCCTGCGCCGACATCGCCCGCCCGCTGATCACCGTGGCGGCGCCGATCACGGCGCTGCGCATGAGGAAGGTTCTGCGGTCGATGCCGGCGGGAACGGAGATGGAGTTGAGATCGTCGCGGACGTCGGGCACGTCCTGACGGGTATCGGTTTTCATGGACGTCTCCCAGTGAGCGAAGTCCTGCGAGGTATGTGCGATGCGCCTGCATGAACATGCTAGAGCACACACCTGCGTGTGCCATACGTACGGCGGGCGATCGCGACGACTCAGCTGCCCGCGGCCCGTATTGATGAGCGCGCAGGCTCCGACCAGCATGCCTCGCTACCGAGGTCGCGGGAGAACAGTCGTGGTGGATCCCTCACGTGAAGAGCGCCGCAAGCGCGGCGTTGCCTACGTGCTGGTGACGAGACTCAACAACGAGCGTCTGCCACGCGCGCTCGCTCTCAAGGCGCAGGTCGACCGGGGCGAGCGGCTGTCGGACTACGACAAACGCTATCTCAAGCGCATTCTCAGTGAAGCCGGCTCCATTCGCCGTGCCGCCGAGAAACTTCCGGAGCACGAGAAGCTGGTGGCGCGGATGACGGAGCTGTACGACGAGATCAGCCGCAAGGCGCTGGAGAACGAGCAGAAGCCCGAGCCCAAGCCGCCGCGGACTGACTCATAAGGTTGAGGGTCCCACACGGACCGGCAGCGCATTGCGCTCACGTCCGAGGAGCGTCACTCATGGCACTCGTCACGCTGCGCCAGTTGCTGGATCACGCCGCAGAGCACGGCTACGGCGTGCCATCGTTCAACGTGAACAATCTGGAACAGGTACGCGCCATCATGCAAGCAGCGGATGAAACGGATGCGCCCGTCATCCTGCAGGCTTCTGCAGGCGCGCGTAAGTACGCCGGAGCGCCCTTCCTGCATCATCTGCTGCAAGCGGCCATCGAGGAGTGGCCGCACATTCCGGTGGTCATGCATCAGGACCACGGCGCCAGTCCCGCGGTGTGCCAGCGTTCGATTCAACTCGGATTTTCGTCCGTGATGATGGACGGTTCGTTGGAAGCGGACATGAAGACGCCGGCTTCCTACGAGTACAACGTAGCGACCACACGTCGAGTCGTCGACATGGCGCACGCCTGCGGTGTGTCGGTCGAGGGCGAGCTGGGTTGTCTCGGCTCGCTGGAAACCGGCCTGGCGGGCGAAGAGGACGGCTCCGGTGCAGCGGGTCATCTGGATCACGCGCAATTGCTCACGGATCCAGACCAGGCGCTCGACTTCGTACGGGAGACTCGCGTCGATGCGCTCGCCATCGCCATCGGCACCTCACACGGCGCCTACAAGTTCACGCGTCCGCCGAGCGGCGACATCCTGGCGATCGATCGCATCCGGGAAATTCACGGCCGCCTTCCCAACACGCATCTGGTCATGCACGGGTCGAGCTCGGTGCCGCAGGACTGGCTCGAGATCATCAACCGCTACGGCGGCGACATGGGCAGGACGTACGGTGTGCCAGTCGAGGAGATCCAGAAGGGCATCAAACATGGTGTGCGCAAGGTGAACATCGATACGGACCTGCGCATGGCCGCAACCGGAGCCGTGCGCAGGTTCTTCGCGGAGCACAGGCAGGAGTTCGATCCGCGCAAATGGCTGGCGGCATCGACGCAGGCAATGAAGCAGATCTGCAAGGATCGCTACGAAGCATTCGGCAGCGCAGGACGCGCATCGGGCATCAAGCCGATATCGCTGGAGCGCATGGCCCAGCTGTACGAAGCCGGCAAGCTCGATCGCATCGCGGCGTAGACTGCACGTTGCGTCCCTTCCCTCGCGACAGCGACAGGATGAGGGCGCCTCGTCGAGCGCATCGCTGTACCGACCTCCCCCACCCCAACCCTCCCCCGCTATCGCAGGGGAGGGAGCGGAACGTAGGCTCAGTGAGCTTCCAGCACGACGACGCTGCGCGGCTGTGCGCGGTAGTGCGTGTCTGCCACTACGGTTTGCTGCGCAGGCGGTGAAATCTCTTCGGGCGGAGCCAGCGCGGTATCGACGGCGCGATGCCATCGACGCTGCGGTAGTACAGGTAGCTCGAATGTGCATGGGTCCCACCCCAGGTTGAACATGGCATGGAGCGGCGGCTCGGCGGGCGTGAGGCCGGCCAGGGTGAATGCGAGTTGCCGCGCCTGGCTATCGAACCACGGCGGCTGATTCAGATGCGTGGCGTGCCAACTCACGTCGGGCAATGTCGCGCCCGGTGCGCGACGCCCCGTGAGAAAGCGCCTGCGTCGCAGACTCGGGTGCCGTCGCCGCAGGGCGATCAACTCGCGCATGAAGCGCAGCATCGCGCCCTGCGACTCGAGTCGACGCCAATCGAACCACGCGAGCTCGTTGTCCTGACAGTACGCATTGTTGTTGCCTTGCTGGCTGTGTAACACCTCATCGCCCGCGAGGATCATGGGCGTGCCCTGGCTCAGGAAGAGGAGCGCCATGAGGTTCCTGGCCTGGCGCTGTCGCAGCGCCAGGATGCCAACGTCATCGGTCTCGCCCTCGGCACCGCAATTCCACGACAGATTCTGGTTGTTGCCGTCCCGATTGTCCTCGCCGTTGGCCTCGTTGTGTTTGTCGTTGTAGCTGACGAGATCCTGCAACGTGAAGCCGTCGTGACAGGTGATGAAGTTGACGCTGTTGAGCGGCGTGCGCCCACCGTACAGATCGGGCGAGCCGGACAGACGGGTTGCCACTTCGCCGACGAGTCCCGGCTCGCCACGAACGAATGAACGCATCACGTCACGGTAGCGACCGTTCCATTCCGCCCAGCGCATGCCGGGAAACGAGCCCACCTGATAGAGTCCCGCGGCATCCCACGCTTCCGCAATCACGGGCCGATGCATCAGTGCCGGCGACAGTTCGATGCCCCAGGTCAGCGGCGGATCGTCGAGCACCCTGCCGCGCTCGCCACGAGCGAACGCACTGGCGAGATCGAAGCGAAAGCCATCCACGCCGAGGTGCTCGGTCCAATATTCGAGCGCACGCAGGATGAAGCTCGTGACGAGCGGGTGATTGCAATTGATGGTGTTACCGCAGCCCGTATAGTCGCTGAACCGACCGGGATCGCCGGCATCATGGTGATAGAAGAGGTCGTTCGCGAGCGCCTTGAAGTTGATCGTGGGTCCATCCGCGCCGCCTTCGGCGGTGTGGTTGAAGACCACGTCCAGCAGCACACCGATGCCGGCGGCGTGCAGTGCGCGCACGCAGTCGCGCAACTCGTGGGGTGCCTGTGCGGGATGCACACAGTACGACGGATGCGGTGCGTAGAAACCATAGGTGTTGTAGCCCCAGTAGTTCCGCAGTCCCCGCGCGCTCACGGCGGCGGGCACACTTTGCTCATCGAAGGCCATGACCGGCAGGAACTCCACGTGCGTAACGCCGAGATCCCTCAAGTAAGGGATCTTCTCGATCAGACCGGCAAAGGTCCCGGGATGACGCACGTCGGCAGACGCATGTCGGGTAAAACCGCCCACGTGCATTTCGTAGATGACGATGTCGGTGGGGTCGCTCGCAGTGGCGAGTGGCGCGACGGGTGTCTCGTCCCGACCGCACACGATCGCTCGCAGACTGTCTCCGGCAGTGTTCCCTGCAATCGCTGCGCGGCGATGCCAGCGCGCATGGCTCGTGGCGCGGGCCCATGGGTCGACAAGTTCCGCCGCCTGGTCGAGTCCGACGGTGGCGGTGGCAATTCGCCACGTGTAGTGAGTGCCCGGTGGCAGCTGCTCGACGTAGACGTGCCAGAAGAAGAACGTGCGATGCAGATCGGGCGCAAGGTGCACGATCTGGAAGGGCGTTGAGCTGTCCGCGTGCTCGTAGAGGCGCAACTCCACCGCCGTTGCGGAACGCGCGAAGATCGAGAAGTTCACGCCTGCAGCGTCACAGAACGCCCCCGGCGGCACATGCTTCCCGGGGCGCGTCGCATAGATCTGTGCCGTGCCGTTGCGAATCGGAGTGGCCGCGGCACGCGCAGCCGGTGTCATGGCCGCTCCTCACGCCCCTGTCGATAACGGCGAATCAGCGCATTGGTCGAGCTGTCGTGCGACAAGTGGGGCACGGTCGCTGCCGACAACTCCGGCACGATGCGCCCCGCGAGCACCTTGCCGAGCTCCACGCCCCACTGATCGAATGGATTCACGTTCCAGATCGAGCCCTGCGTGAACACGATGTGCTCGTACAACGCGACGAGCTTGCCGAGTGCAGCCGGCGTCAGACGCTCCAGCAGCAGCAGATTCGAGGGACGGTTGCCGGCGAACGTGCGATGCGGAATCAGTCGCTCTTCGCAGCGCTCATGCCGCAGCTCGACCGCGGTCTTGCCGAATGCAAGCGCCTCGCCTTGAGCGAGCACATTGGCGATCAAGAGGTCATGGTGCTCGTCGACGGCGTGCAGCGGGCGCACGAAGGCGATGAAGTCGCACGGTATGAGTTGGGTACCCTGATGGATCAGCTGATAGAAGGAATGCTGACCGTTCGTGCCGGGCTCGCCCCAGTAGATCGGGCTCGTTGCAACGCCAACGGGTTCACCGTCCAGCGTCACCTGCTTGCCGTTGCTCTCCATGATCAGTTGCTGCAAGTACGCCGGGAAGCGCTTGAGATACTGCTCATACGGCAGCACGGCGACGCTGCGCGCGTCGAAGAAGTCGACGTACCAGATACCCAGCAGGCCCATCAGCACGGGCAGATTGCATTCGAACGGCGCCGTGCGAAAGTGCTCGTCCATCTCGTGCGAACCCGCGAGCAGCGCACGGAAGTGTTCCGGACCGATGGCGAGCAGGGTCGAAAGCCCGATCGCAGATTCCATCGAGTAACGCCCGCCCACCCAGTCCCAGAAGCCGAACATGTTCTCCGTGTCGATGCCGAACTTCGCGACCTCGGCGGCATTGGTGGAGACCGCGACGAAATGTTGCGCGACCGAGCGCTCGTCGCCGCCGTACGCAGCGAGCGACCAGCCCCGGGCGGTGCTCGCATTCGCCATCGTCTCGAGCGTCGTGAAGGTCTTGGACGACACGATGAACAGCGTCTCCTGCGCATCGAGATCCCTGAGAGTCTCCGCGATGTCATCCCCGTCGACATTGGACACGAAGCGGAACGAGAGCGATCGATCGCTGTATGCCTTGAGCGCCTCATAGGCCATGGCCGGCCCGAGATCCGAGCCGCCGATGCCGATGTTCACGATGTTGCGGATGCGCCGGCCTCCATGGCCACGCCATTCGCCATTGCGTACGCGTTGCGCAAAAGACGTCATGCGGTCCAGCACCGCGTGCACCTGCGGAACGACGTTCGTGCCGTCGACCTCGAGCGAGGCGCCGCGCGGTGACCGCAAAGCGACGTGCAGCACCGCGCGTCGTTCGGTCGTGTTGATCCGCTCGCCGCTGAACATGGCCGCGATGCGGCCTTCGAGATTGCACTCGTGCGCAAGCTGCAGCAGCAGCGCAAGCGTGGCATCGGTGATTCGGTTCTTGGAGTAGTCGAGGTAGATGCCCACTGCATCGAGCGTCAAGCGCTCGCCACGCTGCGGGTCGCGCGCAAACAGCGTCCGCAAGTGCTCGTGCCGCACTGCTTGAAAATGTGTCAGCAGCGCCCGCCAGGCCGGGCGCGTAGTGAGCGAACCGTGGGCTCGCTCCGGATCAATGCCGCTCACGCGATACCTCGTCCAGCGGGACGGGCACGGGCCGCGTGCCCCACACTTGCTTGCAGTATTCGGCGATCGAGCGATCGGCAGAGAACTTGCCGGCGCGTGCGACGTTGAGAATCGACATGCGTGTCCAGCGCGTCGGATCGCGGAACGTGCGTTCGATCTCGGCCTGCGCGTCCACATAGGAACGATAGTCGGCCAGCAAGAGGTACGTGTCGTAGTCGAGCAGATGCTCCAGCAGCGGTCGGAAGAGATGCGGGTCGCCGTCCGAGAACGTGCCGTCGCCGAGGAGATCCAGAACGGCGTGCAGCTCTGCATCGCGCTCGTAGAAATCGCGCGGCCGGTAGCCGCGCTTCTGAGTTTCTTCCACCTCTTGCGCGGTCAAGCCGAACAGGAAGAAATTCTCGGCGCCGACTTCTTCGCGGATCTCGACGTTCGCACCATCGAGCGTACCGACGGTCAACGCGCCATTGAGGGTGAATTTCATGTTGCCGGTGCCGGAGGCCTCCTTGCCGGCGGTCGATATCTGCTCGGACACGTCGGCGGCTGGATAGATCGAATGGGCGTTCTTGACGTTGAAGTCCGGCAGGAAGGCGACCTGCAGCTTGCCGCGAGCGATCGGATCGTTGTTGACGGTGTTGGCGATGCCCGTGATGAGACGAATGATGAGCTTCGCCATGTGATAACCGGGCGCGGCCTTGCCGGCGAACACGAAGCAGCGCGGAGCCATCTCCAGGTTCGGATTGTCGCGCAGCCGGCGGTACAAGGTGATGATGTGCAGTGCGTTCAGATGCTGGCGCTTGTATTCGTGAATCCGCTTCACCTGGATATCGAACAGCACTTGCGGGTCCACGCTGATGCCGGTGCGCTCGCGAATGAGCTGGCTCAACGTCTGCTTGTTCTCGAGCTTGATACGGCGCCATCGATCCCGCAGAGCGCTGTCATCGACATGCCGTTCGAGCTCCTTGAGTCGCATCAGATCCGCTGCCCAGCCGCTGCCGACGATCTCGTCGAGGAGCTGTGCAAGCCGTGGATTGCTCAGGATCATGAAGCGTCGCGGCGTCACGCCATTGGTGACGTTGCAGAAGCGCTCGGGCCACAGCTCGGCGAAGTCTCGCAGTACCGTCTCGCGCAGCAAGCGTGAATGCAGCGCGGCGACGCCGTTCACCGCATGCGTGCCCACGGTTGCCAGATGCGCCATCCGCACGCGCTTCTCTCCCGTTTCGTCGATCAACGACAGCCGCGCCACACGGGCCTCGTCGCCGGGATAGCGCCGTTGCAGCTCATCCAGGAAGCGCGCATTGATCTCATAGATGATCTCGAGCGGCCGGGGGAGCATGCTGCGAAACAGCGGCAAGCCCCAGGTTTCCAGCGCTTCGGGCAGCAACGTGTGATTGGTGTAGGCGAGCGTGCGCTGGGTGATGGACCATGCCTGGTCCCATGGCAGGAGCC
>DATELY010000271.1:0-12107 GCA_035276085.1 Steroidobacteraceae bacterium | reverse complement strand
CCCACCCCAACCCTCCCCCGCTGCGCAGGGGAGGGAGCAATGATTCGCGAGCTCTGACTCCCTCCTCCGCGCAGCGGGGGAGGGTTGGGGTGGGGGCAAGCACGTTCGCGTCCAACGATTATAGAGAGCCCCGCCGCCCTCACACTAAACAGGGAGGTGTGGGACCTGAGACCTGGGCCGTGGGGTTAGAGGAAGAGGAACACCCGTGTTCCTCACGTCACAAGTCCCAGGCCCCAGGCCCCAGGCCCCAAGTCCTCCCATGCGCCCCATCTTCCAAGCCGAGCTCGTCAACCGGACCTTCGGTGATCCAGGCGTGTACGTCGACCTGAAATTCCAGCGGCGCGCCTTGCTGTTCGATATCGGCGACATCACCGTACTGCCGACACGCAAGCTGCTGCGGGTCAGCGACGTGTTCGTCTCCCATACGCACATGGACCACTTCGCGGGCTTCGATCACCTGCTGCGCGTGTGTCTCGGCCGGGATACCGGCGTGAGCATCTACGGGCCGGCGCCGTTCCTCGATCGCGTCGAGCACAAGCTCGCGGCGTACACCTGGAATCTGGTGCAGAACTATCCAACCGATTTCGTCGTGACTGCGCACGAATTACAGGCGGATGACCGAGTCGAGCGCGCTCGTTTCAGCAGCCGACAGCGCTTCGAACGCGAGCCCCTGTCAGCCGTGGACGCACCGAACGGCGTGCTGCTCGCAGAAGAGCAGTTCACCGTGCAGGCGGTCCGCCTCGATCATCACGGCATTCCCTCGCTGTCCTTCCTGTTCGTCGAAGGCACGCACATCAATGTGTGGAAGAACCGTCTCGACGAGCTCGGTCTGCCCACCGGCCCCTGGCTCACCGACTTGAAACGCCGCGTTCGCGAGCAGGCGCCCGATGACACACCCGTGCACGTGCAGTGGCGCACCCGCCAGGGCGCGCGAGCGCAGACGTTCGCGCTCGGCGAGCTGAAACGCTCGCTACTGGAGTTCCTGCCCGGGCAGAAGCTCGGCTACATCACCGACGTCGCGGGGCACGCGGCGAACCGGCAGCGGCTCATCGACTTCTTCAAGGACGTGGATCTGCTGTTCATCGAGGCGGTTTTCCTCGCGCAGGATCAGGAGCATGCCGACAGGAAGGCCCATCTGACCGCCGCATTCGCAGGCGAAATCGCGCATGAGGCGCGTGCACGCAATGCCGTGCCGTTTCACTTTTCGCCGCGATATATGGGGCGGGAGGACGAATTGCGGCAGGAATTTGCTCGCGCCTGGCGCGCGGGCGAGGAGGTACGCGCCCAGGGCGGGGAATAGGGCAGGCATGGACGGGCCCGAGACGTTAAACTCATGCGCATCCGGATTGCCCCCACCCCAACCCTCCCCCGAGCCGCTTCGGAACCCCTGACGAGGGGCTCCGCAGGGGAGGGAGCTCGGAATCAGGTGCTGTCTCGCGTGTCGCTCGTCATTCGCGCGAGAGGTTTTCGCATCGTGTGGTTCGCAAGGACGAACTCACTTGGGTGACCTCTTTCCCTCCCCTGCGACGCGGGGGACGACCGGAGGAAGTGACGCGCCAGGGCAGGGTGGGGGCACTCTTCAATTCGCTTCGATGCAGGCATGCCGGCCAACACCGGACGGGAGCCTGCGTGTACTGATTTTTTTTTGGAACGCCAATGCTCTCGACTTCGAACGTCTCCATTCAATTCGGCGCCAAGCCCCTCTTCGAACACGTCACGCTGAAATTCGCCGACGGCAATCGCTATGGTCTCATCGGCGCCAACGGCTGCGGCAAGTCCACGTTCATGAAAATTCTCGGCCGCGATCTCGAGGCGAGCGCCGGCGAAGTGATGCTGCTGAATGGCCTGCGCCTGGGCAAGCTGAAACAGGATCAATTCGCCTACGAAGACCAGCGTGTGCTCGATGTGGTGCTGCAAGGGCACGTCGAGATGTGGCAGGCGATGCAGGAGCGCGATGCCATCTACGCGAATCCCGAGTCGACCGACAAGGACTACATACGCGCCGCCGATCTGGAAGCCAAGTTTGCCGAGTACGGCGGTTACAACGCAGAGGCGCGCGCGGCCAGCATTCTGAAAGATGCCGGCATCGATCCATCACTGCACAACGGCCCGATGCGTGAGGTGGCGCCGGGCTGGAAGCTGCGCGTGTTGCTCGCTCAGGCATTGTTCTCGAGGCCCGACGTGCTGCTGCTCGATGAGCCGACCAACAACCTGGACATCAACTCCATCCGCTGGCTGGAAGGCGTGCTCAACGATTACAACGCCACGATGATCATCATCAGCCACGATCGCCATTTCCTGAATCAAGTGTGCACGCATGTGGCGGACGTGGATTACGGCGAGATCAAGATCTATCCCGGCAACTACGATGACTTCATGCTCGCCTCGACGCAGGCGCGCGAGCGCGTGGCCGCGGCGAATGCCAAAGCGAAAGAGCGCATCGGCGAGTTGCAGGAGTTCGTGCGCCGTTTCTCCGCCAACGCATCCAAGGCGCGGCAAGCGACCTCGCGTCTGAAGCAGATAGACAAGATCAAGATCGAGGAGATGAAGCCGTCGTCGCGGCAGAATCCCTTCATCCGCTTCGAGCAGGCGAAGAAGCTGTATCGCAATGCCGTGACCGTCGAAAAACTGTCGTTCGCGTACCCGGGCAGCGAAACGCAGGTGCTCAACGACCTGAGCTTCACGATCGAAGCCGGCGAGCGCGTCGCGATCATCGGTGCGAACGGCATCGGCAAGACGACCTTGATGCGCTGTCTGGCCGGTGAACTGACGCCGAACGCCGGCCGCATCTCCTGGGTGGAGAACGCGCAACTCGGCTACATGCCGCAGGATCCGCAAGCCGAATTCGCGAAGAAGATCGATCTGTTCACCTGGATGAGTGAGTGGCGCGCACCCAGCGATGACGATCAAGCCGTGCGTGCAACGCTCGGCCGTCTGTTGTTCTCCGGCGATGAGATCAAGAAGTCGGTAAAGGTGCTCTCGGGCGGCGAGAAGGGCCGCATGATCTACGGCAAGCTGATGCTGACGAAGCCGAACGTCCTGCTGCTCGACGAGCCCACGAACCACATGGACATGGAGACGATCGAATCCCTGCAGATCGGTCTGGAGAAATATCCCGGCACACTCATCTTCGTCTCGCACGACCGCGAATTCGTCGCAGGTCTTGCCACGCGCATCCTCGAATTGAAGGCGGACGGTGTGATCGTCGACTTCAAGGGGACTTACGATGAGTACCTGCGGTCGCAGGGAATTTACTGAGGGAAGCGGTCGGCGGTTAGACTCAGAACCGCGCGTCGATAATCGGCGTTCTTACCAACGGCCAACCGCTTTCCCCATGCCGCTGACGTTCGAGCACATCGTGCGTGTCAACGATCTGGCCGATCCGCGGTTGGCGCCGCTGTCACGAAATCAGCTCTGGCAGGGGTTGGTGCGTCGGGCCGAGATGCCGCGCTACTTCATGCCCTGGCTCGAGAACGTCGAGCTCACACCGCAGCAGGATGGGTCTCTTGCGCGCGAGCTGGATTTCGGCAACTTCCGCGTGCGCGACCGCGTGCGATTCATGGAAGGCGAGAGCGTGAGCTACGAGGTCGAGGCGAACGCCGCTGTGGAACACGCCAACGTAACGATGCGCATCGAAGAACCCGCACCGGGTCAGTTGTTCGTCCGCTTCCTGTACGAAATTCGCTCCTCGCAGTACGACGGCCTCGGCGAGCTCGAGGGTTTCGTCAAGGATGCGTACCGGCAGGCGGACAACGAAACAGTGGCTGGTATTCGTCTGCTCGCGGCCAATCACTTGCTCGACGAGCGGCCGAGCTGCCACTAGTGGCGTGTAACGGACTATCACAGGAGGGTTAGCCAGTGAGCTGGCTAGCCGGCCAGAAAGTTCTGTCAGGCTTCTGGCCGGCCGACCAGCAAGCTAGCCAGCGCAATACCACGATCTCAAATCCGCTGTTCCTAGGAATCCGGTGAGATCTCGATCAGATCGGCATCGAACAGCTGCACCAGCACATCCTCGACTTCATGCGCGCAGCGCTGTTCGTCGAGATGGGTCGTACTCGCCAGCGCGCGAGCGAGGCTTCTCACGGTTTGCGGTGTTGCCAACAATTCCCAGATCTGCTGCGTAGCCGCGGGCGACTCGAAGCCGCTGCGGTGCTGCAGCGAGCGCAAGACCTGCTGTTCGTCGAGCTTTTGCCGCAATCCGTGACGCACGTACGATGCACTGGCTTGAATTTGGGCCACAGCTCCTCCTGCGAAGAGGTTCTCCCGTCTTTCCAACTGAACCGCGGGCGGGCGAGTTCCTCGAGGCTGGGCAAGCGCCCTCGGTTCGTGTACATACGCGAGCCTTCCCTGCCTCGATTTTCAGTGGGTACACAATGAAATTGGTCTCCGGCAAGTCCTTCAAAGGCCAGCGCGTCGTGCTGGACGGCAAAGTCTTCGAGAAATGCCACTTCGCGGAGTGCCGCCTCATCATTGAGGGCGACAACATTTTTGAAATGCAGGATTGCAAGATCGAAGAGGATTGCGAGCTCGCGGTGGAAGGCCGCGGCCGCGTCATCCTGCACGTTCTCAAGCTGATGCTGCACTCGGGCGGCTGGTTATCGCGCGTCGCGGACAACGTGCTCTACACGGTGAAGCAGCCGCCGAAAGGCGCGCAGAAAAATACGACCGCGGCCTAAGGTTGCCGTAATTCGGGTCCCCTCCCTTGCGAAGCGGGGGAGGGCTAGGGTGGGGGCGAGCGCGGCAGCGCGGTCGTTTTTCAGAGCCCCATCCTGTGGGAAGGGACGCTGGGTTCAGCTGCGGTGCCGTATCACTTGAGTTCCAGGAGTCCTCAGCTCTCCGCCGCCGGCTCCCGACTCCGCAACTTGTACTTCCGATCCCCGATCAGCAGCACGTCGCCTTCGCGCAGCAGGTGCTTGCGCACCGACTGATCGTTCACATAACACCCGTTCGTGCTGCCGGCGTCTTCGACGATCACCGCGTTGGGTCCGACCAGGAGTCGTGCGTGACGGCGGCTGACCATCTTCGATGGCACGCACACGTCGTTGTCTTCGGTGCGGCCCACGGTCATCACCTTGCGGTTCAACACGACGAGCGGACCTTCGTGCCCCATGGGTTCCAACACGCGTTCCGATTCCACCTCGCCGCCGCTCTTCACGTCGCGGCGGATTGCTGCCAACGCTTCGGAGTGCACGGCGAGATCGGCGCGCAGCGTCGCGATACGCGCGTCCTTCTGGAAGATGCGTTCGGCCAAGGATTTGGTCCGCGAACGCGCCTTGTCCAATTGCCCGGATAGGGTGCCGCGCTCGTCCTGTGCGGTCTGCAGTTCCTGCCGCAAGGTGTGCAGCAGGTCATCGCGTAACCGTACGGCGCGTTCCAGATCTTCCTGTGCGCGCGTCTGCCGACCGACTTCGGCGCGGCTCGCGGACAGCTCGAGTCGATGCGCTTCGAGCTCGCGGGTTTGCTCCTGCAGCTGTGCCTGCAGGCGCTGCACTTGCGCGGTCGCCTGCGACAACTCTTCTTCGGCTGAGCTGCTGCTGGAGCGCAGATCGTCGAGCGCTTCCCGCGCCAGCAACAGGGCTTCGGCCCGGTCTTCGGCCAGCTTCTGCGCTTTCTCCAGAGTGGAACGCAGATCCGTGGCGTTCGTCTGCGTCTCGACCCACTGTGTCTGCTGTGCGTCGAACTCGGTCGTGAGCGTAGTCAACCGTGCATCGAGGTCATCGCGTGCCGCCGTGAGCTGATCGCGCTGTGCGACCAGGTGCACGATGTGCTCGAGCGCCTTCTCCAGCTCGCCTCTGAGCCCGTGCGCGGCGGTGTCCCGCGCTTGCGCTTCCTGCTCGTGACGGTGGATGTCTTCCTGCCGTTGTGCAATCAGGCGCTGTGCTTCTGCCAGCTCGGCCGTCCGTGCATCGAGTTGAGCCGTTGTGTTTTCGAGCGACTTCGATACCGCCTCGTGCTGTTGCGTCAGCGCGGCCATCTGGGTCATTGCGCCGGCGTGATTCTTTTGCTCGTCACCCAAGGTCGCGCGGGTCGCGTCGCGTTCCTGGATCGTCTGTGCCAGTTCGCCACGCACTTGCTGCAATTGACTGTCGCGTTGCGAGATGTCCTGCTGGCGCTCGGTCAGCGTGCGTTGCAGTTGCTGTTCTGTCGTGCGTGCCACAGCGAGCGCTGCTCGCGCCTGTTCCAGCTCAGCGGAGCGCGTGCGCTCGGCCTCGGTCATGCCATCGAGCTGTTCGATCAGATCGAGCCGCACGCCTTCGAGCGCGGTGAGCGCCGTCTCGCGGCGATCGAGCTCGGTGAGCAGCGCCTCGTACTCGGTCATCTTGCTGGCAAGCAGTCGGGCCATGTCGCTGGCGGCACGACGCTGATCCGCAAATCCCGCCTGCAAGGCGCCGATCTCACGTGCGCGGGTGTGCGCAAGATCGGTTTGAGTCGTGAGCTGCGATTGCGTGTCCAGCAGACTGCGCGACAGCGTTTCGACCTGTGCGCGCGCATCGGACAGCTGTTGTTCGAGGCGCTGTTTCAGTTCTGCATGGGTCGTGCGCTCGGAATGCAGGGTGTTCTGCAATTCGGCGATGCGCTTCTGTGCCAGCTCCCCCTCTTCGCGCATGCGCGCTTCGAGCAGCTGCGTGCGGTCGTAGGCAATCTGCTGTTGCTCGACGAGACGGGCATTGTTCGCCGTGAGCGTGCCGGTACGTTCTTCTTGTTCCGCGCGCTCCACCGACAGTTCGTTGCAGCGGGTCTGCCAGCGTTGACTGTCGCCGCGTGTCGTTTCGAGCTCGCGCTCGAGCTCGTCGATGCGGGTGAGGATGCGCTCGACTTCGGTCGTGACATCTTGCGTCGGTTCGGGTTGCCGCACGCGCACCGTAGGCTCGGCAACCGGGCGCAGATGGCGCTGCGTGCCTTCGTCGAATTCGTCCGGCAGTTCGGCATCGTGCAGCGCGCGAACGACCCACGTGTCCGTGCGCGATAAAGGATCTTCTTCGCCGCGCCGCATCGCGGCTTCGTAGGCGGCCACGTCCAGCCGCGGCAGCTCATCAGTTCGGTCGAGATCCTGGTCGGGTTTCGGTGACTGCGGCGACATTGGATTACCAAATAGCCGATAAGGCTGACAAACGCTAGCAGTCGATTTTCCACAGGCCTGTGCGGCAAGTCACCGATCTTTCGGACCGCGTCAGAGCACCTACATAAGCCAGCCAAATTGTAAAAAAGGGCGTCACTCGCGGCGCACCTCAACGTTCATGCGACGCCAATCCACCCGCTCTGATCAGCGCAACGTCATCGCCGACACGGATGCACCCCGGCTCGACGACCCGCGCCGTGATACCGCCATGACCTCGCATCGCATTGAAGCCACCGAGCCCGAGCGCCTCTTCCATGCGCGAGCATGGGTGGCAGGCACCGCTGCCTTCGAGCAACGCCGTACCGATGCGAAAGGTCGCACCATTGAGTGCTAACAGATTGATCCCGCTGACGACGACGTTGCGGCGCACCAGCGCGGGATCGAGTGGGTTCCGCCCGAGCAGCCGCGCGACGACGTCGATGTGCTCTGCCTGAATCAGCGTGACTTGCCGGGCGCTGGTGCTTCCGCCCGCGAAGTGATCGCCCACCAATCCACGACCCATGCGCACTTCCACCTGATCGACTGCTGTCACCGGCGCGCGGCGCGCGGGCCGCAAGCCGATCCAGCGCACCGAACCTCGTTGCGGCAACGTGGCCAGCAGGTCCGTGAGCGTCGTCATGGCGCGCCCAGCTTTGCGATCAAGCGCATCGCCGCCGCCGGTGCGCGCTCCTTGGCGCCATTGATGAAGAACATGAACACGTCGCGTGGCTGCTCGGCGGCACTCGTGCCGTCGACGCGAGGCATGTCGGCGGGCACACCGCCTCGTGCCCATGCGCGAGCGCGTTCGATCCATTCATCCAGTGCGTGCTCCGGGTATCCGGTTTCAATCTCGGCCTGTGCGCGACGCAGACGCGCGTACGCGAAATCGCCCGTGACATCCGCAAAGCGCGGATAAGAGTCCGAATCGACGAACACCGTGCCGACATGGAAACGTCGCGCCAAGGCGATGAGATCCGGCGACAGAAAACTCTTGTGCCGTACTTCCAGCGCATGTCGCAGCCGCACGCCGTTCAGCGTCGCGGGCAGGAACTCGAAGAAGCGTTCGAGATCCGTCGCATCGAACCCATACGACGGCTGCATCTGCCACAGGATCGGCCCCAGCTTCGGGCCGAGCTCGGTGAGGCCACTATTGAGAAAGCGCTCGATGGCACTGCCGGCGTCAGCCAGCACTTTGCGTTGCACGATGTAGCGCGGGGCCTTGATACAGAACACGAAGTCATCGGGCGCTTCATCGCGCCATTTCGCGAACACGGCCGGTGTCTGCAGCCGATAGAACGTGCCGTTGACTTCGATGGCCGTGAGATGCCGGCTGGCATATTCCAGCTGCTTCTTCTTCGGCACGTCGGCCGGATAGAACGTTTGCCGCCACGGGTCGTAGTCCCAGCCGCCGATGCCTGCGCGAATGCGTCCGCTCGCTGTCATGGTGTTAATCCCTTGCTGCGTTCCGGGATAATCTTCGCATTCTTGCTCGCATGGAACGAGGGATCGGACTGCGTAAGTTGGTCAGCACGCAATGGCGTGAGGGCGTCATGGCGAGATGGCGTCGAGTGCGTGATTTCTGACGCCATTACGCCGTTGCGCCATCTCCCCTCGTCGAATTGACTTGCACGCATCACTGATTCAGGACACCAGATGAATCTGTACGCCCGCATTCACGCATCGCTGCAGCACCACGCACGCAAGACACTCATTGAAACGGGCGAGCGCTCGATCTCGGGCGAGCAACTGGCAGCGGATGTAGGTCGTTTTGCCGGGGCGCTGTTCTCGCTGGGCGTGAGACCCGGCGACCGCGTCGCCGTGCAGGTGGAGAAATCGTACGAGAACGTGCTGCTGTATCTGGCGACGCTGCAAGCCGGTGCGGTCTATCTGCCGCTCAATACCGCGTACCAGGCGCAGGAGGTGAAGTACTTCCTCGGCGACGCGAGCCCGCGCGTCTTCGTGTGCACACCGCAACGAGCGTTCGACCTGCGTCGGGTCGGTACCGAGTGCGGTGTGGAGCAAGTGCTCACGCAGGGCACACAAGCGGATGGTTGTTTCGTCGAGCAGGCGCAGCGTGCCGCGCCCCTCGCCGCCATCGTGCAGCGTGCACCGGATGATCTCGCCTCGATCTGTTACACCTCGGGCACGACCGGCCGTTCCAAGGGTGCGATGATCACCCACGGCAACCTGTTGTCGAATGCCGAGACGCTCGTGCAACTCTGGGGCTTCACGAACGAAGACGTGCTGCTGCATGCCTTGCCGCTCTATCACATTCATGGCCTGTTCGTGGCGCTGCACTGCGCGTTGCTCAGCGGTGCCACGATGTTGCTGCAGCCGAAGTTCGATGCGCGCAGCGCGCTGCATGATCTCGAGCAAGCGACCGTGATGATGGGTGTGCCCACGTTCTACACGCGGTTGTTGAGTGAGCCCGGGCTCGATCCGGCAGCGGTGCGCAACATGCGTCTGTTCGTGTCGGGATCGGCGCCGTTGCTGGCCGAGACGTTCAATGAGTTCGAACAGCGCACGGGGCAGCGCATTCTCGAGCGCTACGGCATGACGGAAACGCAAATGATCGCGTCGAATCCGCTGCACGGTGAGCGGCGCCCCGGAACAGTCGGGTTGCCGTTGCCCGATGTCAGCGTTCGCATTGCAGACGACAACGGCAGTCCAGTCGCACGAGGCGAGATCGGCATCGTCGAGGTGAAGGGACCCAATGTGTGCAAGGGCTATTGGAACATGCCCGAGAAGACGGCCGCGGAGATCCGTGCCGATGGCCACTTCATCACCGGCGACATGGGCCAGCTCGAAACGGATGGCTACTTGCGATTGGTAGGCCGCGCGAAAGATCTGATCATCTCCGGCGGATTGAATGTGTATCCGAAAGAGATCGAAGAGGCGCTCGATGCGCTCGACGGCGTGATCGAAAGCGCGGTCTTTGCCATTCCGCATCCTGACTTCGGTGAGGCAGTGGCCGCGGCGGTGACGCTGAAGCCGGGCGCAACGCTGACGTCAGAGGCCATCATCGCCACGCTGCGAGCCCAGCTGGCCACGTTCAAGACGCCGAAGGTCGTCTACATCGTGGATGAGCTACCGCGCAATGCGATGAGCAAGGTGCAGAAGAATGTGCTGCGGGAACGATATGCAGATCGGTTTCGGGGTTGATCCGTCGCGCGCATGGTGAACTGTAACAACTGAAACCAGACTGCATTCTGTCCCCTCCCCTGCGAAGCGGGGGAGGGCCAGGGTGGGGGCGCTGCGTTAGTCACTGCGCTTTACCGGCCTGCCCCCATCCTGTCCTGGCGCGCCACTTCCTCCGGTCGTTCCCCCGCTGGCGCAGGGGGAAGGGACGCAACTTACAGTGCAGAATCAGTTGTTACAGTCCCCGGTGACCATTCATTGAATCCGATCGACGGGCGATCACGTACTGCTCGTCATGGCTATACTCGCTGCCCTGGCGCATAACAACGCGAGGATCGTTTCGGTGCCAAGCGTTCTCGAACGCGTCGCGGCGGGCGAACGGCCTGCATTCGACGAATGCGTACGTCAGTACGGCGATCTCATCTGGTCGATCGCCCGCAAGATGTCGCGTTCGGCTGCGGATGCCGAGGACGCCGTGCAGGAGATCTTTTTGAAGCTCTGGCGCGGTGCCGAGCGCTTCGATCCCACGCGCGGCTCCGAGCCCGTCTTCATTGCAACGGTGGCGCGTCGCGCACTGATCGATCGCATCCGTTCCGCGCGGCGTCGCCCTCAGGAAGTGTCGATCGACGAGGTCCAGGAGCTGCCACAGTCAACCCATGCCTCGGGCGCCGAGGCGTGCGTGGAAGCGCGGCGTGCCGCGGAAGCGCTGGAAACGCTGCGACCGGAACAACGCCAGGTGATCGCGCTCGCCATCGTCAATGGTTTATCGCAAAGCGAGATCGCAACGCAGACCGGCATGCCGCTCGGTACCGTGAAGACGCTGATCCGCAGAGGCTTGCTGCATGTCCGGCAGATGCTGGGCGAGGAGGTGCGCTCATGAGCGACACCTGGCTGAACGACGACAATCTGATCGATCTGCTGATCAAGGAATCGACCGAAGGCTTGTCGGTGGAGGAGCGCGCCGCGCTCGAGAAGCTCACGGCAGCGATGTCCAAACAAGAGCGTGACGAGCTGGAGCATGTGGCAGCAACCGCGATGCTCGCCTCGCTCGGCCCGCTGCAACGCATGCCGGACACCACGCGTCGGCGTGTGGTCAAGTCGATCCCGACGATCGCACCTGCGGCGCCGATGAGCCGAAGCTCGAGCCGCTTCGGCGCGGCGGGATGGTGGGCTGCGGCGGCCTGCTTTGCGCTTGCGGTGGTGGGCTGGTACCCGCGATTGACGGGCGAGATCGGCCCGCGCATCGCGCAAACCACGCCCGATCCGGTCTCGCAACGCGAACAACTGCTGCAGCAGCAGGGCACGCTCAAAGCGGCGTGGTCGACGGGACCTGCCGGACCCCAACCGGTGCAGGGCGATGTCGTGTTCGATCCGGTCACGCAGCGCGGCTTTCTGCGCTTCCGCGGCTTGCCGGCCAACGACCCACGGCGCGAGCAGTATCAGTTGTGGATCGCGGATACATCACGCACGTATCCGGAGCCCGTCGATGGCGGTGTATTCGATGTGGCCACCACGGCGCCGAATGGCGATGTGATCATTCCGTTCCACGCGAAGCTGCCGGTTGGCAGTCCTGCGGCATTCGTCGTGACGGCGGAGAAGCCGGGTGGCGTGGTGGTGTCGCGGCAGGAGAAGGTGCTGGCACTGGCGAAGGTGGGGGAGATTTGAGAGTGAAGCGGCTGCTCATTGCGGTGGTGCGTGCCCCCACCCCAACCCTCCCCCGCTGCGCAAGGGAGGGGGCAAGAGCCCTTGTGGTGTGATGACGCAATCGCCTCACTTCCGACTCCCTCCCCTGCGCAGCGGGGGAGGGTTGGGGTGGGGGCAGGGCCACGAACCCAAGCAACATCACCCCTGCACACTCGTCGCGAACTGA
>DATELY010000270.1:0-33188 GCA_035276085.1 Steroidobacteraceae bacterium | reverse complement strand
CACGTGGCCGACCGGCAATGACCGCGGGTGCGGATGACAACGCTTACGTACCACTGAAGCACTCGCGCACGGTGCGCTGTCGTGCGGGTGAGGCGGACTACTCGATCAGAATGTGGGGACCTGACACAGCGCCGCCATTGGTTCTATTGCATGGCACGCGCGATACATCGGTCAGCTTTCAGTTCGTCGTCGATGCGTTCAAGCGCGACTGGCACGTCATAGCCCCAGACTTGCGGGGACATGGACTCACCCGGTCGCCAAACCGTAACGCGTGGTTCCATGAGTATCTCGCCGACTTGGACGTGATCCTCGAAACGCTACTACCCGAAGTGGCAGTCAACCTCGTGGGGCACAGCCTCGGCGGCAATCTGGCCGCGGTCTACGCAGCACTGCGACCCGAACGCGTTTGCTGCATGATCTCACTCGACGCCTTCGGAGTATTGGCGAGCTCAGAAGCTGAATACATCCAATCGATGCAGGCTTGGCTGCGCGGCGGAGTACCCCACTATGCCCCGCAAGTGCGTTATGAGTCGTTCGAGCACATGGCGCAGACACTGCGCGCCATCAATCCACGACTCACGTCGGCGAAGGCGCTCTACCTGGCGCGAAACATTTCGCGTCAGCTGGATGACGGAACCGTCACCTGGCAATTCGAAGCCCGCCGGCGCCGCTCGGTTCCTTCGATACGCACATTGCAGGAGTGGACAGAGTGCTGGCGTCGAATCCGCGCACCGAGTCTATGGGTTGCTGCTGACGAGCCCCTGCAAACCTCCGTTCGCGCGAATCCCGCCGCATTCGACTTCGTGCGCCAGCAGATCGGTCACGACCGCATCGCTTACCTTCCGGACACGGGGCACAACCTGCACCACGATGCTCCCGAGCGCGTAGCCGAGGTCGTGGAAGAGTTTCTGCTGCGCGCGATCCCGTCGGCGGCAACATGAACAAGTAGCTTGCTACTTTTGTCGCCACGTCGCCGCATCGCAGAATCCTCCATCGGGGTCCTGCGTGGGATCGAAATAATCTCCCTTTGCATGCGGTTCGAAGATGGCGGCCGGTTCGATCAGAGTTCGCCGCTTGCCGATCACATAGCTGTTCACGCGCATGCCGTGCTGGTCTGTGCACGTGTAGTGCACCGAGTAGGAGTTGCGCACGATCTCGACGAAGATGCCATCGATGTAGGAGGTCAGTTGCGGGTAAGCCAGCCGCTGCCACGGGATCTCGTCATGAGCAAAGAATCGACAGTCGTCGCATTCCTGCCCGGCGCGCACTTCATCGGATTCTGCGACGCCACGGAAACAGACATAGATCTCGCCAATCAGCGGCAAATTCGACACGACATGGAGGTCGAGTTGATCGGGCGCTACCGCTACGCCCGCCTCTTCGCGCACCTCACGTGCGGCGGCAGCATCCATTGTTTCGCCAAGCTCAACGAAGCCCGCGGGCGGCGCCCACATTCCGGCCCGTGGCGCCGTTGCGCGCCGAACCAGGAGCAACCGCGCTCCAAAGGTGATCAGGCTCATGACGAGCACCTTCGGATTTTCGTACACGATGCGCGTGCATAGCGTGCATACGAGACGCGGCGGCTCTCCGCGGACGACGGCTCGACGCTCTAGCGATCCACTGCAGGTCGGACAGTACTTCACACTATTGGTTGAACGCAGCGAATACTGAAGACGACAGGCTACGATTTGGCAGGCTCTTGCACAATCGCGGCAGGGATCGACACCGTGAGCGATTTATCGCCTCTGCAGCGCTCGTCAGCGTGTCGTATTGGCGCGCAACCGGCCGCATAACCGAGTGCTTTCGGGTAGGATCGAAAATGCATCTGCCGCCAAACAGCAGGTCGCACCTCGGACAGACAAATAGCCCCGATTATTGCCGCCGCAGACAACAGATCATGCCAGCACGCAACAGCAAGCGATCCCGCCCCAAAGTCACTGAGGTACCCGTCGACCCGGCGCCGCCGAATGTCGTCGAGGATGAGATCACGAGTTTCGTGCACGAGGCGATGCAGCGATGTCAGGCGCCGCAGCAAAAGCGCAAGCAGGACCGCAGCAAGCGTCGTGAAGAAGAGATTTTGCGTGCGGCCCTGCGTGTCTTCGCACGCGACGGCATTTCGCGCTCGCGCATCGGCGACATCGCGGGCCAGGCCGGCATGCCGGTGTCGACGATCTATGAGTACTACGATAGCAAGGAAGAACTCGCCTATCAGGTGCCACTGGGCAAACTCGGCGCGTTTTTCGGTGAGTACGCCGAAGCGATCGTCGGCAAGAAAACCGCGCGGGAACGGTTGCGTCTTTACCTCTGTCTTGCTGCGGACTTTGCCCGGCGCAACCCGGAATGGGCCCGCGTGCTTTATCTTGAGCTATGGCCCAGCGTCCTAGTGGCGGAGACCACCCTGCGGCAGAACTTCGACGACTACGTGCGCATCATCATCCACTTGATCCGCCAGGGCGAGCAGGACGGCGAGTGGGGCTCCAACAATCCCTATGAAACCGCCGCGATTCTCAACGGCAGTGTCAACCAGATGATCATCACCTCGTTGCTGTATCGCCGTCCGCGCAACTTGACAGCTGCGGCCGCGGCGCTCGTCGATCGAACGATGACGCTCCTCGGACCGGCCGAGGGTGCGCGCAGGGCAAAGCCTCGGAAGGCACGCCGCGTCGGAGCCTCCCTCAGCAGGACCTCAGTCGGTACGTCGAGACCGCGGTACGACTGAATAGGTCCCTCCGCTCGCAGCAGACAAGATGCCGCCCTGCGCGACATCAGTTGCGCCGCCTCAGGGAGATGTTCATGGCCGCCGACTTGATCTCGATCACCGGCAGCTGCTGGATTTTCATCATCTGCCGCACGCGCTCCAGCTCCGGCGACGACAGCAGCGGATACGAGCGCTTGACCGGTCCGGCAGCGCGCATGGCCGCAATGTCTGCGGCCGGAACCGTCGCGCGCAAGATCAACTCGTCGAGATCGTCCGTACCGTAGCGCTTCTTCAGGTCCTCAAGCGTTGGCTGCTCCGGAGGATTGGCCAGCACGTCCTTCGCGCGCGCTGAAGCCATGATGCGGTCGAGAATGTCTGGGTCGACCGGCGCAACTGGCTGGCCGTAGAAGCCCGCTGCGTACTGGACGACTTCGTCCGGCACGGTGCCGTAGCGCTGGCCGGTGACGATGTTGAGCACGGCCTGGATTCCGACGAGTTGGCTGAACGGAGTGGCCATGCCTGGATAGCCCAGTTCGCGACGGACTCTGGCAGTCTCCTCCAGCACCTCGTCGAGACGGCCGCTCATGTTGTGCTGCGCCAGCTGGGCCTTGAAGGTGCCCATCATGCCGCCGGGAATCTGGTGTTCGATCGAGAAGACGTCGTACTCGGCGTACTGATTGACGAGAAACCCCGCCGCCTTGCCGACGGCTTCGAAGTGATCGGCCACCGGCTTGAAGAGCGACTTATCGAGATTGTGCGTGTGGCCCTTCAGCTCGACGTTCTTGACCATGATCTCAGTTGACGGCACCGAAGGCCCATTGGCCATCGGCCGACTGGCGGTGTGGAGCACCGAGACGCCGAGCTCGATGGCGTCGAGGTACGCCTTGGCCGACATGCCAAGCAAGTTGTTCGAATGGAATTCAAGCTTCTTGCCGCGAGCCTTGGCGACCATGCCCGGAACCAGAGACTTCAAACGATCTTTTTCGAGAACGCCGGCAGTGTCGTAAAGCAGAATGGTGTCGACGTCGGGGGACGCGGCGAGCTTGTCGACTTTGTCCGCATAGTATTCGTCGGTATGCACCGGCGAGAGCGCGAACATGACCGCGGCCGCCACCTGCGCATCGGATTCCTTGGCGACCTTGGCGAGCCGCAGCATCTTGTCGATGTTGAACAGCACATCGTAGATCCAGAACGAGCGCACGCCGTGCGCGCCCAGGCGTCGAACCCAAAGGTCCATCAACGCATCGGGGGTGACACCGAAAGTAACGTTGGCGTTGGCGCGCAGTCCCGCGCGCACCGGTGTGCGCGGCATCGAGGCTACGAGCAGGTCGAGGCCTTCCCAGTAGTTCTCGTGGCAGTAACGGGTCAACACATCGAGCATGCCGCCGCCCGTGAGGTCAATGACTTTGAAACCCGTCTGGTCGATGAGCGGCGAAACCGGCAGTGCCATGCCGGCGCGCATGCGCAGCCCCCACAAGCTTTGCTGCCCATCGCGCATCGTCTCGTCGAGAAAATCAATGTGTGCCATGGACGGTTACCTTCAGGGGGCGAACGCTGGCAGCCCGTGCACTTCGAGCCAACGCGTGGTGATCTCGTTGCGGCGAAAATCCGGATGCCCCACGATGAATGAGGCCAGCGGGAGCGTGGTCTTCAGGCCTTCGATGCGGAAGTCGTCGATCGCGCGCACCAGCCGTGCAGCGGCGCTCTCCCGATCCGGGCCGGAGGCAATGAGCTTGCCGATCATCGAGTCATAGAACGGCGGCACGAGATACCCCTCGCGCGCGTGCGTATCGAGGCGCAGGCCTTCACCCTGCGGCGGCAACCAACCGGTAATGCGCCCGGGCGCCGGCGCGAACCCATTCATCGGATCCTCGGCATTGATGCGACACTCGATCGCGTGACCGCGG
Source organism: Steroidobacteraceae bacterium (assembly GCA_035276085.1). GTDB lineage: Bacteria > Pseudomonadota > Gammaproteobacteria > Steroidobacterales > Steroidobacteraceae > DATELY01. Next base: position 28,583 of record DATELY010000270.1, on the reverse strand, counting down.
ACCTTCACATCCGCCTGTTCGACGCGAAGGCCCTCGCCCGCGGCAACGCGTAGCTGCAGTTCGATGAGGTCGTACCCTGTGACCTGCTCGGTCACCGGATGCTCGACCTGGATCCGCGAGTTCACTTCCATGAAATAGAAGTCGTTGCGATCCACGTCGTACAGGAACTCGACGGTTCCAGCGCCCCGGTAGCACGCCTTCGAGGTCAGGCGCACAGCGGCGGCATGCAGGCGCTGGCGAACGTCTTCCGACAGTGCGGAAGCCGGCGCCTCCTCGATCAGCTTCTGGTAGCGACGTTGCACGGTGCAATCGCGCTCGCCGAAGTGCAGGACTTTGCCGTGGCCATCGCCAACGATCTGCACCTCGACGTGGCGGGCACGCTCCACGAATCGCTCCATGTACAGCCTGCCATCTCCGAAAGCGCTTTCCGCTTCGCGCCTGCCGCGATCGAAGGAGGCATCGAGCTCGGCCACCGTCGCGGCCTTGAACATGCCCTTGCCGCCACCGCCGGCCGATGCCTTCATGACGACGGGGTAACCGAGCGTGCTCGCGGCGTGGCGTGCTTCGACCAATGTCTCGATCAGATCGCTACCCGGCACCATGGGAACACCCGCTTCGCGAGCGAAGTTACGCGCCGCGATCTTGTCGCCGAGTGTTTCCACGGTTTCGGCGCGCGGCCCCACGAAGGCGACGCCCACCGATTCACACAGACGCGAGAGCTCAGGCTTTTCGGAGAGAAAGCCATAGCCGGGGTGGAGCGCATCGCAGCCCGTGGCCACGGCTGCATGCACGACGAGCGGAGCGTTGAGATAACTCTTCTGCGCCGGCGCCGGCCCCAATTCGACGACGCGATCTGCCATCTCGGCGCCGAGGCTCGCCTTGTCCGCTGCCGATACTCCGAGCACGGTCTGGATGCCCATGGCCTTAGCGGTCCGCAGGATGCGAACCGCGATCTCACCGCGGTTCGCCACGAAGAGGCGACGCATCAACAACTCAGGCCCGCTCGATATAGAACAGTGCTTGCGCGTGCTCGACCATCTGCGCGTCTTCGACGCAGACTCGACGCACGATGCCTGCCATGCCCGCCTTCACCACCGTGAACAGCTTCATGACTTCGAGCTGGCAGATTTCCGTATTGAGATCGACTCGCTGCCCCACCTCTACATAGGGTGCGGCGCCCGGTTTAGGCGCTCTGTAGAACGTCCCCAGGTTGGGCGCCTTCACGGCAATCCAGTGGGACGGCACATCGTCGGCTGCTGCAGTCGCTGATGTCGCCTGCTGCGTCGGTGCGACCGACACCTCCGCTCGTGCGGGTCGGTCGCCGCCGGAAGTGCGGCTCATCGGCGACGCGGCATCCGCTCCGCCGTGGGTGAGCCTGGCGTTCGGGTCACGCGACAAGAAGAGCTGCAATCCTTCTATTTCGACGTGCAACTCCTCCCAGTCGGATACCGAGAAGAGTTCAACCAGGGAGATGATGTCGGTCGGCTTGATGGTCATCCGCGCGTTCTCTCAGGAACTGGCACTCATGATTTCACCGTGGCTTGGCTGGTTCGTTCGGCCGGTCAACTGGTCGCGGATCGTGCGACGCAGGATCTTGTTCGCGGCGCTCTTCGGCAGCTCGGGCCAGATGTCGACGCTCTTCGGCCGCTTATAGTCCGCCAGCCGCTCGCGCGCGAACTGCATGACCACGTCGGCATCGAGCCCCTCCTTGCCCGAGACAACCGCCACCACCCGATCGCCCCAGCGCTCATCGGGCAAGCCCACCACGGCAGCCTCAACCACGCCCGGACAGGCGAGCAGCACGTCCTCCACCTCGCGGGGATAGACGTTGTACCCGCCGGAGATCAGCAGGTCGTTCTTGCGGTCTACGATGTAGAAGAAGCCGTCGGCATCCATGTAACCGACATCGCCCGTGTGGAGCCAGCCGTTGCGGAACGCCTCTGCTGTCTGCTCCGGACGGTTCCAGTAGTACGCCATGGTCTGCGGACCGCGCGTTACGATCTCACCGCGTTCGCCCGGCGGCAGCGGTTGATCGTTCTCGTCGAAAATCGCGACGTCCGCGACAGTAAAGGGCCGCCCGCAGGAACCGATGCGATCGTGTTCCTCGGGTCTGAGATGCGTGATGCACATCGGGCTCTCGGCCTGGCCGTAGCACTGCGCAAAGATGCGCCCGAAACGCGCCTCGGCGCGCTTCATGAGCGCAGGCGCGATCGATGCGGCGCCGTATGCAATGCGCTTGAACGCCACCGGTGTCGCATCGGAACGGGGATCCTCCAGGATCATCGCGATCATTGTCGGCACCAGAAAGGTATAGCTCGCACGGCTCTGCTCGGCGAGCTTCAGGAACGCCCCGGCCTCGAACTTCGTCATCATCAGAGAGTGCACTCCGCGCACCAGCGACGGCAGGAAGAACGCACCCGAGGCATGCGCGATTGGAGAGGCGTGCAGGAAGGTCTCGCCGCGCGAGAGTTCCGGGATGAGGTCAGTCAGGAACGCCGTGGTCTCGATGAGATCGGTGCGCGTGGTCAGCGTGACCGCTTTGGCCTTGCCAGTGGTGCCGCCGGTGTAGCCGAAGCGCAGCGGAGCATCGAGGTCGCGGTCGACCGCGCAAGGTCCGGGCGGGCCTTTGTGAATCATCTCGATCAGCTCGGGCAGCAGGATCGTGATCTCCGCCGAGACGCCCTCAATGCCGGCATGGATGACCCCGCGCGCGCCGCTATCTGCAAGCTTGTAACGATGGTTTTCGAGTGTCTCGCGTACGTTCAGCTGCACGCGCACCATGCCTGCCTTGAAGATCGCGTAATACGCGATCAGGCAGTCGATGGAATTGGGCAGGATCACGGCGACACGGTCGCCGGGCTTCAATCCGCGCTCGAGCAGTGCGTTGCCGACGCGATCGGTCGCGGCGTCGAACTCGCGAAAGCTGAGCGTCCGCGTGTCCTCCGTCAGGCAGGGCGCATCGCCATACTGGAGCGCAGCGCGCCGAATCAGTGAACCCATTTGCATGAAAGTCAGCTCGCGATTCCGAGGCTCTGCAGCGTCGCTGCCAGCACACGTTCTCGATGAAACGCTGCGTCGCCATAGCTGAACTCGAGGAGCTTGGTACGACGCAGGTAGTAATGCAGTCCGAGCTCCCACGTGAATCCCATCCCGCCGTGGATCTGAATCCCTTCATTGCATGCCATCCGTGCAGCATCCCCGCAGTAGGCTTTGGCCATGGATACGGCCTTTGCGGAATCTGACGATCCTTCGGAGAGCGCCCACGCGGCGTAGTAAGCCGCGGATCTAGCGGCATCGAGCGCAACGGCGATGTCAGCGCAGCGATGCTTGATGGCTTGGAACGAGCCTATCGGCTTGTCGAACTGAACCCGCTCGTGCGCGTAGTTGACAGAAAGCTCGAGCATCCGGCCCGCGATGCCGACCATCGCGAGCGAAGCGACGCCAGCATGAAGATCGAGCAGGCGCTCCACTGCGTTGACAGCCTCGGGGTGCGAGCCGAGGAAGTCACTGTCTGCGAGCGAAACGTCGGAATAGACGACCCCCTCCAGTTTTGTGGCTGGATCAAGCGTGACATGCGGACGGCCTTGCACACCGGTCCGTTGTGGCGGAACGAGCGCGATACCCAGATGACCTCCCGCGCCGGCTCGCGCCGCGACCATCACCAAGCCTTCGGTGCCCGCATGCGGCACCAGCATCTTGGTGCCGCTCAATCGCCAGCCGTTCTGCGCAGACGTAACCAGCGCCGCAATGCCTTTCGTGCCGTAGTCACTGTCGGGCTCGGCGATTGCGGTCACGACACGCAATGCACCCGTGGCGATTCGCGGTAACAAGGTTGCCTGCTGGGCAGACGTACCGTAACGGGCAATGATGTCCGTCGCCACGAGCGTGTCAGTGACGGGCGAGTGAATCAACGATTTACCTAATTCCTCGATCACGAGCGCGACATCGACCCAGCCGAGCCCCATCCCGCCATGATTCTGCGGCACGAGCATGGCGAACAGTCCCAACTCGGCAAGGTTGCTCCAGAGCGTTTCATCGAACCGATCGGCCTGCGCGACGATGGCGTGCCGCGCGAGGTCATAGTTGTCCCCGAGAAATTTTTGAAAACTCTCCCGGAACAGCTGCTGTTGTTCGTTGAATTCGAAGTCCATCGTCATGTCACTTCGGCAAGCCCAGCATGCGCTCGCCAATGATGGTCCGCTGAATCTCTGATGAACCCGAGTAGATCGTGAAGGCTTTCGAATGCAGAAAGCTCAACTGGTAGCGCCCCTCCGCGGCGGCCAGGGGGTCGCCGTCGACGAACGGTGCCATTGGACCCAATGTCTCGAGCGCCGACTCGTACATGGACTGAAGTGCGTGGCTCCAGTACAGCTTCAGCATCGACGCGTCAGGTGCCGTGGCAGTGCCGTGCGCGATCTTGGTATAGCCCCGCAGGCAGCTGAGCCGCATGATTTCAATTTCGATGATCGACTTCGCGAGCTTCTGGCGAACGACGGGATCGTCGATGGCTCGAGCCTTGCCGCGACGAGTCTGCGCTGCGGTGGCAAGGAGGCTGTCAAGTTCTTGCTTGAAGCGGATCTGGCGTGCGATGGCATCGTCAGGGCCGCGTTCCGCGGACAGTGTCGTCTGGCAGATCTTCCAACCTTCGTTGAGCTCGCCGACGAGGTTCTCCACTGGAACTCTGACCCCATCGAAGAATGTCTCGTTGAACTCACTCTCCCCTGAGATCTGCTTCAGCGGCCGTATCGACACGCCCGGCGATTTCATGTCAACCAGCAGCATGCTGATTCCACGGTGCTTCGTGGCGGTGGGATCGGTACGGGCGAGCAGCAGGCACCACTGCGAATATTGTGCGAAGCTGGTCCAGATCTTCTGTCCGTTGATGAGGAATTCATCACCCACGCGGTCAGCGCGACAACGCAGTGAGGCCAAGTCAGACCCTGCGTTGGGCTCTGAGAACCCCTGGCACCAGACTTCCTCGCCAGACAAGATCTTGGGCAAGAAGCGCTGACGCTGCGCTTCGGTCCCGTGACGCAATAACGTTGGACCGACGAGATTGCGACCGATGATGTTCAGCCCCTCTGGGGCACGAGCGCGAGCCATCTCCTCGGCGAAGATGCCTTTTTCGATCTGCGAGCCCTCGCGGCCACCGTACTTGCGCGGCCAATTGAGCCCTATCCAGCCGCCCGAATGGAGCTTCCGTTCCCAGTCGAGTCGGAAGCGAGCACGCTCATCCTCGTCCTTCGGCTCGAACGTGTCGACGCCCCAACCGGCCGGAAGGTTCTCGACCAGCCACTGCCGCAGCTCGTTCCTGAATCGCTCATGCTCCGGGCTGTAGCTGAAGTCCATCGCCGTCAGTCCCGTTGGCCGCGAAAGCGCGGCGCGCGCTTCTCTCGAAAGGCGGCCACACCTTCCTTGTGTTCGGGAGTCAGGTACGCGACGGTCTGCGCATAGCTCTCATACTCCAGCATTTGGTCAAGCGTCGACGTCGACGATTTGTTCAAGAGAGACTTGATCATTGCCAACGACGTGGCAGGACCCGCCGCAATCTCCCGTCCCATCCGTAGTGCCTCAACCATGAGCTGGTCCGGCGCGACGACATGATTGACGATGCCGAGTGCATGCGCTTCGACGGCAGAGATCTTCTTGGCCGTGAAGCACAGTTCCTTCGCCTTGTTGAGCCCCACGACGCGAGTGAGAAGGTAGAGGCCACCGAGATCGGGCACCAGCGCAAGCTTCGTGAAGATCTGGCTGAACACGGCCGACTCGCTGGCAATGAGGATGTCGGCCGCCAGCGCGATATTGAAGCCCGCGCCGACTGCGTGACCATTCACCGCGGCTATCACTGGTTTCTCGAGTTCGACGAGCGGCTTGAGCACATCGGCCAGAATCCAGCGGTGGCGCTTGCGCCGCGCCAGGGTCGGCATGTCGGGGTTCATCGACTTCACGTCGGCCCCCGCACAAAAGCCTCGTCCAGCCCCGGTGATGACAACGCAACCAACGTCGTCGTTCTTTTCGATCTCTCGGAGCAGGTGAGACAGCTCACGATACAACGGGTCGTTGGTCGCGTTCAGAGCGTCAGGGCGGTTCAACGTGATCGTTGCCACACCGTCGGCAAGATCGTAAAGAATGGTTTCGAAGTTCAAGATGCCCCCTCTATTCCACGAGCGCGCTGTGCCTATTTCCTATCCGGTGGTGGTTGGTGTGCGAGGTCACCGCTCGTGGATTCCGGAATGGCGAACCACTCCTGCGGCATGTGCACCGGAATTCGGAAGTCGTGTGCCGGCACGACAATGTCGGAATGATCGACCACACGTTGCATTGCCGCTAAGTACTCGCGCTCACCGGCGCTGCGGATCGGGCTCGGCAGGAACGTGTCGGCGATGAAGCGCATCGGTTTGTCCGTGGCTCTCGTATCTGCAGGGAACCAATATCGGTAGTGGTCTCCCAGATCCGAAACGAGCGCCGCCTTGCCCTTCTCCGTCGTGACGATGGGTACCTGCATGCCGGGTGTGTGTGACGGCAGCTTCAGCAGCAGCAGCCCATCCATGAACTCCAGATCACCGTCGATCAACCGCAGTTGCGAAGGGCGTTTGCGCTTGATCAACTCGCCGATCATCTCCCGCCTGTAATAGATACGTTGCGTGGGGACTGGATCAATCGCGTGAAAGAGCTCCTCACGTTGCAGGACCACACAGGCGTTCGGGAACAAGTCGAGGTTGGCACCGTGATCGAAGTGCAGGTGCGTCGAGATCACGTACTGGACATCGGCTGGCGTGAGGCTGTGCTCGGCAAGTGTGCTACGCAGCGCTTCGTGGCCGCCGCCATAGCCGTCAACTTTCAGCGTGCGCCGCACCTCATCGATGGCGGGCATGCCGCTGTCGACCAGCACGTGCGTCTGGCCATCGGTGACGAGCCAGCAATGGACGGGATCGCGCATGACTGACCCGCCGTGAGGCAGGTAGAGCTCGCCGAGGCGTAGTGAATGGATCGCGAACATGCTGGGCGTGGCCGCGGGCGGCGCTACTCTCCGTCAGGAATGAGCTCGAAGTGAGAAATGTCGTCCAGTGCACCCGTGCGCTGTTCACGCCACACAGCGCGCACTCTCGTGCCGGGCTTCACCAGCGCCTTCGCGCGACTCATGTCTACGCCTGCCACATTGTGAATGAGACGCGTGGACGCGCCGTCGAGCATGATCTCCGCGTAGATGTACGGAGGCGGCTGCTTCTGTCCGATGAACTCCAAATAAATGATGGACATCGCACGCACCGTCCCGGTCTGCTTGATCTCCACCCAAGTCCCTGTCGGCTTGTGGGTGATATCGCAGATCTCACGCGGCGGGAGCATCGCACCTTCACCATCGGGCGTGCGCACGCCCATGATGCGGCGGTTGTGCTTGATCTCGTCGAACAGCCGCCCGTAGTAGGGACCGAACGCGTGTTCGTAGTGCAGATCGAGCTTGTACGGTACGACTTCGACTGGTTTGCCTGTCCCTTCAAGCGGCCGAATCATGCCAATCGGTGCGTGTGGTGCTGGACGAAACCCCGCAATAGCAAGCACACCTTCAGCGCCGTCATCCGACCAGACTGCTTCTACGCGCAGGCCGACCTTCAGCTCTTCGAGTGTGGCACCGACGACGCGGTGAACCATGTCCACGTCGGATCCATCGATGCGGATCAGAGCAATCAGCCCACTCGCTGTCCGAGTGAACGCGGTGAGCGTGCCGGTACCGGGCGCCTCGACGAGTTCTGGGTCGGATTCGCTGCTGAACGGACAGAAGTCCTGAGCTGGAACGACGACGGTGCCGCTGCGGGGAAATCTCGCGCCGACGATGCGCCGCTTGCCGATTTCCGCGAGGAACGTGCCCGCGGCGCGGCCCGGAGTGAGCGTGTAGGGCATCGACAGAACGCTCTTGAACGGCGGCAGGTCGATCGGGAATGTGTCGGGAACAGCGAGCATTGGAATGTCTCCGTCAGGCGCCAAGCACGGCGACGCCGCGCAGGTTCGCCCAGCCGCCGCCCGCCTGCGCAAGCGCCAGCTTTGCGTTGGGAATCTGGTTGCCGGCAGCCTTGCCCATCACCTGGCTCGCTGCCTCGATCAGCCGAATGAGCGCAGCTGCGCCGATCGGGTTGGCGCCTGTACACCCTCCGGAAGGATTGACGGGGATGTCGCCGTCAATTTGCGTTGCGCCGGAGCGGATCAGCTCGGCCGCTTCGCCCGGCATACACAGACCGAGGCTCTCGTAGTAGCTCAGTTCGAAGCACGTGTACGGCTCCTGCACTTCCACGACGTCGAACTGGCGGCGCGGGTTGGTGATTCCAGCAGCGCGATAGACACGACGAGCCGCAAGCGCGAGCGGCTCGGAAACGAGCATCGAGCGTGCCGGCGCGTTGTCCGCCTCGCAGAAGTAGCCCATACCGTGAATCCACGCCGGGCGATCAGTCGACTTCGCAGCGAGTTCCTCGCAGGAAAGCACGACTGCCGCGGCGCCGTCGGAAATCGGCGGGACGTCCAAAGTCTTGATCGGCCACGCGAGCGGCTTGGAGTTCATCACGTCCTCGACGGTGACCTCCTTCTTGACGTGCGCGTAAGGATTGTTCATCGCATTACGGCGATTCTTGACCGCCACCATCGCGGCCGCCTCTTCCGTGTGACCGAGCACGTCCATGCGAGCACGCCAGTAGGCGGCAGAAAAACCCATGATGCCGACCGCGAATTCGCGGCCCCAGAACGGGTCGTACAGGGTCGAAATGGAGTATTGCAGCGCGCCTTCGGAGAGCTTGTCGTACGCCACGACGAGCACACGGTCCGCAAACCCGCCGGCGATTTGGTAATAAGCGGACAAAGCGCCGGCGAGGCCTGTGCCGCCGCCGCTGGTGATTCGCACGAGAGGCTTCATGGTTGCACCGATCGCATCCACGACCCATTTTTCCGGCTGGTTCACAGCCGCGAAGAGCACCGGCCCGGTCGCAACGACCACGGAGTCGATGTCTTCCATGGTGAGTTTCGCATCCGCCAGCGTGCGATCCACCGCCTCGCGCACGAGCCCGGCCTGGCTGACGTCGGTGCGCCGCCGTGAATGGTGAGTCTGACCGACGCCGACTATTCCAACGTGACGTCCCATGAATCAGACCTCTAAAGTGAAAACGCAGTGCTGTTGCAGGCCGACGCCACCGGCGCCATGGACGATCGCCGTTTTGCCGGCCTCGATGCCGTAGGACTCGGGATACGAGAGCTGCCGCGCAGCCTCGCTGAGGCGGACCAGGCCCGTCGCCATGATCGGATCGGCAGGTAGTGCACCACCCGAACGATTGACAACAGTGGTGCTGGAATCCATGCAGTAGGCAAGGCCTCTGCCCGTGGGCGCCAGCCCTAGCGACTCGAGGACCATCAGCTCGGTCACGACCGATGAAGCACTGAATTCCGCCAGCGACGGTGCGGGCCGGGACCACCCCGCCCGCTTGTATGCAGCTTTCGCCGCAGCCTCGCAGGCCTCGAGCCGATCCGCCGCTCGCGACGCAAATGAATGGCGATCGATCGCCGTGCCCATGCCCGTGACGAACGCCGGCACACGCGTCGTGCGCCGCGCAACTTCCTCGTTTGCAAGCAGCACCGCGACGGCACCGTCGACAGGACGCGACATCATCAGGCGTGTCAGCGGAGCGGCCGCGTTAGCAGCGGTCAGTACGTCCTGTGCCGTCGGGACCTGCTGCACTTCGACTCGGCCGATACCAGCCGCATCGGACCAACGGCGCACGGCAAGACTCGCCAGATCCGCCGGTCCCACGCGATGGCGTGAAATGTATCGCTGTGCCTGGATGCCACTCGCGGCCAGGTGATCGAAACCGACGGGCCGTTGATAGAACGGTTCGATCTGACTCGAATAGAACACGTTGACGTCCGATTCGGACGGCTTGCTGTAAGCAATGATCAGCCCGACATTGGCTGCGCCGGCGGCAATCTTCGTCGCTCCGTAGAGAGCAGCCCAGAGTCCGTCCTCCTCCACGCGGGATTCTTCTTTGTGATGCGCTCCCATGGCGCCAAGGAACCCGCAATTCGAGATGCTTCGCCCATCGAGCACATCGCTGCCGGAATCGACCACGAAGTCCACGTCGTCAAGAGTCAAACCAGTGCCCTTGAACACGTTCGAGACGACGGCCGAAATCAGGTCGATGTGCTGCGCGCTGCTCCAGTTGGACCGGAGCTCTGTCTGCGCGGACGCTAGAACCGCGACACGGTTGCTCTTCATGTACGACGTATCCCTTGGCCGATCGCGGCACCCGAACGCGGTGACGAGCCGGTGTGGCGCGAAATGGTCAGGCTCGCAGTCTTTTCGAGCCCGACCACGCGACGCCGGTTGGAAACTAAAACTTCATCTCGAAGGAGACGCCATACGTCGCCGGACGGCCGGTGAAGCGAAACATCGTATCGAGGTAGGTCGTAATGGACGTCGTGTACACCTCGTCGGTGACGTTGCGACCGAACAGCGTTGCCTTCCAGCGTCCGTCCGGCGAGCCGACACCGGCGCGCAGATCGAGCGTGGTGAAGCTGTCGATCTCAAAGTCGCTTGCCTTCAGGACGCCGTTCTGAAACGTCGTGTTCTGGCTGTCCTGGTAGAGCACGTTGCCACCGATGAATGTCACGTAGTTGCCCACGGCCCACTCGTACTGGGCATCGAAGTTGCCCGTCAACTCCGGCGTGAAGGGCAAGTCCGAGCCCTTGAAGTCCCCCGTGTAGCCTGCGGCGTTATAGACATCCGACCCATCGGCCGTCTGGCTGAAGGAGGACTTCACCTCAGAGTCGAGGTACGTCGCGCTCGCGCTGAGCGTGAGGCCTTCGATCGGGCGCATCTGCAACTCTGCTTCCACGCCGAAAATGCTGGACTTCGGCACGTTGACCATCTTCTCGAGGAGGCCGTAGATCGGATCGAGGATGCGGCCACGCACCTGTTTGTCCCTGTAGTCGTAGTAGAACACGGCGCCGTTGACGTTGACCGATCGGTCCGCCAATGGAAGCTTGATGCCCGCCTCATAAGCCACCACTTTCTCCTGCACGGCCGGCGCGTATTGCGACGTGCTCGAGGCACCGATCGCCGAGAATAGGCCGGTCTTGAAGCCCTGGCTGACCGTCGCGTACAGCAGCGTACCCGCCTCGAACTTGTAGTTGGCGCCGACGCGGTACGAATAATTGTCCTGCTTCAACTTGCGATTGAGAGGTGTGAGCGTCGGCTGGCCGAACGTAGTGCCGCCGAGGCCGTCGCCGAGCGGGAAACACTGGCCAGGCTGGATCGGCGGGAGACTCTGGCCCGTGAACAGATCCTGGAACACACTGAACGTAGCTGCGGTCCCCTGCGCGGTGTCGATCGCGGGGTCGTTGTAGCAATATGAAGCCTTCTGATCATCCTTCGTATAACGCACACCCGCCACCAGCTTCAGGCCATCGGTGACATTGAACTCGACGTTGCCGAAGCCGGCCATCGTCTCTAGTTTGGAGGTGAACTCGTTCAGCGTCAGACTGATCACGGTCCCGGGAATCGGCTCGTTCCCTGAGTAGTCAGACAGGTAATAGAAGTTCGACTGCTCCGATTTCAAGTTGTCGTATGTCACGCCGACGATCCAGTTGACTGCGGCGTGTTGACCCGAGAGCCGCAATTCCTGGTTGAGTGCCTTAACCGTGCCGAACAGTGGCACATCGACCGCTGCGGCTGTCGTGGCATCAAGGTCCTGCGCATAGTCGAGGTCCTGCTTTGCATAGGCGCTCACAGAGGTCAGCGTGACGCTGTCGTTCAGCTCATAATCTGCGCGCAGCGTGCCTTGGTAGTATTTGTTGTCCGCTTTGCCCAGCAGACCAGGGGTCCATTCGGCGGCGCGAGCATCGTTGTCCTTCGTCCTGGTTCCCAGGATCGCTTGCGCGCCGGGCGCCCAGCGGGGATCACCGGAGTTCATGCGCGAAACCAAGATCGCCTGACGACTCAGGAAAGTCCCGTCGAAATTGGGCGAACCGGGAGTCGTGAGTCCGGCGTACAGCGCATTGTCGACGCGCCCGTAGGGATTGGCGGTTGCGGGATTGGCGTTCGCTGCTGCCAGTGCTTGGTCGCTGTACACGTTGAAAACAGTGCCAACGTACTGCGGCGCCTGGGGTTCGGACTTGTCGGTGGCCAGCGTTGCACTGCCTTCGACCCTGAGTTGGTCGACGGGCTGCCAGTCGACCGTCACGCGCCCCGCGAGCTTGTGCATGTCGCCGTTCTCGTCGCCCGAGCGCGAGATAGACTTCTGCCATGCCCCACCTTCCGCAAAACCGACCGCCACGCGACCGCGCAACGTGTCTGTCAGCGGACCGCTCAGGTAGGCGCTGCCCTCGTAACGACCGAAGCGTGCTGCCGAGACGTCGAAGCCTGATTCAAATGATTCGGTGGGTTTCGCAGTGACGTAGTTCACCGCACCGCCGGTGGAGCTCTGGCCGAACAAGGTGCCCTGCGGCCCTTTCAGGACCTCGATACGCTCGAGATCGAGATCAAGAGCGGACGACATGATTGGGAAGTTGCGCGGCACCTGGTCGGTGTACACGGGAACTGGCGACAGCGCGCCGAACGTGGCGTCGTACAGACCGATACCCCGCAACGTGTACACCGGGGTCGAGTAGATCGATTCGGTATACGTGAATCCTGACACCAGCTTGCCGAGGTCCGATGGCCCTTGGATGCCGCGGTCCTCCAGCACGTCGACCGGAGCCGCCTGGATCGTCAGGCCGACGTCGTTGATTGACTCTGCCCGTTTCTGGGCGGTCACGATAATTTCTTCGAGGCCTGTGGCCGCCGCTCCGGATGCAGTTGTTTGCTGCGCAAGCACGACGGGCACCGCGACGACATACGCGGCGGTCGACATACAGACCAATAGGAAGCGGTTTTGTGAAAGCATGATCTGTGATCCCCTGTATCGATTGCCTGCGTTGACTGGAGTTTTTCTCGCGTCGCTAGGCGAGCTTCGGCACTACTTCTTTGACGATTCGCTTCATCGACTCCTCCCAAGGCTTCGGGTTGTCGATGTAGTCGTGGCTGTACATGAGCAAGGTTCCGAACGGCCCGCCGAGTTGGTCAAACCATTCCTGGAACTTCCTCACCACCGTCTCCGGTGAGCCCACAATCCAGACGTGTTCGGCGAGGTAGTTGACATCGACATCCTCTACGCTCACCGATTTGTCAGACATCAGTCCCGGCAGTACACCGAAGCGCTGATAGGTCGGAAGCAGGTACTCCTTCCAAGCCCGGCCCAGACTGCCTTCGATCGCGAGTCGTCTGGCTTCTTTATCGCTGTCCGCGACGAACACGTCGCGTACGACCCGATGGATAGAACGACTGTAAGACCTGCCTCTCTGCTCGGCGATTTCCTTGTAGCTATCGAAGTGATTACGCAGGAAATCGTTGCCCGCGTAGACAGATGCCGGAATGTAGCCTTGCGTCGCGGCGAATTTGATCGACGCAGACGGCGCACTCAATCCAGTCATCGCCATGGGCATCGTGCCGCCCCAGGGACGCGTGTCGCGCAGCGGCTTGCCTTCGGCTTTCGGGTATCCGGCGTTCCAGAACTCACCCTTGAATTCAAATGGCTCGGCCTTCCAGACGCGCTGCATGATGTCGATCGCCTCGAGCATCATGCGGTGGTTGACCGACATGTCCTTTATGCCGCGCAGTGCGGCGTCCGTCGGATACGCACCCGTCGCTACGCCCAACATGTAGCGGCCTTGCAGGATCTGGCTCAGCCACGCGGTCTGAATGGCAAGTGAGGCCGGGTGGTAGTAGGGCAACAGATGCGCCAGTGGACCCACCTTGATCTGCTTGGTCTGCCGAGCAACGGCGGAGATCACCAATTCGGGACACGGAATGCCTTCCCAGTTGAGCGTGGCGTGCTCGCCAATCCAGTACTCACTGAATCCCGCCTGGTCGGCCACCATTGCCTGCTGCACAGCCCAGTCGAAGACCTGTGCCGCGGTCCGCTCGGGCGCGACAAACGGGGTTTGGAACATTCCGATTTTCATTGACACCTCAGACATGGGAGCCGGTGATCTCGAAGGCGATCGCAATCAACCGTAATCTTTCCACTCGACCAGGATCCCATTCGCATCGAAACGGAAAACACTGCAGAACTTCAGCATGACGGTCCCTCCGACGGGCGCGAAGCCTGGGACGTCGACTCGTGCCGTGCCGGTGTAGTAACCCTCGCGAATCACGATGGGCCCACAGACCGTGACACGCTCGGGCGGAAGGAAGCGGCGATCCGGTAGGAACTCAGTGGCGAAGTGACGCAACACGGCTATCAGCCCGGCACGTTCGGAGAAGACAAAGTTCCGGTTGAAATGGGCGAAATCGAGATTGGGGGCGATCATTGCCGCCAACGCGGCGAAGTCCTTCGCGTTGTATGCATTCACCAGCCGCTCGGCAACCGCAGCGTAATCGGTCACGCCTCTACCCCTTCAAATGAGCCAACTCTGTGGGTGGTTGGTCCCGAATTTATGGTGGAGATTATGAAGCGCGTTGTTAGGATGTCAAGACAAACACGAATATTCTTCGTCTTTATGATCTCACCTCAGGATCTGACACGCGCCCCGAATTCCAATGAATAAAAGCCATTTAAGCTCATGCTTCAATCTATTTATGGAGCGTTTCAGTTTGACTTAGACGCATTAGATGGGGATTTTTTTCATTCTTATATTTCCGTTTTTTATTCGGCTCAATTTTTTTAAGCAGGCTGTTGAACAACTCTTTCTTGCGCATGCGATCCGGAGACAATCAGCCGCAAAAAAGAACCCAGCTCGGTCGAAACGACGCGCGGCGAAGTGGATCTTCAAGGGTGGTTTGTGTGTCGAAAGATCATCCGCTGCGGCGGATCAAGGAACAGAAGGTTCACGCCTTGTTGGCCGCACGCGCGAGCTTCGGCAACACCGCGTCGCGCACGTCTCCATATCCAACTCGTTAGAAACCAGCTCACATGCTTCGCTGGTTTTGTTGATCCCGAGCCGGAGTTCACGTTGCCCATCGTCACTCTGAGCCTCGTGACGGAGCAACTACGTCAGCACGCCGCGGAAGACACGGTAGCCGAGGAGGAAATAGAGCTGCATGATTTTAAGGTCAGCTGGCAGATGCGGGGACGCGAATAACCGTCCACTCCCTCAAGACCGCGGCGATTGACGCGGCTCCCGCATTGAGTTTCGAGATGAGTCGTCTACGACGATCGGCTTAGCCGAAGAACGCGCTCGCACTGGCGAACGGAACGCCGTTGTCGGTACGAAGAACCGCTCCCCTCGCTCAGCGAGGATGTCTTCCGGTCGGTCGCGGCGCGTAGTACTTCGCGAGTTGCTGGATTTCCTCCGGCGTGAGCGCTTTGGCGAAGATGCGCATGCGGCCGTAGTTGTCGTTGCGTCGCTCACCCGTGGCGAACGCGCTGAGCGCTCGTTCGAAATATGTCGCGGATTGCCCGAGCAGCACCGGGGATTCTTCAGGGCCGCTCATGTTCACGCCGTGGCACGAATCACAAGGCGGTAGTGCTCGCGCAGGACTGCCTATCTTGATGAGGCGATAGATGTCTGGCGCAACATCTTCACCGTATCGCGTCGTGCGCGGCTTGAGCGAGGCATAGTACGCGGCGACGTCGGCCATCTGTTGTGTATCCAGCGCTGCCACCATTGGTGTCATCACCGCCGCCATGCCACCGGTGCGAACGCCGGTCTTGTAGTCGTTCAATTGCTTGAAGATTGCACGGGACGACTGATGGGTGAGATTGGGATAGGTCGGTGCGACGCCGACACCATCGTTGCCGTGACACGCGAAGCACACGGTGGCTGCGATTGTTGCACCCCGTTCAACCTTCGCGTTCGCCAGCAACTGACGGTTGCCAGCGTTCCACGCCACGTTCGATGCCCGTGGCGCGAACGGAGGCCTCACGGTGGGTGGCGCACCGGCGGCGCCGAAGCCAGGGATGCCAATGGAACGGCACATTGCGGCAAACGGATCGAACTTCGCATCCTCCGATACCGGCAAGACCCAGAAGCCAAGTACGAGGCCGAGCAATACGAAACCACCGACCGCAACGCTTGCCCAGATGCGCCACCGTTTATCGAGCGCTTCTTGTTCGGCAGGAGCGGGAGATCCATCGGTACTCATTGTCGCTCATCACGCGCGATGAATCATTGCAGGCGGCCCATCGATGATGAAAGCCTGTGCGATTGGATAGCCATAGGCGACGAGCATGAGGAACAGCAACAGCCAGTTCCAAAGAGCGAAACCATTGAGCGCAGCCGGCACGCGATGCGGGGAATGTACCGCGCGCGCGTAGCTCATCCGTACCTCGGTTGGAGTCGTGCCGCGATACGCCGTCGTGAGAATCCACACGAAATGCAGCGCACCGATCAGCATGATGGCGCCGCCGGCGGTCGACACGAGTGTCCACGGTCCCCACCACGCAATTTGCGGCATCGAGTAATCGAAGGTGCTGACGCGCCGCGGCTGACCGAACAAGCCGAGCGCATGCCACGGCAATGTCATGACCATGATGCCCATGAACCACGACCAGAGCTGCACTCGCATCTGTGTCGCGCTCGGCGCGAAGCGGCCTGTCAGCTGCGGCCAGATCTCATACGCAATCGCGAAATACATGATGACAACCGAACCGCCGAAGATCAGATGGAAGTGCGCGGTGACCCACGATGTGTTGTGCACCATCGCGTTCATGCCGTATGACATGTTGATGAGGCCACCAAAGCCGCCGAGCGCGAGCATGACGAATGCAAGGCCGCTCGCGAGCACCATCGGTCGTTCCCACGGCAGTTTGGTAATCCAACGGAAGAGGCCCGCGCCGCCGCGCAATCTGCCGGCAATTTCGAGCGAAGCGCTGATCGTGAATATCGTGAGGAATGTCGGCACCGTGACCAGCGAGGTCAGCATCATCACCAAGAACTTGAATCCCGTGCCGTGTTCCGGATCCATGAACAAGTGATGCATGCCGACCGGCAAGCTGTAGACCAAAAGCAGAATGAAGCTGAGACGGCCCATCGTGTCGCTGTAAAGCCGCCCACCAGCGGCTTGTGGCAGCATCGTGTAGAACGCGATGTAAGCCGGGATCAACCAGAAATACACGATCGCGTGCAACGTCCACGAAAACAACGTCCGTGACAGTCCGACATCGATTGTTTGCTTCCACCCGAGCGCTGCGGGAATCACTTGAAAGAGGAGCTCTGCGGCGACGCCGATGGTCGTCCACAACCACAGGACAGCATTGGCGACCGTCGCGAACATCGCGAGCGGAACGGGCATTCCAGGATTCGCACGCTTCCAGTCGCGCATCGCGATGATCATCAGAGCCGCCCATACCCACGAACCCACCACGACGAGCACGAGGCCCGCGTAGTAGAACACGCTGCCGGTGAGCGGCGGATAGAACGTGTAGAGGACGGTCGCTTTTCCGAGAAAGATCGGAACCGCCGCCATGACGATGCCGGTTACCGCAATCCAGAATCCGACCCACGCGGCTTTGATGCTCGGCAACTCGCGATTCAGCGCCGTCGTTGCGACGAAGTAGCCGAAGCCCATGATGAACAGCGTCGGTAGCACATACGCCATCAGCGTGCCGTGCGCCGTCACGGAGATGTAATAGGTTTCAGGTCGTTCGGCGGGCGCGGTGAGCGCACTGCGCACGAGCATCTGCGCGGCGCCCATCAATGCGGCGACCGCGAACGCGGCAAACGCGACCCAGAGATGGGCCCGCACCAGTCGACTAACGGGAGAATTCACAACTGACTCGGCCGTTCGCATCGGGCTTCCATCGGTTTTGTGGCACGACACGGATCATGCTCCACATGCCACCATGACCCAGACCGCAATATTCGTGGCACGGCATGAAGCGATCGCCGGGCTCTGGAAACGTGGCCTTCACATGCGAGATGTAACCGGGGATGACCATTGTGTTGACGTTCGTGCCATCGATCAGCAGACCGTGAATGACATCCGGACTCGTGATGCGAAAGTGGATGGGCCGTCCGACCGGTACCTCGACACAACGCGGAATGAATGCAAACTGCGTCGCGACGATGCGGGCAGTGACCGAGCCGTCTGCATTCTGAATCGCACCGAGATTGGCTTCGACGAACTCACCACGCACATGCAGGGTCGTTGGATCGATCGTTTCAACGTTGCTCGGCGGATGCAGCACCATTGCCGCGCTCGAAACGACGATGACACCGACAATGATGCCGACAGCCGCTGCGACGACCGCGGCCCACCGCAGCTCGGTGCGCAGGATGTCTTGTTCGTTCACGGTCACGAGTTCAGCTCACGGGGCCGCGTGGCAGGAAAACTCCAAAGTAGATCGCGAGCCAGAAGATCAGCACGAGCGCGACGGCGAGCGCACACAGCGCGAATGCGCCGCGCGGGACATCGTGCAATACCCGCTGCAGATCGTCCTCTCCGACCGAGTCGGCAACGTTTTGCGGCTGATCGGCCGCCGAAGGCTCGACGTAGGTTTCCACGGCGCGAACCCTTCTGCTCGACGTAGCTCAGGACTGAGCGGCAACCATAAGGCACGTGCCCCTGAGGGTCATTAAGTACCGCGGGCACCCTGGGAACGAGAGGCTCTTTACCACTAGGGGACGCAGGGATACGGGCCACGGGCTACAGGCTACGGCCAGAGAGGAGCCCTTTCATTCTTTCGGGGTCGTGCGCCGCGGCCGATGGGGAACTAGCTAGCCGCCGGCCGTGCACTTCACAATCGACCGTTACAGTTCAATAGTCGTTGTTTCAGCGCGAGCCCTGTCCGCTGAGCACTGCCTTCACGACCGCAATCACGCGTTCGGGCTCGAAACCAAATTTTCTCTGTAGCTCCTTGAGCGGCGCCGACGCACCGAAGGTATGCATGCCGATGACGCGCCCCTTCAGGCCCACGTAGCGTTCCCAGCCGAACGTGGAAGCCTGCTCGATCGCCACACGAGCTTCGATCTCGGGCGGTAACACACTGTCGCGATACTCCGGCGACTGCGCTTCGAAGACGTCCCACGAGGGCATCGAAACGACACGGGACCGGACTCCTTGGCTTGCGAGTGTCTCGTGCGCCTGGACCGCGAGGTTGAGCTCGCTACCGGTCGCGATGAGAATGATCTCCGGCTCGCCGCCCGAAGGTTCAGCGAGCACGTAGGCGCCGCGAGCGACACCTGTGGCGGGCGCGTACTTCTTTCGATCGAGTGTCGGCAGAGCCTGGCGCGACAAAGCCAGCACGGCTGGGCGATGACGCATCTGCAGGACATAGCGATACGCTTCGACGACCTCGTTGGCATCGCCCGGGCGAAACACTGTGAGTCCCGGAATGGCGCGCAGTGACGCCAGGTGCTCCACCGGTTGATGAGTGGGACCGTCTTCTCCATCGCCCATCGCATCGTGCGTCAGCACGAAGAGCGTGGGCAGCTCCATCAGGGCCGATAGCCGGATGGCGCCACGCGCATAGTCACTGAAGATGACGAACGTGGCACCGAATGGCCGCAACTTAGACAGCGAAAGACCATTCAAGATAGCGGCCATGGAGTGCTCACGGATGCCGAAGTGCAGATTCTTTCCCCCGCGACTGCCAGCCTGGAAGTCTCCCGCGCCGGGGTATTTCAGCGTCGTGCGATTCGATGGTCCGAGATCTGCGGAACCGCCCAAGAACCACGGTATGTTCTGCGCGAGCACGTTCAGCACCTGGCCTGAGGCATCGCGGCCAGCCAGTCCCTTCGGGTCGGCCGCAAACACGGGCAGGTTGGCATCCCAACTCGCGGGCAACTCACGCCGTTGCATCTGATCGACCTCGGCCGCCAGCGTCGGAAATTTCGCACGATAGACCGCGAAGAGGTCTTGCCACTTTTGATGTGCCTGCAGGCCACGTGCACCCACGCCCGACGCAAAGTGCTGCGGTACGCCTTCGGGGACGAGGAACTTCGCCTCTTCCGGCCATCCGTACGCGCGTTTGGTCTGCCTGATCTCATCCTCACCGAGCGGCTCGCCGTGCGCGTCCGCCGTGTCCTGCTTGTGAGGCGAGCCGTAGCCGATGTGGCTTTCGATGATGATCAGCGTCGGCCGGTCACTCGTGCGCTGAAAGGACAACAGGGCCTGTTCGATGTGATCGATGTCGTTGGCATCGCCGATGCGCAGCACGTTCCACTGATAGGCAAGAAAGCGCGCGGCCACGTCTTCCGTGAACGTGATGTGAGTGTCGCCTTCGATCGTGATGTGGTTGTTGTCGTAGATCCAGCACAGGTTGTCGAGCTGCAGGTGCCCAGCGAGAGAAGCTGCTTCCGAGCCGATACCCTCCATCAGGCAACCATCTCCGCACACCGCATAGGTGTTGTAGTCGAAGATCTCGAACCCAGGCTCGTTGTATCGATGGGCGAGAAACTTTGCCGCTATCGCCATGCCGACACTCGTCGCGATGCCCTGTCCCAGCGGGCCGCTCGTCGTCTCCACTCCCGAGACCCAGTGATACTCCGGATGTCCTGGCGCCTTGCTGTCGAGCTGTCGGAACCGCTTGATGTCGTCCAATGTCACTGCCGGCCGGCCCACGCGTTCGTAATCGGCGTTCACCGCCTGCGTGCCAGTCAGGTGCAACACCGACCAGAGGAGCATTGAGGCGTGGCCGTTCGAGAGCACGAAGCGGTCGCGGTTCGGCCAGATCGGATCCTGCGGATCGAAGCGCAGGATCCGGTTCCAGAGGGTGTACACGAGCGGGGCCAGCGCCATCGGTGTGCCGGGGTGGCCGGAGTTGGCCGCCTGCACGGCATCAATCGACAGTGTGCGGATCGTGTTGATCGACAATTGGTCGAGCACTGCAGCGCTACTCATGGCCTCACCCCACGTCGATGAGTTTGGTGACGAGCACGACGATCGAGCGCGGTTGAACGATGAAGCTGCTGCCCTGAACCGCTTGCGCCTCCGACCAGACGCAGATGTCGGCAGGCGACATAGCAAACGTATTCACGCAACAGCGCCACGCGAGATGCTTTTCATCGAGCACCGGAATGGCAAACTCGAGGGCTTCCCAGTACGCATTGATCATGAAGTGCAGCGTCACCCGGATCGCGCAGCATCCGGTCGAATGGCACGGAGTGGGATTGGGCGAGCCGGATTGGAGCGATGCGTCCCACAGCCTGGCCGCCGCTGTTCACTTCGACGCCGATCGGTGGGCGAGCATCGTCCGCGCGATCGAAGAGCAGCAGTTCCACTGCGCTGGCGTGCTTGGAGAACACGCTGAAGTTCGCACCACCGGCAACCAGCTCAGCGCCGAGTGGGAAGCTCTTCCCGGGCTCGACGATGGCGGCTGCGATCGCGTCCATCTACGCACCCGCAATGACAGGGTCGTGCCAACCACCTGGCGGCGTGATTCTCGTTGTGTCAGCCGGTCCCCACGTTCCCGGCTCGTATTCGTGGAGCTCGACATCAGCATTCACTATCGGGTCGACGATTCGCCAGGCCTCTTCAATATAGTCTTCGCGGGCGAACAGCGTCCGGTCACCCACCAATGCGTCGCTCAGGATTCGCTCATAGGCTTCTCGCTCAGTGCTTCCGGGGCGGCGACTGGCGAGCAGTTCGACCGTATTGCCCTCGCCTCTTTCTTCATCACCCATGACGTTGACGCCCAGCGCCAGCTCACTGAGGGGGCTCACACGAAAACGCAGATAGTTGGATGCGGGCAGGCCCGGGAAGATTGCAGGCGGGCGACGCAGCCGTGCGCAGATCTCGGTGCATGTCACCGGTAGCGACTTGCCGGCGCGGATGTAGAACGGTACGTCTTGCCACCGCCAGCTATCGATCGCGAGACGCAACGCAGCGAAGGTTTCCACGTGCGAATTCGCCGCCACGCCCTTCTCGTTGCGGTAGCCGCGAAACTGCCCACGAACCACATCGCCCGCGCTCAGAGTCTGAATGGACTTCAGCACTTTCACTTTCTCGTCGCGCATCGACTCGCTGTCCGTACGGGCCGGTGGCTCCATGGCAAGATTCGCCAGCACTTGAAAGATGTGATTCTGCACGACGTCCCTGATCGCTCCCGTCTGGTCATAGAAGGCGCCTCGGCCTTGAACCCCGAAGTCCTCTGCCATGGTGATCTGCACGCTCTCGACGTGCTGGCGATTCCAGAAGGGCTCGAGCAGCGCGTTGGTGAAGCGGAAGTACAGCATGTTGCGCACGGGACCTTTGCCGAGGTAGTGATCGATACGGAAGATGCGTTCCTCATCGAATGTGCGTAGCAGGATTCGGTTGAGCCCACGGGCCGACTTGAGGTCTCTGCCGAATGGCTTCTCGACAACGACTCGCGATTCCGGCGGCGCGCATGCCGCTTGCGCCAGTCGCTCCACGACATCGCCAAACAACAGCGGCGGTATGGCCAGATAGTGGGCGGGTCGACGCGCATCCCCGAGCGCGCGTTTCAGCGCTTGGAATGTTGCGGGCTCCGCATAGTCGCCATCGATATAGCGCAGCAGCTCCATGAGCTTGCCGCACGCGGCAGGATCGATGCCGCCATGATGCTCGATGCTGTCACGCGCCCGCGCCCGGAGTTGCTCGAGCGTCCAATCGTTTTTGGCGACGCCGATGACCGGAACACCCAGCGTTCCGCGCTTCACCATCGCGTGGAGAGCCGGGAAGATCTTCTTGTAGGCGAGATCACCGCTCGCTCCGAAGAAAACCAGCGCATCGCAGTGCAGGTCGCTCATCGTCACCTCGTTGGTGCGTTGCCACTTGTGTCGCTATTTCGCCGACTGTTCCCTGTGACCCCCGAACTCATATCGCAACGCCGATAGCAGCTTGTTCTGAAAGTCCGCGTTGCTTCGCGAGCTGAACCGCTCATACAACGCCGTCGAGAGAACTGGCGTGGGCACACCCTCGTCGATACCCGCCTTGATCGTCCAGCGTCCCTCGCCTGAGTCAGAGACACGGCCCGTGAACTTCGATAGCTCCGGATCCTCCAGCAATACGTTAGCCGTCAAATCGAGCAGCCATGATGCGATGACGCTGCCGCGTCGCCACACTTCGGCGATGTCGCCCAAGTTGAAGTCGTATTGATAGTGTTCCGGATCGCGCAGCGGCGCGGTCTCGGCGTCGATCGCGTGTGTGCGTTTGCCGGCATTGGCGGCGCGCAACACGGCGAGGCCCTCCGCATACGCGGCCATGATTCCGTACTCGATGCCGTTGTGAATCATCTTGACGAAATGACCCGCGCCACTCGCGCCGCAGTGCAGATAGCCGCGCTCGGCCGTGCCCTTCACTTCTGTCAGGCCAGGAGTGCGAGCGATATCGCCGCTGCCCGGCGCGAGCGATGCGAAGATCGGATCGAGGCGTTGAACGATCTGCTGCTCGCCGCCGATCATCATGCAGTAGCCTCGCTCGAGACCCCATACACCGCCGCTCGTGCCCACGTCGACATAGTGGATGCCGCGCACCGCAAGCGCTTTCGAACGACGGATGTCGTCGACGTAGTAGGAGTTGCCCCCGTCGATCAGCGTGTCACCCGTATCGAGATGCGACAGCAGATCCTCGATGGTTTCGTCGACGATCCCCGCCGGGACCATGAGCCACACTGTTCGCGGCGAACGCAGCTTGGCGATGAGGTCGGAAAGCGAGCTCGCGCCGGTCGCTCCAACTTTGGTGAGGTCCGCAACGGCTGCTGGCGAAACGTCGAAGACGACGCACTCGTGTCCGCTCTCGATGAGCCGGCGCACCATGTTCGCGCCCATTCTTCCCAGACCAATCATTCCCAGTTGCATGATGAACTCCCGGTCGCGATGCACATCGACCGCGTGCGGATGTGATTCACTGGGCTCTCTCGAGAGAGCGGTACCGTCGGATGAGTGTGTTGGTGGAACTGTCATGCCCTGGCGCCGCTGTGCCATCGCTGCTGAGCTCGCCAAGGATCTGTTTCGCGAGCACCTTGCCTAGTTCAACGCCCCACTGATCGAACGAGTCGATGCGCCAGATCGCACCTTGTGTAAACACGCTGTGCTCGTAGAGCGCGACGAGCTTGCCAAGTGCCGCCGGCGTCAATCGTTCGAGCAGCAGAGTGTTGGACGGGCGATTGCCTTCGAAGGTGCGGTGCGGAACGAGCCAGTCCGGTGAGCCTTGAGCCTCGACCTCCGCAGGCGTCTTGCCGAACGCGAGCGCCTCACCTTGCGCAAACACGTTTGCCATCAGCATGTCGTGCTGCTCGCCTAGTGGATTCAGCGATTGAGCGAAGGCAATGAAGTCGCAGGGGATGAGCCGCGTGCCCTGATGAATCAATTGATAGAAGGAGTGCTGCCCATTCGTGCCGGGCTCGCCCCAGTAGATAGGGCCCGTATCGTAGGCGACCGCCTCGCCCTCGAGCGTCACGCGTTTGCCATTGCTCTCCATCGTCAGCTGCTGCAGATAGGCGGGGAAGCGTTTGAGGTACTGGTCGTAGGGCAGCACGGCCGCGGTCTGCGCACCGAGGAAGTTGGCGTACCAGACACTCAACAGACCCATGACTACGGGCAGATTGCGTATGAAAGGTGCCGTGCGGAAGTGCTCGTCCATGTCGCGAAAGCCACTGAGCAGTGCACGGAAGTTATCCGGGCCAATGGCGAGCATCGTCGACAGTCCAATGGCGGAATCCATCGAGTAGCGGCCGCCAACCCAGTCCCAGAACTCGAACATGTTCGCGGGATCGATGCCGAACTTCGAGACCTCGGTGGCATTGGTGGAGACGGCCACGAAATGCTTCGCGACGGAGCTCTGCTCGTTGCCGAGACCGCGAACCGACCACGCCCGTGCGGCGTTCGCATTGGTCATCGTCTCGAGTGTCGTGAACGTTTTCGAAGAGACGATGAACAGCGTGTCGGCCGGATCGAGATCACGGACTGCTTCCATGAGGTCTGTTCCATCGACGTTCGATACGAATCGAAACGTCATCGCGCGCTCGCTGTAGTGCTTGAGCGCCTCATACGCCATCACGGGGCCGAGATCCGACCCTCCGATCCCGATATTGACGACGTTGCGAATACGCCTACCGGTATGACCTTGCCACTCGCCGCTGCGCACGCGATCAGCGAAGCCGCTCATCTTGTCCAGCACCGCGTGGACCTTCGGCACGACATCAGTTCCATCCAGCACGATCGACGCGCTCTTCGGTGCACGCAGCGCAACGTGCAAGACAGCCCGGTCCTCCGAAACGTTGATGCGCTCGCCGCTGAACATCGCGTCGATGCGCGCGCGCAGACCGGACTGTTCTGCAAGCTGCACGAGCAGCGTCATCGTCTCGTCATCGATGCGATTCTTGGAGTAGTCCAGATAGATTCCGCACGCGTTTATTGTGAGGCGTTCCCCGCGTTTGGGATCGTCCGCGAACAACTTGCGTAGATGCGTCGAAGCGATGCGTTCTCGGTTGGCTTGTAGAGCGGCCCAGGCCGGACGCTGCTCGAGTGGAGCAACAATGGTCATGAGTATCGATGAGCGATAGGACACGGCCGTGCGTGCCAGATCTCGGCGGCATAGTCGGCAATGGTTCTGTCGCTGGAGAATCGACCGGATGCGGCCACGTTCAGAACGGCCTTGCGCGCCCAATCGTTCGAGCTGCGATACAGATCGAGCAGACGCGCGTCGGCCTCGAGATAGGAACGCAGATCTGCCAGGTGCATGTAGTGGTCGCTACGCAGCACGTCGCGCAATGGCTCGAAAACACCCGGCTCGTAGCGGCTGAAGTGGTCGGAGCAGATCAGGTCGAGCGCGGCGCGGGTTTCAGGCTCGTGGTCGTAGTGCCAGTGCGGGTCATACCAGGCGCGCGTGTCGACCACTTGCTGCGCCGTCAACCCGAAGAGAAACAGGTTCTCTTCACCCGCCTCCTCCGCCATCTCGATCGTGGCACCGTCGCGCGTGCCGAGCGTGAGCGCACCGTTCATCATGAACTTCATGTTGCTGGTGCCGCTCGCCTCGTAGCCTGCCGTCGAGATCTGATTGGAGACGTCTGCGGCAGGAATCAGCCTTTCGGCGAGCGTGACGTTGTATTCCGGGAGGAACACGACTCGAAGTCTTCCACGCACCGCAGGATCGCCGTCGATCGTGCCGGCAATGTTGTTGATGAGCTTGATGATGAGCTTCGCGAGGTAGTACGCAGGGGCGGCCTTGCCGCCGAAGAAGAACGTGCGTGACGGCATCTCGAGCCCAGGATCCGCACGCAAACGGTTGTAGAGCACCACGATACGCAATGCGTTGAGGAACTGCCGTTTGTACTCGTGAATGCGCTTGACGTGGCAATCGAAGATCGTCCGTGGGTCGACAGCGACGCCTGCAGTCGCCTTCAGCCATTCAGCAAACTGCACTTTGGCCGCACGCTTTGCAGTGAGAAACTCTTCGCAGAACGCGGCGTCGGCCGCGAAGGCGCGAAGTTCACGGAGTTGTGTCGCGTCCGCAATCCAGTGGTCGCCGATGGCTCGTGAGATCACCTGCGCGAACGCCGGGTTTGCAAGACGCAACCATCTGCGTGGAGTAACTCCATTTGTCTTGTTGCTGAACCGCTCGGGAAAGATCTCCGCGAGGTCTCTTACCGTCATCGTGCGCAGCAATTCGCTATGTATCCGGGCGACGCCGTTCGTGCTGTGCGAGCCGACGATGGCGAGGTTGGCCATGCGCACATGCTTCATCCCACCTTCTTCAATCAGGCTTACGCGGTTGACGCGTTCATTGTCGCCCGGGAAGCGCGCTCGTACCTCGTCCAGGAGTCGCCGGTTGATCTCGAGGATGATCTCCAGCTGACGTGGCAGCAGCAACACAAACCATTCGAGCGGCCACTTCTCGAGTGCCTCGGGGAGCAACGTGTGATTGGTATACGCGAGCGTGCGCCGCGTAAGGTCCCATGCCTCATCCCAACCCAGGTGCGCCTCATCGAGCAGGATGCGCATGAGCTCCGGAACCGCGAGTGCGGGATGAGTGTCGTTGAGTTGGATCGCGACCTTGTCGGGCATCCCACGCCAGTCCTCATTCCCTAGCCGAAATCGCCGAGTGAGATCGGCAAGCGAGCAGGCAACCAGGAAGTACTCCTGTACGAACCGCAGTTCCTTGCCACGCATAGTGGAATCGTCGGGATACAGCACCCGTGTCAACGACTCCGCTGCCAGACTCTCAGCGAGTGCGCCTACAAAATCACCCGCGCTGAATCGCGGAAAATCGAAGTAATCCGGAGCGGCGGCGCCCCAGAGTCGGAGCGTGTTGATCGTGCCACCACCGTAACCAACGATCGGCCGGTCGTAAGGAATGCCGATCAGCGCGGACGAAACATCGCGAATGAGACTGAAATTCCCATCCCGCATTGCGAATGAGCACCCGAATTTCACCTGGACGCATTCATCCGGACGCGCAATCTCCCAAGGATCGGGGCGGCGCAACCAGTTGTCGGGTTCCTCATGCTGCCATCCGTCGCGGATTGACTGCCGGAAGATTCCGTACTCGTAGCGCAGTCCATAACCCATGGCAGGCAGCTGCAGCGTGGCCATCGAATCGAGGAAACAGGCCGCCAGGCGCCCGAGTCCGCCGTTACCCAGGCCAGGATCCGGTTCCTGTTCGAGCAGCGCGAGCCAGTCGAGATTCTTCTGACTGATGGCAGCCTGCGCGAGCCTGCCCAACAGAAGATTGGTGATGTTGTTCGCGAGCGAGCGCCCGATAAGGAACTCCATTGAAAGGTAGTAGACCACCTTCGGGTTCTGACTCGCGTACGTATCACTGGTGAGCGCCCAACGTTGGGCCAGCACATCGCGCACCGATCTTGCAAAAGCCTCGAATTGATCCCGCGCGGTCGCGCTGGCCGGATCGGCGGCCCTATCGAAAGCAAGATGACGGTCGTAAAACGTGTTCTCGCTGCCGGCGAACTCGGCCGCGGTGCTTTCGTACTGCGCAATGACTTGCGAAGTGCCTTCTGGCTCCGCGCGGTACACAGGAGGTACGCGGGTCGCCGTGGGTAT
The DNA here is from genome assembly GCA_035276085.1 of Steroidobacteraceae bacterium. Classification (GTDB taxonomy): domain Bacteria; phylum Pseudomonadota; class Gammaproteobacteria; order Steroidobacterales; family Steroidobacteraceae; genus DATELY01. The sequence goes on along the minus strand of DATELY010000270.1, from coordinate 611 downwards.
TGCCATCGCTTTTCCGGTGAGATCAGTTGAAGCCATCAGCATTCCCAAAGGATCACCGCCGGGCCGCGTGCGCGCGCCCTGAAAGCGGATGCGATCACCCGATCAGAGCAGAACAAAGGAAACGAAACGATTGGATCTTGGTATCGGCAATACTTTGGTATTGGAAGCTGCAAGCAACCCTCCTTCGAACGTTCACGACGCGGCAGGCTCATCTCTGCCTCCATCTACGATTCCGCCGTCCCGTTCCCGTTCCCACTCGCGGCAAAAATGACGCCGATTGATCCGCAGAAATTCCGATGGCGGGTAGTTGGGGTACATAACGGCGCACTGTCAACTGATCGGCCTCCGGCTCAGCGAATCGCGGCGCGGTATCGCCGCCTGGGTTTCACGCTCTTGCACAGCTAAACCTAAGGTGCAATTGTGGGCGCGCCTTCCTTGTGAACAATCCGCATTGTCTGTGTTTATGTGGAGGAGAGCTGTGCCATTGATGGCGAAGCCTCCGCCACGAAACCCGCGATTCCGAGCGTGGTTCCGTTCGCGTCTATTTACCAGCAGACTCCGGAGGCAGACTCATGAACACATCCACTCCAGTGCTCGAGCCCCAAACGCAA
>DATELY010000269.1:0-6018 GCA_035276085.1 Steroidobacteraceae bacterium | reverse complement strand
CTGGGCAGCAAAGTCCGCGTGCAGGCCAGCGGCATTGGCGCAGGCTGGCACACCGGCGTGCTCAAGAAGGGCGGCGAGTGCACGATGGTCTTCCTCGACAAAGCCACACCCGAGGGTTACACGGCCCTGGCGCTCAACGCTCTCAGCGAACTCGAAGTCGCCAAAGGAACGACGTGGACGCAGGTGGACGTGAAACCGTTGCTCGCACAGGAGAGCAAGGATTGTCGCGAGGCGGCGGCGGATTAGTGCGATATCGGCCCGACACATCGCCGGGCCGATAAAGCGCTCTTCACTAACGAAAGAGCAGGCTGACGGTGGCGACGTCGACATCTCCCTTGCCGATGTCGCTATTGCCCACGTCGAAGAAGCGCTGGTACTCGAATCGCAGGGCGTAGTTATCGTTGATATTCCACGCTGCGCCTATCCCGGCGAACAGTTCCTGTGTGCTCGCCTTCATTTCATCCTGAATCGATTCGTCGAAATCGGGCAAGCTGGACTTCATGCGCAGGCGCGTATCCGCGAAATAGACACCGCCCTTGGCATGCAGGTCGACGTGCTCGCCAATGGGCAGAAATCCGAGCGCAGCGATCGTGAACCCCTTGCTGGTCACTCTCAGCGTGTCCCTCTCCAGCACCGTGTCGATACCGTCGGTGTAGACGAACTCCGCTTCGTACAGGGCCTTGCCAAGATAGATGTACCCCAGCTCGGCACCGACGTACCTGTTCCATTGGTAGCCCACCTGAAGTCCCCAAACGTTGCCGGTGTCGTCTAGCGAAGAATCAAAGCCCTCGACTGTGGCGCCTATCGTATCTGCCGCCTCTTGAGCTGCCTCGGATACGACTTGATCGATATCCGACTTGGAGACCGTGTCGATGCTGGACACACCGCCCGAGATCCCAAAGTAGAACCCGTCGGCGTTGCTGACAGGGCTGGCCAGCAGAACGGTGGCGGCCAACAGACTGACCCGCTGATATTTCCTCATGAATGCGTTTCCTTTGCAGAGTGTTGTAGTTAGATCCGAAAATCGTCGGGGCGAATCCTAGAAGCATCGCAATTGGTGCAACGTCGAATTCCTCACACTTCGAGCATGCGGTGGCGTGATCCAGTTCCGATCACGATGAGTGGTTGCAAAGAGGACGACCTGCCGCGTGTTGAGCAGCGACGCAAGAGCCTTGTTATTTCTTGAGAGCCACTCCAGCCAACTGCGCCACCGCGCCGAGCGTCGTCTGCGCAGCATTCAATCCCAAGCGGAAATCCTTGTCGCTGAAGCTCGCATGGACATCGGTGGGTTGATGCCAGTGCGGATCCCATCCGGCGCCGATCTGCATGCCACGTTCGTTCTCGCGCACGCTGATCGCGGGGGCCAGGTCCATGAATGGCGTCGAGTCGGTGTGGGTCATGTGATGACCGACCGCAGCGGGATAGTCCGTCGCGTACTTCTCGTTGGCGTCGCGAAACGCGAATGCGAGTTGCATCGCTTCGCCGGCGAACTTCGATGTCGATTGAAACTCGATGTTGATGTCCGCCTCGGGCCGCTGCTCGGGATTGAAGGTGCCATCGGCACGCGGCATGCCGTGATCCCACAGCAGCATGTCGTGTTGGATCATGCCGAGCCACTTGGGCTCGGGATACTTGCCTGAACCCGCGGGATCCTCTTTGCCCTGCATGGCGGCGCGCTGCTCGACATAGGCTCGAGCCCCATCGAGGCCGGTTTCTTCATTGTTCCAAAGAACGAAGCGAATCGAGCGCTCCGTCTGCACGTCCGGACTGCTGAGGATGCGTGCGAGCTCCATCACCAGTGCCGTGCCCGAGCCGTCATCGTTCGCGGCCTCACCCCCACCGATGCCATCCATGTGTGCGCCGACGATGTACATCTCTTGGGGATGCGTCGTGCCGATCTTCGTGCAGTACGCCTGTTCACGGGGTCCCGGTGCGCTCGGCTGCGAATTGAGCCGACGCAGTTTCGGATCCTTCTGCGCCCGCGGGTCCTCGTTCACGCTCGTGGCTCGGGTCATTCCCCGCTGTCTCGCGCCTCCCGGCCCCGTCCGAACCTCGCCGCTTGCAATGATCGGCGATGGCGGGTCGGGCCGCGGCCCAGCAGCGGCCGGCACTTCGTAGCGGTACTGAAGACGCTCGACGTTCGTACATCCGTATGCCTCGAGTTGCGACTCGATCCAGTCGATCGCCTGACGATTCCGATCCGTTCCCTGCCGGCGGTCACCGAAGCGGGCAAGGCCCTTGATCGTGCTTTTGTAGCGCTCCAGCTCGAGACGGCTGACGAGTGTTTGCACAGGATCGTCGCCCGCGTGGACCATCGCAGGCCCGATGAGTCCAAGCAGCGCAAGCACCCTCACTATGCGGATCGCCATGACTTGCCCTTGCCAATGCCCGAAGCCGTTGCCTATAGTCCGCCCATGAACCGCGCTTGCACATCCGCTTTCTCACCGCTGCCGTGCCATCCCGGCGGTAGCGCGTCGCGTGCAGGCATCGTGATCCCCATGGCAGTAGTAGTAGTACTGGTCATCGTAACCAGCACGCCGTAGGGATTGTTCATCGAGACACAAACCCCCGACGGCGTGAGCCGGCGGGGGTTTTCTCGTTTCTGCGCCGGCTCACTTCTGGACTCGAGGAAGAAGAAGTGAACATCACAGGTGCGGAATGGATCGTGCGCTGGCTCGAGCACTGCGGCATCACGTGTGTCGCAGGTGTGCCGGGAGGTGCCGTGCTGCCGCTGTACGACGCGCTCGCGCATAGTCGGTCGATACGTCACGTCCTCGCGCGACATGAACAGGGCGCGGCTTTCATTGCTCATGGCATCGCCCGCAGCACCGGCAAGCTCGGCGTCTGCATCGCGAGCTCAGGGCCCGGCGCAACCAATCTCGTCACCGCGATTGCGGATGCGAAACTCGATTCGGTGCCGCTCGTGTGCATCACGGGACAAGTGCCGACAGCGCTGATCGGGACCGATGCGTTCCAGGAAGTGGCGACCGTGCGGATGACCGCACCGATCGCCAAAGGCAGCTTCTTCGTGTCCGAACCCGCGCAACTGGCCCGCGCCTTTGCGCAAGCATTCGAGCTCGCGCAATCCGGTCGTCCCGGCCCTGTCGTGATCGACGTACCAAAAGATATCCAGCTCGCCCGCGTGCGGCATTGGCTGCCGGCATTGGAGTCCGGGATGCGGGCAGGATGCGATCGCTACGATGACGTCGCACGCCTGTTGCACGAAGCCGAGAAACCACTGCTCTACGTTGGCGGAGGCATCGCGAAGTCCGGCGCTCAGATGCACGTGCGTGAGCTCAGCGAGCAAGCTCAAGTGCCCGTCGTCAGCACGCTCATGGCACTCGGCGTCATGCCCGATGAGCATCCGTTGAACCTGGGGATGCTCGGCATGCACGGCGCGCGCTATACCAACGCCGCTGTCGATGAGTGCGATCTGCTGCTGGCTATCGGCGCGCGCTTCGACGATCGTGCGACCGGCCGCGTCGATCGGTTCGCACCGCATGCCCGCATCGTGCACATCGACATCGATCCACACGAGCTCGGCAAGATCAAACAACCGCTACTCGGCATCGTGGACGATGCACAGAACGCGCTGCGTGCGTTGCTGACCCGCGCCCGTCCCTGCGATCGCAGTCGATGGCTCGCCCGCATCGAACACCTGCGCGCGAACTTGCCGTTGCGGCGCGCACCCGAATCCGGCGCTGCACGTGCACATCGGTTCATTCGCCACATTGCCGCGCTTGCCGGACCCGACGCCTTCATAACGACCGACGTGGGGCAGCACCAGATGTGGGTCGCGCAAAGCTATCCATTCCACCGCGCCGATCGCTGGCTCACGTCCGGTGGCCTCGGCACGATGGGATTCGGTGTGCCCGCGGCAATGGGTGCTGCGCTCGCGCATCCCGCAGCAACCGTCCTGTGTTTCACGGGCGACGGCAGTCTGTTCATGAACATTCAGGAGCTGGCAACGCTGAGTGAATTGCAGGCGAACGTGAAGATCATCCTCTTCGACAACGCCGCGCTCGGGCTCGTGCACCAGCAGCAGCAGTTGTTCTACGGCGGCAACCTCATGGCATCGCGCTATTCGCAGCCGAGCGACTTCGTCGCGATCGCACGCGCGTTTGGCATCGCAGCCTCGGATGTGGAAACGTCGAAGTGGAGTACGCTGCTGACCCAGCGCGGCCCCGCTCTGTTGCGCATTCCGATCGATGCGAATGCCCACGTGATGCCGATGGTGGCGCCGGGTGCGGCAAACGTGGAGGCGTTGGAATGATGGTGTTCCGAAGGTGCACCAATCCATAGAACGACAATCGGAACCCGCTTCCTGGCCTTCGATGCAAACTTCCGTGCTAAATTTCGCGTCCTCGTTCCCTCTCACCCCGCAGCCCATGACCACGATCAAGCAAGCAGACGTCATCCAGAGCGTCGCCGACGCGCTTCAATATATTTCTTACTACCACTCGCCCGATTTCATCCGTGCGATGGCTCAGGCCTATGAGCTGGAGCAGAGCCCGGCGGCGAAAGATGCGATCAAGCAGATCCTCGTGAACTCGCGCATGTGCGCGGAGGGACATCGGCCGATCTGCCAGGACACGGGCATCGTGACCGTGTTCGCGAAAGTGGGCATGAACGTGCAGTGGGAAGCGACGCTGTCGCTCACGGACATGATCAACGAAGGCGTGCGCCGCGCGTACAACCATCCGGACAACAAGCTGCGCGCATCCATCGTCAACGACCCGGCATTCGAGCGCAAGAACACCAAGGACAACACGCCGGCAGTCATCCACATGGAGTTGGTGCCGGGCGATGAAGTGGAAATTTCCGTTGCCGCGAAAGGCGGCGGCTCGGAGAACAAAGCGGCGCTCACGATGTTGAATCCTTCGGATTCCATCGTCGATTGGATTCTGGAAACCGTGCCCGAGATGGGCGCCGGCTGGTGTCCTCCAGGCATGCTGGGCATCGGCATCGGCGGCACCGCGGAGAAGGCCACGCTGCTGGCGAAAGAAGTGCTGATGGATCCCATCGACATTCACGAGGTCCGTGCGCGCGGACCGCAGAACAAGATCGAAGCGCTCCGACTCGAATTGTTCGAGAAGGTGAATGCGCTCGGCATCGGCGCGCAGGGATTGGGTGGGCTCGCAACGGTGCTCGACGTCAAGATCAAAGACTATCCGACACACGCAGCATCCCTGCCCGTTGCCGTGATTCCCAACTGTGCCGCTACGCGCCACGCGCACTTCGTGCTCGACGGCTCCGGGCCTGCGAAGCTCGAGCCGCCCGATCTCGATCTGTGGCCAAAGCTCACATTCCAGGCCTCGCCCGATTCGCTGCGCGTGAATCTCGATGCGCTCACGCGGGAAGAAGTGGCCGCATGGAAGCCGGGCCAACGTCTGCTGTTGAACGGCAAAATGCTCACAGGCCGGGATGCCGCCCACAAGCGCATCAGTCAATTGATCGAAGCCGGCAAGCCGCTGCCGGAAGGTCTCGATTTCACCAATCGCGTCATCTACTACGTCGGACCCGTCGATCCCATCGCAGGCGAAGTCGTTGGACCTGCAGGCCCGACAACAGCAACGCGCATGGACAAGTTCACCGAGCTCATGCTCGGCAAGACGGGCTTGATTGCGATGGTAGGCAAGGCCGAGCGCGGACCGGAAGCGGTGGAGGTCATCAAGCAGCATCGTGCTGCCTACCTGATGGCGGTCGGCGGCGCGGCTTATCTCGTATCGAAGGCCATTCGCTCCAGCCGCGTCGTGGCCTTCGCCGATCTGGGCATGGAAGCGGTCTACGAGTTCGAAGTAAAAGACATGCCGGTCACGGTCGCCGTCGACTCCAAGGGCTCATCGGTGCATGAGAGCGGACCGGCGGAATGGCAGCGGAAGATTGGGAAGATTCCGGTGAAGGTGGAAGCTTGAGTTGATGCTACCCGCGCCCACCCTGCACGAATGAAGTTGAGGGAGTGGCGAGGTTGTAGCGCCGCTGCGCTCTTGCCCCCACCCCAACCCTCCCCCGCTCCGC
>DATELY010000268.1:0-5224 GCA_035276085.1 Steroidobacteraceae bacterium | reverse complement strand
GAGGAGTAACGACGCCCTGAGCCGCCCTGGACTCGTCCCATTTAATGTGTAAACGAGCTTTTATGGGTTGCTCTTCTAATCGTCTGCTGCTGCGTTACAAAACTTGCTCCCATGTCCAATCAAACATGGGACATATGAGCTGCGTTTTGTGCCTTGCTTCAGACGATTAGAAGAGCAACGCGAGGCCGTCTAGGGTTAATCAGAGGTTCCCTAAATCATGTCCGAGCGACCGCTGCTCTCCCGCCGGCCTTATCTGCTGCGCGCCATGCACGAATGGATCACGGACAACGCGCACACACCGCACTTGGTGGTCGATGCGAGTGCCCACGGCGTCGAGGTCCCGCGCCAGTATGTGCAGGAAGGCAAGATCATCCTCAACGTGAGTCACAGCGCGACGAGCGCATTGGTGATGAATAACGAAGCCGTGCGATTTCGCGCGCGGTTCGGCGCGGTTACCTACGATGTCACAGTGCCGATTGCCGCGGTGTTGGGGATCTATGCCCGTGAGACGGGGCAAGGAATGATTTTTTCGGAAGCAGATCCCTCGCCTCCGCCCCAACCCTCGCCACCGAAACCGCCGCCGAGCGGCGAGGAATCGAAGCGACCAAAACTCAAGGTCGTCAAGTAACGATTCACGGATTCAGTCGGGTCGCCGTCCATGCGCTGCCTTTGAAGGCGAACTCGTCCGTACGCTCGAGCTTGCGCGTCCACAGTGCTCGATCATGGGTGCGGTTGGGTCCTTCAACCCAGAGCTCGATGCGATCCGGCCACAGTCGATAGCCGCCCCAATGCGGCGGCCGCGGCACGACACCTTCCGTAGCCGTCGGCTCGATGCCGAATCGCTTGGCGACGGCGGCTACCGCGTCGATCAGTGCTTGCCGACTCGCCAATGGCTCACTCTGCTCACTTGCCCACGCGCTCAGTCGGTTGATGAGCGGACGCTGCGCAAAGTACGCGTCGCTTTCCGCAGCGGGCGACTGGATGACGGGGCCTTCGACGCGCACTTGTCGATGCAACATATCCCAGTGCATGACGCCTGCAGCGCGCGGTTGATATTCGATCTCGCGCCCCTTGCGGGAGCGATAGTTCGTGAAAAAGACGAGATAGCCCGGATCCGGCACGAAATGTCTGCACAACACGACGCGTGCAGCCGGATGTCCTGCGGCAGAAACCGTCGCAACGACCATGGCGTCCGGATTCGGCTGGACGTTGTTGGCGCGGGCGGTGTGAAACCAGTCGGAGAACAACGGCCACGGGCTGTCATCCAGCGGCTCAGGGAGGAAGTCGTTGATGTGCATGGCGGTGCCGTCTGTTGGTCCTCACCCCTTGAGGTGATTCAGTACGCATTCAGTGCTTGATTCTTAGCCTGCATCCTGCGAACCAGGCAACCTTCGGAGGATGTATGTTCACGCGGGTCACTCGATATCTCAGCGCGGCAGTGTGCGCCATGGGTCTGTTCGTGACGGCCAGCGCCGACGCGGACGATCACGGCGAGTGGGAGCACCGTCGCGATTCGCACCATCGGTATGACGATCGCGGTCGTCATCGGGGCCATGACTACGATCGGCACGAGTGGTCGCGTCGAGACTATCCGCAGCGAGAATATCGTAGCTACCGCAACGATTGGCGCTGGGACGGTCGCTATCGCAGCGTTGCGCGACCGTACTGGAATTATCGTTGCGACGATCATCGGCACTACGGCTACTCGCACTTCCATGTACCGGTCCGTTACTACCGCAGCGACGCGTATTCACGCTACCCCTATCGCGGCGTCTATCGGGATCGGGGTGCAGAGGCTACGGTGATCCTCAGCTTCCCGCTTTAAAGCACCCTTTCCCACCCGCCGGTGCTCGTCTTGCGAGGGTAGGGCGCACTCTGTAAAAAGGTGCGCCCGGAGCATCGACGATCATTCACATGACCCTCGAAGAACTGCGCGCACGGCTCAACACGGTTGACCGACAGCTCGTTGAGCTCATTGCCGAGCGTCAAGCGCTGAGTAAGAAGGTGGCAGAGGCCAAAAGAGCCTCCAAGCTGCCGACGCGCGACTTCAATCGCGAGCGCGAGGTTCTGCTGCGTACGCGGGCCAGCGCAACCCAGCTGGGGATTTCCCCCGATCTCGTCGAGAGCATTTTGCGCATGCTGATCCGCGGCTCCTTGACGACACAGGAGCGCGAGCAGGTGGTTGCGGGCAATCGCGGTAGTGGCCGCACCGCACTCGTGATCGGTGGTGCCGGGAAGATGGGCGGCTGGTTCAGCGAGTTCCTGGCGTCCCAGGGCTACCGTGTATCGATCAGCGATCCTGCCGGCACCCTGCCTGGATTCGAGCACGTTCCGGATTGGGTCCGCACGCCGCTCGATTTCGATCTCATCGTCGTTGCGACTCCGCTCGCTGTGGGCAACAGCGTTTTGCAGCAGCTTGCCGAGCGTCGGCCGCGGGGCGTGATCTTCGATCTGGGCTCGCTCAAGACTCCCTTGCGCCAGGGGTTGCAGGCACTGCGCGATGCAGGGTGCAAAGTCACTTCCGTGCATCCGATGTTCGGGCCTGATACGGAGCTGCTGTCGGGACGCCACGTGATCTTTGTGGACATGGGCAACGAGGAGGCATTGCAGACGGCCCAGGATCTGTTCGGGGCCACCATGGCCGAACGCGCCGTGATGACCTTGGACGAGCACGATCGTTTGATTGCCTACGTGCTCGGCCTGTCCCATGCGTTGAATATTGCCTTTTTCACTGCGCTCGCCGAGAGCGGTGAGGCCGCTCCGCGACTTGCCCAGCTCTCGAGCACGACGTACGACGCGCAGGTCGACGTGGCCACGCGCGTTTCAGTGGAGAATCCGGAGCTCTACTTCGAGATCCAAAGTTTGAACGAGTATGGACGTGAATCGCTGCAGGCGCTGCGCTCGTCGGTGGAGCGACTGTGGCAGGCCGTCGCGCAACAGGATCAAGCCACCTTCGTGCGCTTGATGCAGCAGGGACGCGAGTACCTCGCGGGCCGCGTGCGGGAACGCTGATGGCCGAGCGGGATCTCGTCGGCGAGATCCGCGAGCTGCGTGGGCGCATCACCGCGCTCATGGACGAGGCGAGCGCGAACGAGCGCTTGCTGAAAAAGAATCAAGCGCGCGAGCTGGAGTTGCTGCGAGCCGAAAAGCTGCCCGAGCTGTTCACGGCCATCTGCTCAGGGCTGCAGCGCTCCTACAACCTGCAAACCATCACCCTCGTGCTGCAGGATCAAGAGCACGAGATACGGCATCTGCTGTTGAGCGACGGCGTCGTGAGCGATCAGCTCGCCGGGGTGGTGTTCGTGGATTCGCTGACAGTTCTGAGCCCGCAGCTCGGGACTTTGAGCCGTCCGTGGCTTGGGCCCTATATCGGCAGCGACCACAGGCGCTTCTTCGTGCCAACAGCTGATTTGGCCAGCATTGCGCTCGTGCCTTTGCGCAGGCACGACCAGCTGATGGGCAGTCTCAATTTCGGCAGCACTGATCCAAAGCGCTTTACGCGGCATCACGCAACGGACTTTCTCGCGCATTTAGGCGTGATTACGGCGTTCGCGCTGGAAAGTGCCATCAACCGCGCACGCCTCGTGCGCAGTGGCCTGACGGACTTCCTTACCGGCTGGCACAACCGCCGTTATCTGCACGAACGCCTGAAGGAGGAGCTGTCGGGCGCGCAGCGGCAAGGAACCGGCCTCACGTGTTTGCTCATCGACCTGGACCGCTTCAAACAGATCAACGACGGTCACGGACACCTGGTCGGCGACATGGCGCTGCGCGAAGCTGCGCAACGGGTGAACGCACACACGCGCGACAGCGACGCCGCGGCTCGCTTCGGTGGCGATGAGTTCGTCGTGCTCGCGCCAGGCATCGGCGTGGAGCAGGGCGTGGCATTGGCCGAGCGCATCCGCCGGGCGGTGGCGGACGCACCATTGCGCGTTTCGGATGAGATCAGTCTGCCGCTCACCGTCTCGATCGGTGTCGCCACGATCTTCCCCGAGCGCGGCGCATCCGATCTGCAGGCATTGGCCGAACAGCTGTTGGCCAGTGCCGATGCAGCGCTCTATCGCGCAAAAGAAAACGGCCGCAATCGCGTGGAGTCCGCTTGATCATCGTTGACGACCGGACGCGCACGTCAAAGCAGTCGCTCAGCCGAGGCCATGCTACCATCTTAATGCGAGTAATTCGCATCTAGACCCCTCACGCAGAGGGGCTGCGTTCGAGGCTGCTCCGAGGTGATCTCTTTCATGAGTCTGTTTCGTGGTGTGGCATTGGCCAGCGTGGCCGCGCTGCTGGGCGCGTGTGCACCGACGCCGTCCGATCTGGTGATCTATTCGGCGCGCCATGAGGAACACGTGCAGGAGCTCTTCGATGCCTACACCGCCGCGACGGGGCAAAAGTTGCGCGTTATCTCCGATGATGCCGCGCCGTTGATTCAACGGCTGGCGGCCGAGGGCGCTAACTCGCCGGCAGATGTGCTGATTACTGTCGACGCCGGCATGTTGTGGCATGCAGCGCAGCTCGGCCTGCTGCGCGCCATCGATTCGGCGACGCTGAACGCCAATATCCCGGCCTATCTGCGCGATCCGCAGCAGCGCTGGTTTGCACTGTCCGTGCGTGCGCGCACGATTGTGTACAGCACCGAGCGAGTGCAGCCTGCAGAGCTCGACAGCTACGAATCGCTGGCCGACCCGAAGTGGAAGGGCAAGCTCTGCCTGCGCACGTCCAAATCGGAATACAACCAATCGCTCGTGGCCATGTTGATCGCGCAGTACGGTGAGGAAAAGACCGAACAGATCGTCCGCGGTTGGGTCGCGAACCTGGCTACGCCGGTCTTTTCGAGCGACATCCTGCTGATGAAGGCCATCATGGCAGGGCAATGCGACGTGGGCATCGTGAACACGTACTACTTCGGTCGCTTGCAACGCGACGATCCGAAGATTCCGTTGCGATTGTTCTGGGCGGATCAGCGCGGCGTCGGCACGCACATCAATGTTTCGGGCGCAGGCGTCACAGCGAACGCGCCGCGCGCCAAGGATGCGCAGAAATTCATCGAGTGGCTGTCACAACCCGAAGCGCAAGCAAACTTTGCCGGCAAGGATCTCGAATATCCGGCATCGCCCGCGGCCAAACGCGCGGACCTCGTCGCGAGCTGGGGTGAGTTCAAGCCGAGTTCGATGAACCTTGCCAAGATGGGGGAATTGCAGCCGGCCGCCGTTCAATTGATGGA
>DATELY010000267.1:0-10653 GCA_035276085.1 Steroidobacteraceae bacterium | reverse complement strand
TCAATCCTCACACCGCCGTCGCGCACGGCGGCGGACAGTCGTCGCCAAAAAATGCCTCCCCAGCACTCTGCGCAGCTCAACTCCACTGCCCAATACATCGCTACACGCGACCTGCGCATCAAGCGGAAAATCAGCCCCGTGGTGAGAAATGGCGGCTAGCTGGTTTGCTGGCCAGAAGGGGCAGCGGTCCGCTGTTTGCCCACAAACAAAAAAGCCCGGCGGTATCCATCGCCGGGCTTTTGGCAGTGAAGCTGGAGCAAGTGTTCTGGCCAGCCAGCCAGCAGACCAGCCAGCCAGCAGACCAGTCGTCCCGCTGATCGCTAAATCAGCTCCTTCACTCCATCGCGCTCTTCCAACAACTCCTTCTCCGTCGCCTGCATGCGCTGGCGGCTGAAATCGTTGATCGCGAGGCCTTGCACGATCTGGTACTCGCCGTTCTTGCATGTCACGGGATAGCCGTAGATGACGCCGGCCGGAATGCCGTAGCTCCCATCGGAAGGCACGCCCATGCTCACCCAGTCGCCTTCCGGTGTGCCCTTGACCCAATCGCGAATGTGATCGATCGCGGCCGAGGCTGCGGATGCGGCGGACGATGCGCCGCGCGCCTTGATGATGGCGGCACCGCGCTGCTGGACGACGGGGATGAACGTCTCCCCATACCACTTTTGCTCGATCAGCGAGAGCGCTGACTTGCCATCGACTGTTGCGTGATGAAGGTCCGGATACTGGGTCGAGGAGTGATTGCCCCAGATCGTGACCTTGCGGATCTTGGTCACGTGGCTGCCGGTCTTCTCGGCCAGCTGTGCCAGCGCACGGTTGTGATCCAGGCGCACCATCGCCGTGAAGTTGCGCGCGTTGAGATTCGGCGCGTTGCGCTGAGCGATCAATGCGTTGGTGTTCGCAGGGTTGCCGACCACCAGCACGCGCACGTTGCGATTGGCGACTGCATCGAGCGCCTTGCCCTGAGCGGAGAAGATCTGTGCATTGGCCATCAGCAGGTCCTTGCGCTCCATGCCTGGACCGCGCGGACGTGCGCCGACGAGCAACGCCACATCGCAGTCCTTGAAGGCGACTTTGGCATCGTCCGTCGCGACGATCTTGTTCATCGTGGGGAATGCGCAGTCGTTGAGCTCCATGACCACGCCCTGGAGTGCGGCGAGCGCCGGGGTAATTTCCAACAAGTGCAGGTTGACCGGCGTATCGGCGCCGAGCATCTGGCCGGACGCCACGCGAAAGGCGAGCGCGTAACCGATCTGTCCAGCGGCGCCCGTGATGGCGACATTGACGGGGGTCTTCATTGGCAATGGATCTCCTGCGAAAGGCGCATTCGAAGCGCTGGGCGTAAAAAGGGGGCGCGAATTCTAAGCCACTTCGCGCGCGCCGCGCTCGCGTGGCGGGCAGTGACGGGCTACAGCCCACAGGCTACGGCCAGAATGAAACGATTCTGGCTGTGCGCCGTAGCCCGTTGCCCGATAGCCGTTCTCCGAGTGCCGGGAGAGTGAACGGGCTACAGGCCACAGGCCACGGCCAGAATGAAACGGTTCTGTTGCCCGATAGCCGTTCTCCCACCGTCTCGGCAGCAAAGCTCGGTTCTGCGGAATTTGGCAGGATCTGCAGAGATCGACACCAATCTGCGGGTTTCTGGGTCGATGTGGTCGGCGTAGCGGCGGAACATTCCCGGAAAAATGGAGTTTCACACCCGCCGCAATCGGCTCACACGGAAGAACTCAATCGCGATGCATCGACTGGTTTGCGTTTCCAATCGGATCACTTTGCCGCGCAAAGCGGCGGCGCCGGGAGGCCTGGCGGTGGGAGTGCTGGGGGCACTGAAGCGCACCGGCGGACTGTGGTTCGGTTGGGGCGGCGACACGGTCGAGGCCGACCCCGGCGATCCCGACATTCATATCCGTGATGGCGTGACCTACGCGACCGTCGAGGTGAAGCGCAGCGACTTCGAGCGCTACTACAACGGCTACGCGAACGAGGTGCTCTGGCCGCTGTTTCATTACTTCGTCAAAGACTTCCACTATCGCCAGGACCTCTCCGAGGCGTACGAGACCGTCAATCGCTTCTTCGCGCAGAAGCTGTTGCCGCTACTGCAGCCCGACGATCTGATCTGGATTCACGACTATCATCTGATCCCGCTCGCGCGGCGTTTACGCGAGCTGGGCGTGAAACAGCCGATCGGCTTCTTCCTTCACATTCCGTTTCCTCACATCGACATGCTGCGCGTACTGCCGACGTACGCGGAGTTGCTGCGCGATCTCGCCAGCTATGACGTCGTGGGCTTCCAGACCTTCAACGATCTCGAGGCGTTCTATTCGGGCGTCGAGCATCTATTCGGACGGGAATGCCTGAAACCGGATCGCCGTATCGTCATCGGCGATCGGAAGCTGCGGGCGGATGTCTATCCGATCGGAGTGGATCCGCAAGCCATCCAGGCCGCTGCAGCCGAGGCCAGTGCGGACGAAGTGACGCGCCGCATGGTGGACAGCCTCACGGGTCGCAAACTGATGATCGGGGTGGATCGGCTCGACTACAGCAAGGGCCTGGTGGAACGCTTCGCTGCCTACGAGCAGTTTCTCGAAAGCTATCCCGACAACGCGGGGCGCGTTACGTACATGCAGATCGCGCCGCTGTCGCGCACGGACGTGCATGCGTATGGCGTGATCCGCCAACTGCTCGAACAAGCGGCAGGGCGTACGAACGGGCGCTTCGCCGACACCGATTGGACGCCGATTCGCTATCTCAACCGCAACTTTCCCCACAGCACGCTGATGGGATTCTTGCGGGCGTCGACCGTTGGCTTCGTCACACCGTTACGCGACGGCATGAATCTCGTGGCGAAGGAGTTCGTCGCCGCCCAAGATCCAACCGATCCCGGCGTGTTGATCCTGTCGACGCTGGCCGGTGCGTCGCGGGAGCTCACAGGCGCGTTGCTCGTGAATCCGTACGACACCCACGCGGTGAGCCATGCGATCCAGGCGGCGCTGTCGATGCCGCTGCCCGAACGACGCGAGCGTCATGCCGGTATGTGGGAGACGCTCAAGCGCAATGACATCGCCACGTGGTCACGCCGCTTCGTGCAGGACCTGGAATCGGCGCTGGGCAGATGACGGGCCACAGGCTACGGGTTACGGCCAGAAAGGGCGGCCTCTGGCCGTGAGCCGTCGGCTGTTGCCCGTCTACTGGAGCGTGCCAGCCATACCTTCTGCGTGGGATACGCGAGCTCGATCCTCTCCTTCTCGAACGCTTCGAGAATGGCGAAGTTGATGGCCTGCTGAATATCCATGTACCGGTTGTAGTCCGGCGTCAGCACGAAGAACACCACTTCGAACTCCAGTGCCGAAGCCCCGAAGCTCGACAAGTGACAGCGGTCGAAACGCACGGGCTGATGCGACTCGACGAAACCGCGGATCATGGTGGGAATGCGCTGCAGCTGCTCGCGCGGCGTCTCGTACGCCACACCCAGCTTGAAGATGATGCGGCGTTCCACCATGCGGCCGAAGTTGCGTACGCGACTGCCGATGAGATCCGCGTTCGGCATGATGATCTGCTCGCCGGTCAGGCTGCGCAGTCGCACGCTCTTGACGCCGATCTGCTCGACCGAGCCCATGAACTCGCCGACGGTGATGAAGTCACCCACGACGAATGGCCGATCGAGTGTGATCGTGAGCGAGGCGAGCAGATCTCCGAGGATGTTTTGCACGGCCAACGCGACAGCGATACCGCCGATCCCTAGGCCTGCAACCAGCGCGGTGATGTCCACGCCGAGGTTGTCCAGCGTGAGCAGCAACACCAGCGACCAGATCAGGATGCGTGCGATGACCGTGATGATGTCGAGCGTGCCGACGATGCTGCGATCGGTGGTCAAGCTCAGTTCGCGCTTGCGATCCAGCCAGGCGATCACCGCCGTCGTCGCCCAGACGCCGGCCTGCCAGAACAGCGCAATCGCGAGTGCATTGAGCAGGATGGCACGCAGCTTGTCCGGCATTTCCAGCGTCTGGACTGCGCTGAAAATCGAGACGATGAGCAGGAACGGCGTCGTGGTCTTGCTCGCGACCTTCAGCGGGATCTCGATCAACTCCCGCTCCGCCGTGTTCGCCACGCGCGCGTACTTCGTGCGGATGAGGCGCCGGATGAACATCAGCACCGCGAGCAACACGAGCGCGGTGCCGAGCGCCAGCGCCCAATGCCACAGCGCGTTGCCGAAATAAACCCGACTCCAGAAGCGCGTCAGCTCCGACATGAACTCTCCAACCAGCGGCTTCGCAGCGGGCGGACCGTAGCCAAATGTGGGGAGGGGGGCAAGGAGAGGGGATGGCTGGTTGGTCTGCTGGCTTGCTGGTCGGCTGGCCAGAAGGGTACATATCGTTTGCGGCGTCGAGACCGCAGGCCGCACTCTGGCCAGCCGACCAGTCGCCCAGCTAGTTCCCCATCGCGCGGCGCACGACCCCAGAGAGATGAAAGCGCGGTAGCGCCTCTGACCAACCGCTAACCGCTAACCGCCAACCGCTTCTTTCATATTAGCCAGTAGGCCGCCCCATCACCCCATCAACAACACCGACTCCGCCACCGCGATCGCTTCCGGCGTGCCGTACAGCACGAGCACGTCGTCTTCGCGGAGCTCCAGATCCAGGTCGGGTTCGCGCCCGACGATGCCGTCGCGGCGCAATGCGGTGACGCTGACACCGAGCGTGTCGAGTGCGAGCGAGCGCAGCGATTTGCCCACCGCGCGCGCGCCGCGAGTCAGCGGCACCGTGCGTAGTTCTTCGCGTATCGAGAGTGCTGCATCGGCGCCGCGGAACTCACCGCGCAGCATCGAGTAGCGCTCGGCCCGCGCATCGCCGACCACGCGCACCACGCGCGAGATCGGCACGTCGAGCAACATCAACACGTGCGAGACGAGCATGAGACTCGCCTCCAGCGTTTCCGGGACGACCTCCGTTGCTCCAGCGCGCTGCAGCTCTTCGAGCTTGCGGTCGTCCTGAGTGCGCACGAGCACGGGCAAGTCGGTGCGTAGCTCGCGCACCGTGTGCAGGATGCGCAGGGCAACTTCGGGCGCTGCGAACGTGATGACGAGCACGCTGCAGTGATCGATGCCGACCGCGCGCAGCATGTCGCCCTGTGTCGCATCGCCGTAGATGACCGGCTCGCCGGCATTGCGCGCAGCGCGGGTCCGTTGCGGATCCATGTCGAGCGCGATGTATTCGAAGCCCTGGCGCTCCAATGCACGGGCCAGGTTCTGCCCCACACGGCCATAACCGCAGACGATCACATGCGGACGGGAGGCTGCGTCCCGGGTGGAGGCAAGCTCGCGTTCCAAGTCGCTCGGCTCTTCCTCCTTGTGCGTGAACAATCGGGTCAGACGCTCACTGTGACGAATGACGAATGGGCTGAGCGCCATGCTGACGACGATCGCGGCCAGCAGCGGTTGCACGATGGCCGGGCTTGCCAGCTGATCGTTCAGCATCAGCGTCAGAATGGCGAAGCCGAACTCACCGCCTTGAGCAACGACCAAACCGGTGCGCAGCGCCTTGGTCCAGCTACCCGCGCTCGAGGTTGCAACCAGCACGACGACGGCTGTCTTGACGACGCTCAAGACGAACACGAGCAGCAGCACGAGCCATCCCTGCTCGAACAGCAGTCGCATGTCGAGCAGCGTGCCGATGGTGATGAAGAACAGTCCCAGCAACACGTCGCGAAACGGTCGGATGACACTTTCGACCTGGTGGCGGTACTCGGTTTCGCCCAACAGCATTCCTGCCAGGAACGCGCCGAGTGCGGTCGACAGTCCCGCGGCATGGCTGGCCCAGGCGGCACCCAGCGCCAGCAACAGCGCGGCATGCGTGAACAGCTCCATGCTGCGCGAGCGGGCGATCTCGAAGAACGCGGGGCGCACCAGCGCGCGGCCGGCCAAGAGCACGACTGCCAGTGCCACGGCAGCCTCCGCGATCGCAATCGCGATCGACCAGGCATCGAATCTCTGCGTCGTGCCGGCCACGGCACCTTCGAGCGCGAGCAGCGGCACGAACGCGAGATCCTGGAACAAGAGAATCCCCACCGCGAGACGCCCATGCGTGCGGTTGATCTCGAGCTGTTCGCTCAATTGGCCGATGACGATGGCGGTCGAGGACATCGCGAGCGCACCGCCGATGAGCACGGCGACGAGTGCGGGCACCTTGAACAGCAACAAGACGGCGGCGAACAGCGCGGTCGTGATGGCAACCTGACCGCCGCCGATCACGAACACATCGCGCCGCATGGCCATCATGCGGGCCAGCGAGAACTCGAGTCCCAGCGTGAAGACGAGGAAGACCACACCCATCTCGGCCAGCACATTCGTGATCCCGCCGCTCGACGCGAGGTGCAGCCCTTGAGGTCCCAGCAGCATCCCCACGGCCAGGTAACCGACGATGGGCGGCAGATCGAAGCGTCGAAAGACGGCAACGACCAACACCGAGAAGGCGAGCAGGACGAGCAGTTGCGCGAGCACGGTGGAAGCCATGCCCCGAAGAAAGCATGCCGGCTCGTCCGGTTGCAAGCAGGTTCGCGCTTGCTGTCATGAACACGTGCCACTGTTACGATCCGCGTCAACTGTTCGGCTGCGGCCCAAGAACTTGAGCTCATTCCTCGAAAGCACGACCGCGAACGATCGTCTGGAATTGCGCCTGCTCGATGCGTGGCGCATCGACCGTATCGCCGAGATCGAACGTGACTTGCGCCGCGTGCCGGCGCATGGCGTGCGAGCGGTTACGGTCGATACGAGCGCGCTGAGTGCGTTGGATCTGGGTCCCGCATCGCTTCTGCGCGACCGCTTGCAGGCGCTGGCAGACGCTGGGGCGAAGGTCGAGTTCAGCGCTGACGTGCCCGAAACCCTGCAGTTCGTGAACACGCTGCACGAAGGTCCGGAAACCGGTGAAGAAATTGCAAACGGCACCCGCTGGCTGCAGCGAGCGCTGAACCGCGGCGGCGAGCTCATCATTGCGCAGCTACGTGAGCTCTACGACGCTGTGGGCTTCTTCGGGCGCCTGGTCGTCACGTTCCTGCGCGCCATCGTGAGCGTGCACCGACTGCGCCTGCCCTCCGTCGCGCGGCACGTCTACGAAACCGGCGTCCTGGCCATTCCGATCGTGTCGCTGATCGCGTTCCTGATCAGCGTGATCGTGGCATATCTCGGTGCTCAGCAGCTCCAGCAGTTCGGTGCCGAGATCTTCACGGTGGACCTCGTCGCGATCGCCGTATTACGCGAGCTGGGCGTCCTGCTAACCGCGATCATCGTGGCTGGCCGTTCGGGCAGCGCTTTTGCCGCCGAGATTGGCGTCATGCGGTTGAACGATGAGACCGATGCTTTGCAGTCGATGGGAATGGACCAGTTCGAGGTGCTCGTCGCGCCGCGTGTCCTGGGCCTCATGATCGCGCTACCGCTGCTCACTGTCGTCGCCGATGCGATGGGCTTGGCGGGCGGTGCCTTGCTCTCGGCCTGGCTCATCGACGTGCCGTTGGAGCAGTTCATTCCCCGTGTGCAGGGCGCGTTGGCACCAACGACGTTCTGGGCCGGTCTCATCAAGGCCCCTGTGTTCGCCTTCGTCATCGCATTGGTCGGTGCGTATCGCGGTATGCAGGTCCGCGATTCCTCTCGCGAGCTGGGGCGCCTCACGACGGCCGCCGTCGTGCAGTCCATTTTCCTGGTCATCTTCGTCGATGCCGTGTTCGCGGTGATCTTCGTGGAGATCGACTTTTGAACGCCCGCACACCGATCGTCTCCGTGCGCGGAGTCGTGAATCGCTTCGGCGAGCAGGTCGTGCACGATGGTGTCGATCTCGACATCTACGCCGGCGAAGTGCTCGGCATCGTGGGCGGCTCCGGCACCGGCAAGTCGGTGTTGTTGCGGACGATGCTGGGGCTGCATCGGCCCAACGCCGGGTCGGTCAGGGTCGAGGGGCGGGACATCATGGCGCTCTCGGATGCCGAGCTCATTGAAGTGAAGCGCCGGTACGGGGTGACGTTCCAGCACGGCGCCCTGTTCAGCGCGCTCACAGTCAACGAGAACATTCAGCTCGCGCTGCGCGAGTATTTCGATTTGTCCGAGGACGCACTCGCGGCCATCACCCACACCAAGTTGCGCATGGTGGGATTGACCGAAGATGCGGGTCCGAAGTTACCGTCGCAGCTATCGGGCGGCATGATCAAACGCGTGGCCATCGCCCGGGCCTTGGCGTTGGATCCCGCGCTGTTGTTCCTGGATGAACCCACGGCGGGGCTCGATCCCATCGGCGCCGCGGCGTTCGACGAGCTCGTGCTGTTCCTCCAACGGAACCTGCACCTCACCGTCGTCATGATCACGCATGACCTGGATACGCTGGTTGCCACGTGCGACCGTATCGCCGTGCTGGTTGACAGGCGGATCGTCGTCGATACTCTCGAAGGCCTCATGCAGAATCCGCACCCCTGGATCAAGGAATACTTCCACGGCCCCCGGGCCCGGGCCGCGGAAACCGGTGCGCACAAGCGCGCGAATCCCAGCGCATGACAACGACGGGCGTGAACCATGGAGCGTGAAGCGAATTACGTCGCGGTGGGCGCGTTCATCATCCTGGTGATCGCCATGGCCGTGGCATTCGTGTTCTGGTACACGGATTCCGCGGACGATCACGAATTCAAGCGCTACGAGATCTATTTCAAGGGCAGTGTCAGCGGCCTGGATCGCGGCAGCCCCGTGCGCTATCTGGGCGTCGACGTCGGCCGCGTGCGCGCGCTCAACATCAGTCGGGAGAATCGGGGCTCCGTGCAGGCCATCGTGGAAGTGGACGAGTCCGCGCCGATCACAGCCGCAACGCGCGCGAGCCTGGGGCTGCAAGGCGTCACGGGACTGCTCTACATCGACTTGAGGGAACTCACCAGCGCCGATCCGGCGGCCCCGCTGAAGCACGGCGAGCGCTATCCGATCATCGATTCCGTGGCGTCCGATTTCGATGTCTTCCTGGCCAGCCTGCCGGAGCTGATGGGGCGGGCGAATGCGATCGTCGAGCGCATGAATCGGGTCTTCTCGGACGAGAACCTCGAGGCACTGACAGCGACGCTCAAGAATGTGCGCGCCGGTACGGAAGGTCTGCCGGACACCGCACGCAACGCGGCTGCGCTCATCGCCGACATGCGCAGCGCGATGGTGGAAGTGAACGGTGCGGCGGCCAGTTTGCGCGGCATTGCAGAGGAATCGCGGCCACAAGTGAACAGCGCGCTGCAACGCTTGAATGCCATGGCCGAGCATCTCGATTCCGCCTCTGCCCGAGTCGATAGCTTTGTCGCTGGCAGCGAGAAGCAGTTGCGTCACTTCAGCAATCAGGGCCTGTTCGAGCTGCAGCAACTCGTCCGTGAAGCGCGCGGCACCGCGCGCGAAGTGCGCGATCTATCGCGTTCGCTGAAAGAGAACCCATCGCAGCTGATCTACCAACCGCCGCCCCAAGGCATTCGGATCGACCCATGACGAGCTCGTATCGGTCCACGCAGGTGCGCATGGCGGCTGCATTCATCGCGGCGACGCTGCTGTCCGCCTGCGGTGTCAGCACGCTGCTCGATTCCAAGCAGCCGGTCGATACGATCTACGTGCTGTCACCGCCGCAGTCCGCGGCAGGCTCGCAATCCATCGCTGCCGATCTTGCCGTTGCAAACCCGAGAGTGGCACCTGGACTCGCGGGCGAACGCATTGCCGTCCTGAAAGGCCGCGAGCTCAACTACTACTACGGCGCTCGTTGGGGCGCCGAGCTGTCCCAGCTCGTGCAGAGCTTCATCGTGCGTACGCTGTCCGCTCAGGGCGCATTCCGCAGCGTTGCGAGCGAGGACACCCGTGTCGCCAGCACGTATTCGCTGATGATCGAAGTCACCCACTTCCAAGCCGAATACGCCGACGCGACGGCGCCGCAAGCGCATGTGGCTCTGATCGGTCGCCTGTTGCGTGTGAGCGATAGAACGCTCGTGAACACGCTTGCCGCGGAGGCTTCCGTTCCGGCCACGACCAACCGCATGGGTGAAGTCATAGCGGCGTTCGAGCAGGCGGCACAAAAAGCGAGCACGGAACTCGCGGAGCGGGTCGCGGATGCAGCGCGGGGTGATGCGGCTGAGGAACGCGAGGCTGGGTAGCTAAAATGTTCGAACCCGTTGCTCGGCCAGTGTGAGAACTTCGCTTGGCGCCGTAACTCTCGTTGAGCGTTGCAGCAGTGTGGCGCGATCAACCAAGCCTGATTGCATCGCTGGACCGTGGCGACGCGCTCGCGGGGATCAAGTCAGCTTCGCGCGAGCGAAGTACTACCGGGGCAATACCAGCTTCGCTTCGAAGGGAAGCCACGATTGCAGCCGTGCCTACAACATAAAAGGTCGATTCTCCGGTGATCGCCGCGGCCGCACGGAGCAGGTGTTTCAGGGCTGCGCGATTCAAGTAGGCGATCTCCGGTCGATCTCGTCGGCAACCGCACGGTAGATTCGCGCTCGTTCTTTCTGGTCCACCAGATCGACGAAGGGGCTTTCCTGTCGCAATGCGCAGCTGAGCTCCGAATCGCTAGTCATTGTGGCAAGCAGTTGCTCGAGATCGCCGTCGATGAGCTGCAGCCAGCGGTCGTAATAGGGTCCGCTCGCTGGATTCTTCGACCGCAGCCA
>DATELY010000266.1:0-9571 GCA_035276085.1 Steroidobacteraceae bacterium | reverse complement strand
CACGGTGAGCATCGGCGTGACCACCTCCCTCTCGGCCCAGGATTCAGCCAGCACCCTGCTGCATCGAGCCGACACCGCGCTCTATGTGGCCAAGCGTTCCGGCCGCAATTGCGTGCGCATCGATCTGACATCCGTGACGCCGAGGCCGATCGCGGCAACCACGCTGGACGAACAGCTCGCCGCGAGCGGCTAGCGCGCACAACAGCTCACGGCCTACGGGCAACGGGCAACGGGCAACGGCCAGAATCGGATCCCCTCTGGCCGTCAGCCGTCAGCCGTTGCCCGTTGCCTAACGCCAACCGCCAACCGCTTCTTTGATCCTCGCGCTGTCTCACTCATTCACGACGCGGGCGCTATCCACGCGAAAGCGCACCTGAGCCAACTGCTGCTGCGACAGCGCGCCGACGCCGGCATCGCCCGCCACGCGTTGATTGGGATTGAGCACCTGACGGATGCGCACGGGCGAGCCTTCGCTCACCACCCGACCGAAGTTGTCGATCAGCACCGGCGTCACCTGGATGTCCGACAGCGCCAACGGCGCGCGATTCTCGACGATCAACACCAGGCGTCCATCCGGCGCGATCTGCCCCGCCGTCGCCACGTAGTTGCCGGGATTCCGCGGCAGATCCACGCGCAGCAGCTCGGCTGCAGCCAACTCCGCGTACTTGGAATTCGAGTCCGCGGCCGCGCGGTAGTACTGCAAGGCCTCATCGGTATTGCCGCGATCCTTGGAAATCGTCCCCAGGTAGTAAGCCGCGGGCGCGGTCGGCAGCAGATCCATGCTCTTCTTCAGCCAGGTTTCGGCCTGGTTCTTATCGCCGGTTTGCAGCTCGGCCACGCCTGCGCCCAGATAGGAGCCGAAGTAGTCGGGATTCAAATCGATGGCTTTCTGATAGTGCGGCAAGGCGGCGTCCGCATGCTTCTCGGCCAGCTCCAGATCGCCGAGCAGCTGGTGGAAACGGCCTTCGTTCGGAGCGATGGCGAGCGCTTCGTGCGTCAAAGCCTTCGCTTGCGGAAAATCCTTCTTCTGGGCCGCAGCAACCGCGTGATCGGCCTTGTCATAGGCCGGCTTCAGCTTCAGCACCGGAGCCACTTGTTTGGCAAACCGTTCCTGACCGACCTCGCCACCGGCGCCCAGCTCCGTCGCGGTCGCACGATTCTTTTCGACGCGCTCCGCCGAAGGCGGATGCGAAGCAAACAGGCCCTCGAGCCAGCTCTGCTTCTTTTCGTTCTCCGACAGGCGCACGAACGTTTCCTGCAGGCTGACGGCGGCCATGGGGTCATAGCCCGCCAGCTTCATGTATTTCATGCCGTAATGGTCGGCTTCGAGCTCCTGGTCGCGGCCATATCTCGTCTGCACCAGCTGGGCACCCAGACCCGCGCCCTGAAGCACGAGGCCGGCGACGTTCTGATCCACCCCGCCCACGGCCGCACCGACTTGCGCCAGTGCCAAGCCCGCTTGCATCAGCGTGCCGCGCTCCTGGGCCTTGGCGCCGTGGCGCGCAGCAGCGTGGACGATTTCATGCGAAAGCACCGCCGCGAGCTCCGCTTCGCTGTGCAATTCGGTCAGTAGCCCGCGGTTGACCGCGATCTTGCCGCCCGGGAGGGCCCAGGCGTTGGGGACCGAGTTGTCCAACACCACGAATTCATAGGGCAGCTGGCGATCCGCGTGCGCGGCCAGCTTCTGGCCAACCTCGTTCACGTAGCGGGTGAGCTCGGGAAGCGTGTCGAAGTCGCCCCCTTCGCTTTGCTGAGTGGGTGAGTAGTACTGCTCCCCCATCTTCACTTCCTGCGCTTCGGAGATGAACTGGAGCTCCTTTTTGCCAGTCACCGGATTGACGCCGCAGCCGGTGAGCAGCGCGGCGGCGCACAGGCAAAAGAGCAGATGACGCACGATAGTCACCTCGATCAGGGAAGAAGATGAGCTTGAAACGTGGCGCTACTGTAGCTGTTCCTTGCATCGATCCGAGGCATGATGAAAGCGTCTATCTCGTAACGACTCGCAACGCGGCAAGAAGGACATCGTGCAGTCGAGAAACCGGCTCCTTGTACTCGCTTGTTCGAGCGCGTTGGCCTGCGCGACTGCATGCACGCCGCTCGCATCGAAGAGCGCCCGCCCTGCCCGCTCCACGCTGAGCTGCGCCCGTTCCGTGCTCACCAGCAAGCTGCCCGAAGCCATTCCCGACAACACGGCGCACTGCCTGGCGGCTGGCTTCATCGCGCGCTATTGCAGCGTGAGCGAGGCGTACATCGCGGGCCTGGGGAAGGAACTGGAAGACACCGTCGGTCACGGCGATGCGGAGTGGCGTGACTGGCAAGCGGACCGGCGTGGCATTGCATGCGCCCAGCGCACGCAGAACGACGACGCGCTGTATTCGTGTTGCGGGTGGCAACCGTCGAACTGAGCGGCTGGGCCGGACGCACGGGATTGTCGAAGGGCAGCATCGGCTGCGGTCTGCTGGCCAAAAAACAGCGGCTGAAAGGGCTACCCGAAATGGCTTCTGGCCAGCAAGCCAGCCGACCAGCAAGCCGCTATCTATCCCCTCCTCTCCGAGTCCCGTTTCGCATCATCGATGCCCATGCGCATCACGCGCTGCGGAATGGCGATGCCGTAGCCCTGCGCATAGTCGATGCCGAGGCTGCGCAGCATTTCGATGATCTCCGCATTTTCGGCGAACTCCGCAATCGTCTGCTTGCCGGTGAGATGGCCGATCTCGTTGATGGAGCGAACCATCTCGCGATCGATGGGATCGTGCAGGATCTCGCGCACGAAGCTGCCGTCGATCTTGAGGAAGTCGACCGGGAAGTGCTTCAAATAACCGAACGAAGACAGGCCCGTGCCGAAATCATCGAGCGCGAACTTGCAGCCCAGCTCCTTCAACGCATGGATGAAGCGATTCGCCTGCGAGAAGCTGGCGATGGCGGCGGTTTCGGTGATCTCGAAGCAGATCTTCGACGCATCGATACCGCTGCGGTGGAACTGATCGATGACGTACGGCAGGAACTTGTCGTCGCCCAGGCTCTGGCCCGACAGGTTGATGGAGCACAAACCCAGCTTTTCACGCTCATCCGCTTCCGACACGAGCCAACGCAACGCGTGCTCGATCATCCAGCGATCGATGTTGGGCGTGAGGCCGTAGCGCTCGGCCGCGCTGATGAATTGATCCGGCGCGACGATCTTGCCGGTCTCATCGCGCATGCGCAGCAGCAGCTCGTAGTGCAGTCCCTGACGCGGCTGCTGCAGCGGCTCGATCACCTGGCGGAAGATTTCGAAACGTCCGTCTTCGAGCGCGTTGTTGATGCGTGCGGCCCACTGCATCTCGCGCCGCCGACGCATCAGGTCGATGTCGTTTTCCTGGAAGCTGTAGATGCGATTGCGCCCGGCCTCCTTGGCGGCCGCACAGGCACTGTCGGCTGCCGACAGGATGGTGGCAACATCTTCGTTCTCGGGAGAGACCGGCACGATGCCGATGCTGGCGCCCAGGCGGAAGCTGCGCTCTTCCCACACGAAACGGTAATTTCGAATCGCCTCGCGCAGGGTCTCGGCCATGCGAATGGCCTCTTCCAGCGTGCACCCTTCGAGCAGCACACCGAATTCATCGCCACCCAGGCGCGCGACCGTATCGCGCCACCGGATCTTCGATTTGAGGAGCGAGCCTACTTGCCCCAGCAGGGCGTCGCCCGCGCTGTGACCGCAGTTGTCGTTGAGAATCTTGAACTGATCCAGATCGATGTGACACAGCGCGTACGAAGTCTCGCGGGCGCGGGCACTCTTCAACGCGCGTTCCAATCGCGCTTCGAATTCGCGCCGGTTCACGAGACCCGTGAGCATGTCGTGGCTCGCGTGATACGACAGCTTGCGATTGAGCTCGCGGCTCTCGCTCACATCGTGGAACACGAGCACTCCGCCGGAGATCTCGCCGGCATTGTCGCGA
This sequence comes from Steroidobacteraceae bacterium, assembly GCA_035276085.1. GTDB lineage: Bacteria > Pseudomonadota > Gammaproteobacteria > Steroidobacterales > Steroidobacteraceae > DATELY01. Next base: position 5,636 of record DATELY010000266.1, on the reverse strand, counting down.
ATGGGCGAGGCGCAACTTTCGATGTAGAGCTCGTTGCCGTCGCGACGGATCAGCAACGTCGGGCGAATCGACTTGATGGCGCGCGCGCGTCGTATTGCAACTGCCAGCGGATTTTCGAGCGGCTCGCAGGTTTCCTCATGGAAGCTGCGAAAGATCTCGTGCACCAGATGGCCTTGCGCATGTTCGAGCCGCCAGCCGGTGAGCTGCTCGGCGACCGGGTTCAGATATTCGATCCGGCATTGCGAGTCCGTCGTGATGACGCCATCGCCGATGGACTGCAGCGTGATCTGCGCGCTTTCCTTCTCCCGGAACAAGGCTTCTTCGAACAGCTTGCGCTCGGTGATATCGAGATCGACGCCCACCATGCGCTTGGCCTTGCCGTGCTCATCGAGATGCACCTTGCCGCGGCTCACGACCCAGATCCAGTCGCCTTCGCGATGCTTGAGCCGGTGAGTGCTTTCGAAGAGCGCGTCCTCGCCGTTCAGATGGAGCTGCAACAACTCGTGCACGCGCGCGGCATCTTCGGGATGTACCAGCTGCTGCCAGCTGGTCATCTCGGGCAGCGGCTCCTGGTCGTAGCCCAGCATGGTCTTCCAGCGCGGGGCGTAATACGACGTGTTGGTTTCGAAGTTCAGCTCCCACAAGCCATCGTTCGCGCCGTGGAGCGCGAGCTCGTTGCGTGCTTCGGAGTCGGCCAGCTCGGCGCGATAACGCAACCGCTCCAGACCGCTCGCGAAGCTCACACCCAGCAGCTTCAGGGTGAGGTGCAGATTCGCATCCCACGAATCGCGCGGCTGTGCCGAGCACATCGCCATGAAACCCGCGGTGCGGCCGCGGACTTCGAAACCGATCAACAGCAGCGCGCCGACATGCAGGCCGGCAAAGCGTGCCGCCTCCGCCTGACATTCGCGCCGGGGGTGGCCGGTGTCGCGGAATTCCAGAATGCGCATGGGCTCGAGCCGATCGCGCAGGTAGGGCAGGCGCTCGAGGCGCTCGCCGTGCAAGACATCGGGATTGAAAGGCGCAAACAGCTGCCCCACGGCGAGCACGCGCTCGATCGAGGTGCGCTGGGCATCGAACAGGGCAATGAAGACAGCATCGAGGCCGGCGGCTTCACGCAGCGCCTCCAGATTCTGTCTGATCGAGGGATCGTTCTCGCTCGCGAGGGTCTGGAATTCGACGGCGGCCTTCGTCGTGAGCACATCGAGGCCGGCGTTGCCGGTGCGACCATTCGATCGGGGCGTGGCTGTGGCCTCGGTCACCTGCGCCTTGGAGACCTGCGACTCTGTGCGATCGACGGCCATCCGTTTGCTGCGACTGCCTAACGGCAGCCGCGTTCCTCGTGTATGCGCAGCGCTGCAACAGCAGACCCGGCGGGGCCTAGTCCGTTGAGATTCATTTGCTGTGCCCTTGCTGGTTTGAGGACGCGCCGGTTTGTGTTTAGGAATCTATGCGCGCGTCGATTGTGGCCAGCAGTGCTCGATATTGCAAGCTGAAGACCTGTCGCTAAGCAATTGGATGAACGAGATTTATGGGGGACTACCGTCGCTAAAACGAAGCGGGCGGCACATAGCGCATTGCACGCTGTGCATGGCCCTGTCCAACGCACTGCGGAGGCGGCGCACCTCGCACCAGAAACCACCGAGTTCGATTCGCCTCGACCAGGGGTTCGCTGGCGGCTTCGGCGAAGCAAGCTGCGTGCATTCGCTCGTTTACGATCAGAGCGCGGCCGGGTCGCTGTTGCAGCCAGGCGGCGGCGTCGGCGGCTTCCTGATCGGCCTCGCGCCAGCGCGCATGGCCGAAGTGCACGATCGGTCGATGCAGTTGCAACAGATACTGCTCTTTGAAGGCGATGATCCCGAGCTCATCGATATTTCGAGTGCGTTGCTCGACCACGCGCGCGAAGTCGGCACCGGAACGCGCGGCATTCATCGCGGGATTGACCAGAAAACTCACGACCAGCAACACCGTGGCGAAGACCGCGCAGTACAACAGCACTCCCCTGCCCGGCCGCACGACCGCACAGAGAACCAGGCCGACGACGGCGATCGCTGCGAGCGGCAGGAACACATCGAGCTCGTACAGTGCCAACAGCTCAACACGCTTGTCTGCACGCACGAGGGTATAGATCGCTCCGGCAGCACATGCGAACGTGATGAAGGCTCCCAGGATGAAACCCAGACGTTGCACGCGCTGGCGCGCAAGCAACTCGGCTAGAAAGGGAGCGCAAGCCAATGCGAAGGCCGGTAAAGCCGGCAGGATGTATACGCCACGCTTTCCGGCGCTCAGGCTGAAGAACAGCACCACGAGTCCGATCCAACTCAGCAACAGCGCCAACCGCAGATCTTTGTTACCCAGCGCTGCACGCCAACGGGGCACCAGCCACGGGATGAGAACGGTGAGCGGCAACCAGAGCACCGGCATCACCTGAATCACGAAGTACCAGAAAGGCTCGTGGTGATGCCACGCCTTGGCGTAGCGATCGATCGTCTGCCGAAACAGGATCTCATCGCGATAAGCGGCGAGCACCGGATCGCCACGCGCAGCCAGCAGCATCGGCACGAGCCAGAGGCTTACGGCGAGCAGGAACGCGAGCGGACCGAGCCACCAGCGCAGCTTCGAGCCGAAGAGCGGAACGGACCAACCCCGAGCCTTGAGCACGACGAAGGGGATGAACACGAGCAGCGGCAAGAAACCAACGCCCTTCGAGATGACGCCAAGCCCCGCCGCCGCGCAGCCAATGGCGTACCAACGCCACTGCGGGCCGAGCACGAGGTGCCGCAAGAGCCCGTACAGACTGAGCGTCGTCCAGAAACACAGCACCGCATCGATCTGAGCCTGTCGCGCCTGCCAGGTGAACTGCACGGTGAAGAGCAGCGCGAGCGCAGCGACGAAGCCCGTCTCGCGATTCCACAAGCGGCGACCCAAGTCGTACACGAGCAGCACGGAGCCCACACCGGCGAGCAGGGACGGCAGGAGGAAAGCCACGCGCAGCGAGCGTGTCACCGTCAACGCCAGCGCCATCAACCAGAAGAACAGCGGCGGCTTGTCGGCGTACACATCGCCGCCGACGCGCGGCACGAGCCAATCGCCCGTGGCCACCATGTCGCGTGCCACGAGTGCAAAGCGCGGCTCATCGGCAGGCCAGGGATCGCGCAGGCCGATGCCCGTGCCGATCAACAGCAATCCCAAACCCAACAACCACAACACGTCGATGCGCACATCGCGAGGATCGTTCGAGCCCGCACGCAACCAACGCTGCGGCCAGCCAACCGTCAACCGCCAACCGCCAACCGCTTCTTTCATTCCTCGGTCCGCGCGATCAGCGGTGGCGCGCGACGAATGAGCCACCGCACCCCGAACAAGTCGACGATGCCGACCCATAGACGATTGCCGATGCCGTATTTCGACTGACCGCGCGTGCGTGGCCGATGCCGCACGGGCACCGAGATCACGCGCCCGCCCGCACGCTGGAACAGCGCCGGGAGAAAGCGATGCATATGATTGAACACCGGCAACTCGAGAAACGTGTGCCGATGAAACAGCTTGATGCCGCAGCCGGTGTCCGGTGTGTCATCGTGCAACAGGCGCACACGCACGCCATTGGCAATGCGCGAGGACATCCGCCGCACCCAGCTGTCCTGCCGCGACTTGCGCTGTCCCATGATCAGCTTCAGATCGGCTCCCTGTTCCATGGCGCCGATCAGTGCCGGAATATCGGCGGGGTCGTTCTGGCCGTCGCCGTCCAACGTAGCAACCCACGCCGCACGCGCCGCGCGCACGCCCGTGCAGAGCGCGATGCTTTGCCCGCTGCGCCGTGAATGTCGCAGCAGCCGCACTTGCGGCACCTGGCGTCGCAACTCGAGCACCCTGGCGCCGGTGCCATCGGTGCTGCCGTCATCCACGAAAATGATCTCGTAATTGCGCTGCGCCAGCGCGGCCTGGATTTCCAGCCCGAGCGGCAGAACGTTGTCGGCCTCGTTGCAGACGGGAATCACCACGGACAGCGATGGGCCAGGCGCGGATGAAGAGGACACGAAGCTGAACTTCCTCGGCGGCTGTCTCGATGGGGTCGCGAGTATAGCGGAGCGTCCGGGTTGTCAGGCGCCGGCCAGCCCGCACTTCTCACAGGGATCGCGAGCCATGGCGAGTCTACGAGCTTGGATCGCGCCGCTCTGGACTGAAACCCATAGCCGGCCGCCGCCTGTTCCCTACAGCGCCGGCACTTCCCACATCCATGTGGGTCGTAGCTATGGGTTGAAGGAAGAGCAAGCGAGGCAAGCTCGTAGGCCGCCAGGGCCGCGATAGGTCTGGCGCGGGAACACTGTGTAACTGGGCGAATCAACCGCATCGTCTGACCATCGTGTACTTGCCACGCGCGCCAGACCGACCTGTGAGAAATGCGGGCCAGGCCTTATCCTGCAGGGATGACGGCGACGCCAGACCCCCACGGCCACGCACACCGACATACGCACTCGGATTGCGGACACGAGCATGCGCAGGCGCATGTTCATGGCGTGCACGGTCACGCTCATCACGACCATCTCACGCACGATCAGCTCACCACCGATCGCCGCCATCGCAGCCGACTCGCGCTGGCCTTCACGCTGACGACGGGTTTCATGTTGCTCGAAGCGATCGGCGGCGCCATCGCCGGTTCGCTCGCGCTCATGGCCGATGCGGGGCACATGCTGACCGATGCTGCCGCGCTGGGTTTGGCATGGGTGGCACTGCGCATCGCCGCGCGCCCGGCTGATCACAAGCGCAGCTTCGGGTACCAACGCCTGCGCGTGATCGCGACCTTTCTCAACGGCCTCGCGCTGCTCGTCATCGTCGGCTGGATTGCGTTCGAGGCCGTTGCCCGGATGTTGCAGCCGCAGCCGGTCGACGCGTGGCCCATGCTGTGGATCGCAGTGGCGGGCGCGGTTGCGAATCTCGTCGCGTTCGCCATCTTGCGTCCCGCAGGACATGACGACATGAACATGGCCGCCGTCAGCCTGCACGTCATGAGCGACCTGCTCGGCTCGATCGCCGCCATTCTGAGCGCGGTGATCATCCTGAGCACAGGATGGCTGCCCGCGGATCCGCTGCTGTCGTTGCTGGTCTGTGTGCTGCTCGTCCGCAGCGCCTGGAGCCTGGTGAAGCGCTCGACGCACATTCTGCTGGAAGGTTCGCCCGAATGGCTGAATCTCGCGGAGCTGCGCAGCACGCTCGAACAGGCCGTTCCTGCGATTCAAGACGTGCACCACGTGCACTGCTGGCTCGTCGGTCCGCAAGACACGCTGCTGACGATGCATGTACAGGTTGCGCCCGACGCCGACCATGCACACACGTTGCGAGAAGCGAAGCACGTGCTGGCACAGCAGTTCGGCATCACGCACGCCACGATACAAATCGAGAGCAGCGACTGTCTGGATGCGGATTGCGAGGGCGGCGAACAGGCTACGGCCAACGGGCTACGTTGAGAAAAGCGTTCTGGCCGTTGCCCGTTAGCCGTAACCCGAACCCCAATTGCCGTCACCCGTTGGCCAACGCCGCAGCCGCCAGCTCATACGTCTCGTGCATCACTCGCGGCATGCGCGCGGTCAGCTCATCGCGCCGTGCGTCGTCGAGCTCGCGCGGCACGTGCACGGCCT
>DATELY010000265.1:0-12262 GCA_035276085.1 Steroidobacteraceae bacterium | reverse complement strand
CGTGAACGTCAATTCGGCGAGAGGAAATGGCGAAACGGCGTAATGGCGTCAGAAATCACGCGCTTGACGCCATCTCGCCATGACGCCCTCACGCCATTGCGGGCTGACGAACGTACGCGAATTTCTAACTCACCACACTAGCCGCCCATCCGCCTCTCAATCGCATCCATCAGCAGGCTCGCGATGTCGGTGCCGAACTGCTTGTCCAGTTCTCGCACGCCGGTCGGACTCGTGACATTGATTTCAGTCACATAGCCGCCGATCACATCGAGCCCGACGAACAGCATGCCACGCTCGCGCAACGTCGGCCCGATCTGGCTCACGAGCCAGCGATCGCGCTCGTTGAGCTCGCGGCCGACACCCTTTGCGCCGGCCGCGAGATTACCGCGGTTGTCGGTGCTCGAGGGCATGCGGGCGAGCGCGTACGGCGCCGCTTCGCCGTCGATGACGAGCACGCGCGAGTCGCCGGTCGTCGCGATCTCGGGCAGATAGCGCTGCACGATCGCAAACTGCGAACCGTAGTCGGTCAGCGTCTCGAAAATCACATTCGCGTTCTTGTCGCCACGATGGATGACGAAAATCGAGCGCCCGCCCATACCGTACAACGGCTTGCAGACGATCGTGTCGTATTCCTCCAGGAACGCTTGCATGTCCGGCATGCGCCGCGTGATGAGCGTCGGCGCGCAGCACTGCGGGAACCAGGCCGTATAGACCTTCTCGTTCATGTCGCGCAGGCCCTGCGGCCGGTTCACGACCAGGATCCCGGCGTGTTCGGCCCGATCGAGGATGTACGTCGTGTAGATGTACTCCATGTCGAACGGCGGGTCCTTGCGCATCAGGATGACGTCGCATGCATCCTTTAGCTGCACCGTTTCCGCTTCACCCAACGTAAACCAGTGTTGCAGATCATTGCGTACCATCACGGAACGCAAGCGGCCCCATGGCACACCATCGCGCAGCCACAGATCGGCGGGCTCGGCGTAGACCAGCTGCCAGCCGCGCTTCTGTGCGGCGAGCAGCATGGCGAGCGTGGTGTCCTTGGCCGGCTTGATGCTGCTGATCGGGTCCATGACCACGAGGATGCGTGGGACTGCGGGCATGTGGCGTTGAGCTCCGGTGTGACCGATGGCGTGTGGTGCACGCGCTTGCTGGCTCGCTGGTCGGCTGGCCAGCTGCAATGGTGGCCGACTTGCCTTCTGGCCAGCAAGCCAGCAGACCAGCAAGCCGCTGTGGCACCGCGACGTTGGACAACCACTGCGGCGCGTGCGTGTGATGCACGTCATCACTCACGCACGAGCCCTGTGATGAGCTTCAAACTATCGAGGCGCAGCCAATGGCGGCTCATATACCAATATGTTAAAACCTTCAACCATCGCGTAAGTACTTTGATTTACGAACTATTAGCGCGCTCGCCGCGCAGTGACGCGCAAGCCCTTCGAGGTAGCCGATGGAGAACTTAGCAACCGCCGAGAAGCCTCGGCTGTCGGGGCTGAAAGTCCTCGTGATCGATGACAGCAAGACCATTCGCCGCACGGCGGAGACATTGCTGTCCAAGGAGGGTTGCGAGGTGTTCACGGCAGTGGACGGCTTCGACGCCCTCTCGAAGATCGCCGACCACCAGCCCGACATCGTGTTCGTCGATATCATGATGCCGCGACTGGATGGCTATCAGACCTGCTCGTTGATCAAGCACAACAAGGTGTTCCGCTCCATCCCGGTCATCATGCTGTCGAGCAAGGACGGTTTGTTCGATCGCGCACGGGGCCGCATCGTGGGCTCGGAGCACTATCTGACGAAACCATTCACGAAAGACGAGTTGCTCAATGCCATCGAAACCCACGTCGGTGCGCGCTGACGTGACGCGCCAAGCCGCGAGCGCTGTGCCGTTGGAGACGGGTATGCCGCTGATTCTGATCGTCGATGACTCGCCCACCGAAGTGCATGTGATGAAACAGGCACTCGAGCGGCACGGCTACCAAACCGCGGCCGCCGCCGACGGGGCGGAAGCGATCCGCATGGCAAAAGCGATGAAGCCGGACCTCATCTTCATGGACGTGGTGATGCCGGGCGTCAACGGCTTCCAGGCCACCCGGAAGCTCGCGAGCGACCCCGATACCAAGTCGATCCCGGTGATCATGGTCACCTCCAAGGATCAGGAAACTGATCGCATCTGGGGCATGCGCCAGGGTGCGGTCGACTATCTCGTGAAGCCGGTGTCGATGGACAAGCTCATCGCCAAGGCTCAAGCGACATTGTCGGCGTAGTCAGTCGGGTGGACGTGAACATGTTGCAACGAAGGGCGTGGGACCCGGGACCTGAGGTTAAGGGGAAGACGATTTCGTCCCGAGCCTCCACGCCTCTGACCCCAGGTCTCAGGCCCCAGGCCTCAGGTCCCGCATGAATTCGCTCAAGTCGCTGCGCGATCAGCCGTTTGAGCTCCTGCGCGAGCTCGAACGACTGGCCCGTGTGGCGATGACGGGCAAGGGCCGCGATGCCGGCACCGATCGCGAATGGGTGGGTGTGGCGTTCCGGCTCGGTTCGGAGAACTTCCTGATCGCGCGCGAAGAGACGCGCGAAGTGCTTGGTTTTCCCACGATGCTCACGCGCGTGCCGGGCGCGCGCAGCTGGATTCGCGGCGTCGCGAACGTGCGCGGAACGCTGTTGCCGGTCGTCGATCTGCGCGCCTTTCTGAATGCCGGCTCGACCGGCTCGGGCCGCAGCTCGCGGGTGCTCGTTGCTCAGCACCGCGAGATTCCGGCAGGGCTGCTGGTGGACGAGGTGCTTGGATTCCGCCGCTTCGCCGATGCGGAGTTCACGCCCACGGTGCCGCCGACGATCCTGCGTTGCGAGCGCTACCTGGCCGGTGCGTTCAAGCGCAGCACGGAAAGTTGGCCGGTGTTCTCCTTGCGCTCGCTGCTGGAGAGTCCCGAGTTTCTGCAGGCGGCGGCGTCGTGACGAACATGCGTGATCGCGCGCTGCATTCAAGCTCTACGGCCAGTCGCGGTCGCGAGCGGAAGGACTGAACATGGTCGATAAGATGAACGGCGTGAAGTTCGTGCCGGCCCTGGCGGGCCTCGCGCTGTTATGCGTGCTCGCCGCCGCCGTCTTGCTCGTGTTCAAAGGGCGGGAGTCCGGCAGCGATGTCGAGCACCTGCGCAAGCTCAGCCAACTGGTGACGGTGACGCAGAAGATGCCCGCACAGGCCGCCGCCGCGGTCGCCGGAAAAGAGTCCGCATTCGACGCGCTGACGCGCTCGCGAGCGCAGTATCACACCCTGGTTACGAGCCTGGGCGAGGTGCAGTCCTTGCCGGCTTCGGACGCACTGCAGACTCAGGTTCAAACCATCCTCAATGGGCGCGACGCAGCGCTCGCGCTGCAAAAGGCCGCCGTCGATGTGCACGCTTTGCTGCCGCACTTGATGCAAAGCGTAGGCAACGTGGCAGCCGCTGCGGGACCTGCGGCCGCCGAACAGCTGGTGCGTCCGCTCGAGCGCTTCGAGCTCGCCGGTCAACGCATCGAGCAGGACCTGCAGGTCTATGCCAACGGCGCGGGCGATCACAGCGCCATCGTGAAGCGCCTGACCGACAGCCTCGAATACATGTCGCAGGTGCTCCTGGGCCTCGCCGGCGGCGACGCGGGGTTGGGTCTGCCGCGCGTGAACGCCGAAGCTCAGGGTGGCTTGCAGCAAGCGCAGAGCTTCTTCACACAGTTGAGCGAATACGTTCGCCGCAGCACGACGGTGGCGCCGCAGTTGGCCGAGCTGCGCACGACGGCGGCGGCGCTCGACCGCAGCGCCGATCAGTTGTACGCGGCCTTGTCGGAACAGGTGAACGGCAATCCCGAACGCGACAGCAACAGCTGGGTTTACATCGCGCTCGGCGCGCTCGTCCTCGCCGCGCTGATACTGGCCGGCGTCGCAGTGCTGTCGACCGCGACGACGAAGCTGCGCCAGCAGCTGGAAACGCAGGCGAACAAGAATCAACGCAACCAGGAAGCCATTCTGCGGCTGCTCGATGAGCTGTCGAACCTGGCTGACGGTGACCTCACCGTGCAGGCCACCGTGACGGAAGACATCACCGGCGCGATCGCCGACTCGATCAACTACGCCATCGAGGCGTTGCGTGAGCTCGTGACGACCATCAACGGCGGCGCGGTCACGCTGGATTCCTCGGCGCGCCAGACGCAAGCGGCCGTCACGCATCTGGCACGCGCATCGGTCGCGCAGTCCAAGCAGGTGGCGCTCGCCTCGGAGTCCGTCGCGGCAATGGCCGCATCGACGGAAGAAGTCTCGGGCAATGCCGAGCGCTCCTCCGACGTCGCGCGGCATTCGGTCGACGTGGCGCACAAGGGTGGTGAAGCCGTACGGCGCACGATCGACGGCATGAACGCCATCCGCGAAACCATTCAAGAGACGTCCAAACGCATCAAGCGGCTGGGCGAGAGCTCGCAAGAGATCGGTAACATCGTCGAGCTGATCAACGATATCGCAGAGCAGACCAACATCCTGGCATTGAACGCCTCCATCCAGGCGTCGATGGCCGGCGAAGCTGGGCGCGGTTTCGCAGTCGTCGCCGACGAAGTGCAACGCCTCGCCGAACGCGCGGCGAATGCGACGAAGCAGATCGAAGTGCTCGTGCGGACGATTCAGGCCGACACGAACGAGGCCGTCGTGTCGATGGAGCGGAGCACGACCGACGTGGTGGGCGGCGCGCTGCTCGCCGAGAACGCGGGTGCTGCACTGGAGGAAATCGAGCAAGTGTCGAATCAGATCGCGAGCCTGGTACAGAACATCTCCGCGAGCTCACGCCAGCAAGCCTCCGCGGCGCAGAACATCGCCAAGAACATGCAAGTGCTGCGCGAGATCAGCACGCAAACGGCGGAGAACTCGGCGGCGACGACCAACTCGGTCGGCAAGCTCGCCGAGCTCTCCACGCAGTTGCGCAAGTCGATCGCAGGCTTCCGTCTGCCGGACATGCTTTCCGGTGGCACGGCACTCTTGCAAGAGCCTGCAAGCAAGGCAGCCACCGACGCGACGCAGACGTCGTCGCGCGCGGTGGAGACTCCCGTCGAGAAGAAAAAGGTGAGTGGTCTGAGCGCGTAAGCGCTCGAGACCAGTCCAAGGCGCAAGTTGATGAGCGAAGTTTCCTCGCAGACTTTGCATCTGGTGTCGCGCGAGCTCTCCACCGAGCTCAACGAAGCGCGTGCAGCTCTCGAAACCTTCGGTGAGCAGCAGGAGAACCTCGATCTGCTGCGCAAGTGCGGCGAGCGCCTGCACAGCGTGCATGGCGCGCTGCGAATCGCCGAGGTATACGGTGCCGCGCTGCTCGCAGAAGAAATGGAGCAGGTCACCCGCTATCTCATCGAGAACTTCGAAGAGAAGCGGCACCTGGCCGAAGGGCTCGACGCGCTCATGCGTGCGATGGTGCAGCTGCCCACGTACCTGGAACGCGTGATGAGCGGCGGGCGCGACATGGCGCTCGTGCTGCTGCCCCTGCTGAACGATCTGCGTGCCGTCCGTGGCCATGCGCTGCTGTCGGAAGGCACGCTGCTGCTGCTGAATCTCACCTCGGATCAACAAGCGAGCCCGACGCCCGCGATACCGGGCGAGGCGGCGCTGACCGTTGCCCAGTGGGCGCGCAAGATCCGCACGCGGTTCCAGCTGGGTCTGCTCGGCTGGATCAAGGGCGAGCGCCTCGAGCAGAACCTCGAAATGCTCGCGCGCGCAGCCGAGAAGTTGGAGCAGGTGGCGACGACCCAGCCCGTGTTCCAACTGTTCTGGGTGGTCGGTGCCGTGCTCGAAGGTTTGCGCGAAGGGGGCCTCGAAGGTTCCGCATCGATCAAGCGTCTGCTCGGACAAGTCGATCGCGAGATCAAACGCTTGTACGAGCAGGGCGAAGCGCGTTATTCCGAAGCGCCCGCGGTCGATCTGCTCAACAACCTGCTGTACTACGTTGCCCGCACGCGCACGACCGGTCCCCGTGTGACGGCAGTGCGCGCCTCGTTCCGCTTGAACGATCTCATCCCGGTCGACGAGCAGGTCGAAGAAGCGCGCGAAAGTCTGGCGGCGCCGTCGGTCAAGCTCATGAAGACCGTGGCCGCGGCGATCAAAGAAGATCTCGCGCGGGTGAAGGACGCGCTCGATATCTTCGTGCGCAAGGGCGCAACGCAGCCCGAGGAGCTCAACTCGCAGCTGGAGCTGCTGCGCAAGATCGGCGATACCCTCGGCGTGCTCGGACTGGGAGATCTGCGCGAGAAGGTGCAAGTCGAAGCGAACGAGCTGCAGGGCATCATCTCGCAGCGCACGCTCCCGAGCGAAAGCACGTTGCTGCGCATGGCGGCAACCTTGATCCGCATCGAAGACAGTCTCGACGAACAGCTCGTCGGCTTGATCGTGCCGGCGCACGACGGGCCGCGGCCGGAAGGCGCACCGCCAGCCGACAAGGAAGACGATCTCGAATTCCGCCAGGTCACCGAAGCGGTCCTGCGCGAATGCATCGTCAACATGGCGCGCATCAAGGAAGCCGTGTCGCTTTCGATCGAGAAGCCCGGCGAGGCACAGAACCTCGAGCAAGTGCCGCACCTGATCCGCGGCATCACCGCCGGTTTGCTGATGCTCGGCAAGACTCGTGCGGTCGAAATCACCGAAGGCATTGCGCACGCGTTGAGCCGCTATGTGCGTCCCGATGGCTCGGGTGTCGTGCGCGAGGCCGTCGATCGACTGGCCGATGCCATCGTCGCCGTCGAGTACTACATGGAGACGCTGCAGGCCGGACGCTCCGATCCCTGGTACATGCTCGACAACGCGGAAACCTGTCTGCGTTATTTGAACGAAGTCGACGCGAGTCCGACGCTGTCGCCGCTCCCGCTCTCCACGATGGATCCCGTGCGCACGGTCGTGATCGATTCGATGGCCTCGCAACAGTCGGCCGCCACGCAAGACGAGCGCACGGCCGTGTTGACGCACGCGCTCGAGCCGCACGAACAGCCGGATTGGAAATCGGCGCCCATCGTACCGGTTGCCAACGTGGCGCCGAGCGGCGAGATGCCCGTCGTCATCAAGCCGGACGTCGATCCCGAGTTCATCGAGCTCTTCATCGAAGAGGCCAAGGACGAGATCGCCAAGCTGCAGCGGCTCTTCCCGCTCTGGGACGACAACCCGCAGGATCAGGAAGCGCTCACGCACGTGCGCCGCTCGTTCCACACGTTGAAGGGCAGCGGCCGCATGGTCGGTGCGCAGCTCATGGGCGACTTCGCCTGGTCCATCGAGAATCTGCTCAATCGTGTCATCAACAAGACACTCGAGCGTTCGCCCGACATGATGGTCGTCCTGCGACAGGCGGTCGGGGCCGTGCCGCAGCTCGTCGAGCAGCTCGAAACGGGCCGCGCGCCGAATGTCGATGTGTTGAAACTGATCGCACGGGCGAATGACAGCGCCGGTGTACGTCCGGCGGCAGTGACACCGACAAGTGCGGCTCCCTCCAGGCCGCAGATGCCGGGTGCCCCTGTGATCCAGCCGGAATCGACGCCACCCACGCTCACGGAACACGTCGCGCCGCTCTCGCCCACCGTGCGGCATCTGCGCGCGCTCGAGCCTGCGGCGCCTGCTGAATCGACGGGCAGCACCTCGCTCAATCGCCTTCTTGACGCATTCGATCCAGGCGCGACACCCGAGGTCAGCGCACTCGAGACGCACACCGATCGAAGCGCAGGTGCCGACGAGCAGATCGAGCTGGGTGCCGACGCGATCGATGAGCTGCCTGCGAGCGCTGCCGAAGAGGCCATCGATGAAAGCACGTCGGTCACCGAGCGGATGGATCCCGTCCTGCACGAGATCTTCGCGAAGGAGACGGCAGGGCATCTCGCTGTCATTCGCGCCTTCGTGAACAACTGCGACGTGGTGCCAGGTCCGCATTCCGTGACCGACGCGCTGCATCGTGCCTGTCACACGCTGAGCGGCACCGCGAAGACCGCGGGTGCACGCCAGGGCATCAAGATCGCCGAGCCGCTGAATCGCTACATCCGCAAGCTCTACGACAATTCCATGCCGCTGTCCCCGCCGGGGCTCGTGGCCTTGAAGGATGCCGTGAGCGCCATCGACGACATCGTCGAGCACATCGATGAGGACACGGGCTATTTCCAGCAGCGGTTGACGTTGACGGCGCGACTGGCGGAGCTCGAGCAGGATCTGGATGCCACCATCGCGGAGCAAACCCAGATCGAGCTGCGGCGGACGGATGCGACCATCAGCACACCGATGCTGGATATGGAAGAGAGCCTGTCGGTGCCCGAGCTGACCGAGTCGTTGGAGCACGCCACGCGCGCAATCGACCCGTTCGCCGTCGCGGACGACGATCCCGACGTCGTCGAGTTGCCGGTCACCGATGCGCGCGAGCTCGACACGTTTACGTTGCGAGCACTGCGTGAACAAATGGCGGCGCAGCTGGGGCCTTCTGCGGCAGAGCCGGAGCTCGAGACCCCCGCGCAGCCGGTGGCTCCAGAAGAGGTGGTTTTGAGCGACGAGCAGGCGCTCTCCACGCTCACGCAGCCGCCGGAAGAAAGTGAACTCGAAGAGATCGAGCTGTCCGGCGATGTGCAGATGGATGACGCGCCGACCGACCATTCCCTCGACGAGCGGATGCCTGCGTGGTGGCCCGCGAACGCAGGCCGGACACAGAACGCGTCCGATGACGCAATCCTCCTGAGCGATAGCACGGCGCAAGTACCCGAGTTGTCGGACGCTGACATGCGCTTCGAGGACGCGGTGGAATTGGATTCGGAGCTCCTCGAAGTCGGTTCCGAACCTGAGCTCGACGAGTCGCTCGAACCGACAACGCCTGACACAGACACCTCAGCGGGTGCCCCAAGTCCCACTCTCGCGCCCGCCGGCGAGAGTCCGGGCTTGCCGGGAGATGCCGGTGACGACGAGCCGGAAGATTTCGATGCCGACGTGGCGGCCATCTTCACCGAGGAGGCCTCGGAACTGCTCGAAGTTGCAGATCACTCGCTCTCCGCGTGGTCGCGCGATCGTGCCAATCAGTCACTGGTATTCGAGCTGAAGCGTGCGCTGCATACGTTGAAGGGCGGTGCGCGCATGGCAGGGCTGCGCGCGATGGGCGATTTGAGTCATGAGCTCGAATCGTTCATGCAAGGCGTCGAGCTCGGTACGACGCACGCGGAGCCGCATGTGTTCGCGGCATTGCAGGCGAGCCTCGATGAGCTGCATCGCATGCGCGACCTCGTGGCCACTGGACAACGGTGCCGTCCCGCTCACGGGCTGATCGCACGCATTCGCGCAATCGGTCGCGGCGAAACGCCGCCTGCCGAAGTCGAAGCAACCCCACCCGCGCCGCAACCCCCGGCAACCGTTCAGGAAGTTCAGATCGCGCAGTTCGCCGCGCCTGCGATGGAAGCCGTCATCGAGAGCGCACCGGTCGAAGCCGGTGTCGCCGAGACGGAGAGCGTCGAGGTCGAGTTCACGCCCCAAGAGCTCGCTGCCGTCGAGCCAGTGGTGCAAGACACAGCTACAGTCGAGGACGCACCGGCTGAACAGGGGCAGCCCGACGAGGAGCAAGCACCCGTCGCACTGCCGCCGGGCCGCGAGCCGCAGCAGCAGGAACGACAGGAATTTGCGCGCGTCGATGCCGATCTGCTCGACACGTTGCTGAACAGCGCGGGCGAGGTGAGCATCTTCCGCTCGCGCCTGGAGCAGCAGGTCAGCTCCATCGAATACAACCTGGCCGAGCTGTCGCGCACGGTCACGCGTTTGAAGGATCAGCTGCGCAAGCTCGAGCTCGAGACCGAAGCGCAGATCCTGCACAAGCATCAGGAAGACGTCGGCGGACGCGAGGACTTCGATCCGCTCGAGCTCGATCGCTATTCCACCATCCAGCAGCTCTCGCGCGCGTTGGCCGAATCCGTTGCGGACGTCGGCAGCATCGAGGGCCTGCTCGAGAATCTCACGCGCGAGGGTCAGAACCTCCTGCTGCAACAGTCGCGCGTCGTGACCGAACTGCAGAATGGACTCATGCGCACCCGCATGGTCCCGTTCCAGCGGCATGTGCAGCGCTTGAGCCGCCTCGTGCGTCAGGTGGCGACCGACACCGGCAAACGTGCCGAGCTGGTCGTCGAGGGCGCATCCGGAGAGCTCGACCGGCAAGTGCTCGAGCGCATGCTGCCGCCGTTCGAGCACATGCTGCGCAACTCGGTCGTGCACGGCATCGAAACGCCGGAGGAGCGCGCGGCCGGCAACAAGCCGGAAACGGGAACGATCAAGGTCGGCCTGCATCGCGAAGGCTCGGAGATGGTCATCGTGCTCGAAGACGATGGTCGCGGCATCGATGTGAACGCGGTGCGCGAGCGCGCCCTGCAACGCGGTCTCGTACAGCCGGGTACGGTGCTCACCGATGAAGAAGCATTGCAGCTCGTGCTGGAGCCCGGTTTCAGCACCGCGAGCACGGTGACGCAACATGCCGGCCGCGGCGTCGGCATGGATGTCGTCGTGAACGAGATCAAGAAGCTCGGCGGCGTGTTGTTCACCGAGTCGAAGCCTGGTCACGGCGTCAAGTTCACGATCCGGCTGCCCTTCACACTGGCGATCACGCAAGCGCTGATCGTGCGGGTCGGCGAAGAGCAGTACGCACTGCCCTTGCCCTCGGTCGAAGGCGTCGCGCGCGTGTCACGCGAAGAGGTTCAAAAGCATCTCGCGGAAGAGACGCCGACCTTCAACTACGGCGGCCAGGTGTACCGCTTCCAGCATCTCGGTTCCTTCATCGGCGCGGGCCCTTCGGCGCTGCCGGACAACGACACCCCAGTGCCCATCGTGCTGGTGCGTGCTGGAGAACACTCGACCGCACTCGTCACCGACGAGCTGGTCGGCAGTCGCGAGATGGTCGTGAAGTCGGTGGGCCCGCAGATCGCAACGATTCGCGGCATTGCCGGCGCCACGATTCTCGGCGACGGCCGCATCGTCATCATTCTCGACATGGGCGCGCTCGTGCGCTCGGAATGGCGCGCGCGTGGCCCGATGGAAACGCAACCGGCGCAGGAGCGCCGCACGCTGGCCCTGGTCGTGGACGATTCCATCACCGTGCGTCGCGTGACGCAGCGCCTGCTCGAACGCAACGGCATGCGCGTGATGACCGCGAAGGATGGCGTCGATGCGTGGACGCTGTTGCAAGACCACCTACCCGACGTGATCCTGCTCGACATCGAAATGCCGCGCATGGACGGCTATGAGCTCGCGGCGCAAGTGCGCGCCGATAGCCGCCTGTCGCAAGTGCCGATCGTGATGATCACCTCGCGCGTCGGTGAGAAGCACCGCGCTCGCGCCATCGAGCTCGGGGTCGACGACTATCTCGGTAAGCCCTATCAGGAGAATCAGCTGCTCGATGCGATCGAGCCGCTGGTCCACAAGCGCAGGCAGAAAGTGTCATGAGGCACTGTCGCGGTCAGCTAGTCGGCTGGCTTGCTGGCCAGAGGCCAAATTTCGGTCTCGAACGTTCTGGCCAGCGCGCTAGCTAGCCAGCAGACCAGTAACCCGTCACTCATTCCGTCGCAGACTCCGCCATGAACGACATCCCCGCCCACGAGCTCTACAGCCTATTGATTCCGCTCGTGCAAGAGCGGCTCATCGTGCCGCGCACGTGCGTGGCGGAAGTAGTGACGTGGCAAGCGCCGGAGCCCGTGGAAGGCGCGCCGCAGTGGTATCTCGGCGATATTCAGTGGAATGGCCGGCCCGTGCCGGTCATTTCATTCGAAGCCGCATCGGGCAATCCATGTCCGGCACCGGGCACGCGCACGCGCATCGTCATCTTCGTCGCGCTCACCGCGCAGCTCTCCGGCGGCTACTTCGGCATGATCACACAAGGCTTCCCCCAGCTCGTGCGCGTGAACCCCGATGTCGTGAAGTCCGATCCCAGCCGCAGCTTTCCCGAGCGCAGCCCCGTGCTGTGTCAGGTGCGCATGTTGAACGAGTCGCCGCTGATCCCGGATTTCGAGTATCTGGAGGAGTTGATCGGGCAGGAAAGCAGAGCCGCGTGATGGACGGATTGCCGGTCAGCTGGCTCGCTAGCTTGCTGGCCAGAGGGCGCGGTGGGCTTCGCACCTTCTGGCCAGCCGACTAGCTAGCCCGGATTTCTCACAGAGGGAGGATGCATCGGGTCGTTGAGTGAGTAAAACTTGAGTTGCGAGAACAAGTTATATCCCAACTCAGGAGCGACCCGATGCGGACACAGTGTAGCGCTGAGCAGCTTGAGTTTTCATG
>DATELY010000264.1:0-3048 GCA_035276085.1 Steroidobacteraceae bacterium | reverse complement strand
CGGCCAGCCGGCGCTGGTTGATGTTGTCACTGATCCGCGTTGAGGAGGCTAGATCCGTGGCACGATTCGAGTGCGTGGTCGCTTTCACGGTGACCTTCGCCCTGGCCGCGTTTTGCGCTGGCGCAATGACAATCAGAGCTTGGGCGCAAGATGCCCCGCCTGGCGATGCAGTCAATGGTAAACGCCTTTACCTCAACGATAATTGCTTTACCTGCCACGGGCGTGCCGGGCAGGGAGGCGCCTATAACGGCCCCGCACCGGCGCTCGCCAAGACTGCAATGCCGTTCGAAGGGTTTTTGGGCCAGATTCGCAACCCATCGAACGACATGCCGGCCTATGCGGCTCAAGTAATGTCAGATCAGGCCGTGGCAGATATTTACGCCTACATGCAGTCATTACCCGGACCACAGCAGGCTAAGGATATCGCGATCCTGAACGATTGATTGCGGTGTCTTTAACCGTAAATCAGGTTCGGGGTGTCCGTCGCCGTCGCCAATGGCCGCTTCTCTAATCGGCCGCGTGGGTCAAGCACTTTCAGGCTATCCACCGCTCCAATGTCGATGTCGCTCGTGGGCTCGCGCTTCTCTTCGGACTCGGCACCAAGGCCCTTGTATGGGGCTTTTTGAGTCAAGCAGGGTGACGCATTTTTTCCATCGTCGGGTTCTTGGTTCGATCTCGCCAGGCCTCATCCTGACGGCTTCGAGCACGATGATACAGTCGGAATGACAATCAGAGGGGAGCCCGCTTTCGGGCGCGGTTGAATCGCGCCACAACCTTGTATGCGGTAGGTCCAAGGACCGGAACCACGATGCAGTCATGCGCATCGGCAGCGAAGCTCCGAAGCGGCGGACCCATTCTTCCAATCGGCATGAAAGCCAAGGGACTTGTCGGGAATCCGCCACCTCGAACCGTCATCGGTATCCCATCACAAGCGTACGAATGGGGCCGAAACTGTCGGGGTACCCCTCAGCGTCCTCCAATCATTGTGCCGGACGCAAAACGACGCCGTCCGGTACAACGCCCTGCCACACGAACCGCCACAGAGCGATCAGTAGCTTGCGTGCCAAGGCCACGATCATGGGCTTGCGAGCACCGCGAGCGTTCTCCGTGCGAGCTCGATACCACTGCGCTAAGGCGCTCTCCTTCTGGTACGTTAGAAATCGCCACGCCAATTGCACCATGCCTCGCCGAACTCGACCATTGCCGGAACGGGCTAACCCTTTCTCCCGGCGTTTTCTGCCGCTCTCGTCGGGTGAGCCAGTGAGGCCGGCATAACGAGCTATGGCCCGTCGGTCGTGCATGTTTCGCGACAGCACCTCGTGCACCAGCATGTCGGCCGTCTCAATGCCGACCCCAATCACACGCGCCAACAGGCGCACCATGGCGTGTGGTCCATCATTGGGCGCTTGCTCAAAATGCTTCAGGCGTGCCTCCTCGATCTGCCGAATTTGATTGCTGATAAGCCGTCGGCGCTCCATGTCGCGCCGCAGCTCAGCCAGCGTGTTCGGCGGGATCGGCTCGCCCTCGGGCGTTCGCAAACTGTCAAGGCGCCCGGCGGCCCTTTTCAGTTTGGGATTGAATCCGCGGATGCCCAGCCGAATCAGCGCTGCCTTCATTCGGTTGACAATCCGACTTTGCTCGCCGACGAGGCTCTCGCGCTCGCGGCTAGGGCGCTTGGCATCCTCGTCCTTTAATGTGGGGATCGCGACCACCTTGCAGTGATTACGCTCGCCGCGCAGCCAGCCGAGAAAAGCACGTTTGAGCAGCTCGGCGTCGAGACGGTCGGTCTTGGCTCGCCGATGCTCGCGCGACACCGCCACACTCGCGGCGTGAATGACGTGGGCCTCAATGCTGCGCGCCTTGAGCCAGCGTGCCAACCAGAAGCCGTCACGGCCGGCCTCGAAGGCAACGACAATGCGTTCGATCCTGCATCCTGCTTTCTCCGCTTCCTCCCGCCATCGATGCAGCAGCCTCAGTAATGCGCTCTCATCGACCGCCAGCTTCTTCAACGGCTGACGCTCGATGCCAGGCACGATACCGGCAACGAGCCAGCTCGACAGGCTCATCTCGATGACCGCAATCAATGTGCTGGCTGGTTCAAGGGCGATGAGGGACCGACTCAAGTTGTTCAACGTCTGCATGGGCAGCTCCATCGGTTCACAGCGAACGATGGATGCAATACCCACGCCGCCGCCCCATAGCATCTCCCACCTCGGGTGTATGACGGCAATTGCTTGCCGTATACGCTCCAGCGCCTGTGACACGCTTATCCGGCTCTGCGTCCGGCCCGTGCTTTGCTGGTTCGCATTCCCCTTGGTCCCCGCCCTTCGCTCCACCGACTCCGCGGCAGATTGCTCCGCTTTGTTCGCCGGCTTCCCAGCTACTATGGCGAGGTCCGACTTCTCGCGTCCGTGCATCATCGGCTTCGGCTCCTCACCTTCCCGATGCGGACCACCGTACTCACACCGCACGCGATGGCGGCGGCCAGACACGAGACCTCCCAGCTTCCGGTACGATCCCTTTGCACGTGATGTGGCCTTAGACCCCGGCAGGGCGACAGCACCTCGCATAACGGTGCCGCACATGTTGCCTTCGAGCGAATGAAAACCCTCGGCCCCTGCGATGTCTGATCTTTCGTGGCTCCATCCCACACCCCATGCAATAGCTGTGTACGTGCGGTGTGAGTACGGTGGTCCGCATCGGGAAGGTGAGGAGCCGTAGCCGATGATGCACGGACGCGAGAAGTCGGACCTCGCCATAGTAGCTATGAAGCCGGCGAACAAAGCGAACGAGCCACTGCGGAGGCATCTACAGGGGCAAACGCAGCGGAGCCGGTGGAGCGGAGGGCGGGGGCCAAGGGGAATGCGCACCAGCAAAGCACGCACTGGACTCAGAGCCAGGCTCGCGTGTCACAGGCGCTGGAGCGTATACGGCAAGCAATTGCCGTCATACACCCGAGGTGGGAGCCGTATGCGGGAAAGCCGCTCGTACGGTTCTGTGCGGGGGGCGCGATGAAACGCACGTCCCTTGTACGTTGCGGACTGCTTA
>DATELY010000263.1:0-3578 GCA_035276085.1 Steroidobacteraceae bacterium | reverse complement strand
TGCGATCTTCGACATCGAGCGCGAGATCAACGGCCACTCGACCGAGCAGCGCCTTGTGGTCCGCGGCGAGCGCGTCGCACCGCTGGTCACCGAACTCGAGAGCTGGATGCGAGCGCAGCGTACCAAGCTCTCGCGCCACAGCGATGTCGCCAAGTCGATGAACTATATGCTCACTCGCTGGGACACCTTCACGCGCTTCCTCAATGACGGACGGATCTGTCTCACCAACAATGCGGCCGAGCGTGCGCTGCGCCGCATCGCGATGACTGAATCATTCTGCACCCCCTATTCAAGTATTTGGAAACATTAAGCTCTGTCTTTCGGAATCAACCCGACACGGGCGACCTTTTTGCTTGAGCGCAGCAACAACCTGCTCACTTGCGAGATCGGCCGCACGGATCTGATGTGGTGCGTCCGGCATAATCTGCTCGCTGTTGAGGATGCCAGCCTTGATGAGCTTGCGAATCTGATGATGGCTGACACCGAGCTTTGCGGCGGCATCACGCAGTGTCAGCCACTCGCCGTTCTTCTCGGCGGAGCGGTAGCCGTGGATGCCGCGTACACGGCGAAGCGAGCTGACGCGGTGCGCTGTCCAGGTCTTGCCTTGGCCGGTCGGCATTCCCATTCGGTTCAGAGACGCGGCGATGTCCTGATCGGACCATCGCCCTGCCATGCTGCGAATGACGGCGAGCGCTTGCTCGGGTGTGCTACACCCGTGTTCCCCGGTTCGCGGCTTGCGGACGCGCAGCTCGGAATGCTGGCCGCCCTTCCAGTGGATGACGAGCACGATCTCCCCGGCCGCATCGTCGATATCGACGATGATCTCGGTGATCAGTGCCCGCACCAGTCGCTGGCGCGTCCTCATCGTGGTTCGCGGCGCCTTCCATGCCGCCGAGAGATCATCGGCCAATCCGGTGAAGTCAGGACGCACATCGTCGGCATCGGCTATCTGCATTCGATCGAGCCGGTCCCGGCAAAGCTCGACACGCTGCAGCGCGGTCTCCCACGCCTTCTCCAGCTGCGCCGCGATCAGCCGATTGTCGGGGTCGCAAGCAGCATAGCGGCGTTCAGCGAGCGATGCATCGTATTGGGCTTGCTGCAGCTCTAGCTCGGCGATGCGCCGCCTGTCCTGATCCTGGTCTCTGAGCATCCGGTCGGCCTCCTCAGCCGCCTCGATCGCCATGGGCGCCACGGCGCGCAGCATCTCGGCGGCGATGGTCTCGTCGACGCGCTTGCCGGCGACACTCAGGCATCGCCGCTGCCCCAACTGTACGTTCGGTTGTTCGCACCTGTAGAGCGGCCGTGGATAGCGACCGGTGTATAGAACGCTGAGCCGACGACCGCAGCGCGCACAGCAGACGAGACCGGCCAGCAGGGCGCGCCCGCCGCGCCCGGACTTCGTGTCCCCAACCCTGCCGTAGGTGTTGCCCGCAAGCAGCGCCTGATTGCGCTCGAACTCCGCCCAGCTGATGTAGCCCTCGTGATGATCCTTGATGAACACCTCCCACGTGCCCATCGGCTTGTGGTGGCCATAGCTCTTACGCGCACGACCATCGACGATCGTGGTGCGCTTCTCGCTCTTCCCGTACGCGTAGACGCCGGCATAGAAGGGATTCTTCAGAATCGATATGACGTTACGATACCTGATTGGCCGCCATTCGAACGATGTCAACGTCCGGCCGTTCGACGGGTAGGGAAAGTGGACGTTCTGCGACGCCATCCACAACAGCACTTGGCGGGCGCTCCCGAGTTCACGGAACTTCTGAAAGACAAGCCTGATCACCTCCTGCAATCGCCGGTCCGGATCGAGGCCGAGGCCGACGTTCCGGTCCCAAGCGTAACCGATTGGACTCGAGATCCTCAGCTCGCCGCGCCTGGCCTTCGATCGTGCCGCCTCGTACATCCGTGATCGGATGATCCCCAGCTCGAACTCGCTGATGCTCCCCTTCATGCCGAGCAGTAGGCGGTCGTTCGGTCGGCACGGGTCGTAAACGCCATCGAGGTCGATGACGCGGGCTTCCACTAATCCGCACAACTCGAGCAGATGATGCCAATCACGTCCATTGCGCGCGAGTCGCGAGGCGTCGAGACAAAGCACCGCGCCAACCTGTCCGGCGCACAGGGCGGCAACCAGACGATCAAAGCCGGGTCGCTCGACGGCGCCACTTGCGGTGCGACCGAGATCGTCGTCGATCACTTCGATATCGGTGAAGCCGCGTCGACGTGCGACTTCAACCAGCTCGTATTGGCGCCTCTGGCTCTCCAAGTTCAATTGAACCTGCTGTGGCGTCGACTGGCGGACATAGACGACCGCCTTGCGCTGGAGAACCACTGCGGGAAGGAGAGCGTCATGCGTTGTCATCGCTGACCTCCCGCGTTGCTACGCCGCCCGCCTCGAGCAGGAGCCGCGCCATCGCTCTCAGCACGGCTCGGCGCTCCGCCGGTGTCATGGCCCGAAATCGTACGTCGTCGAGAACGAGATCGAGCTGGCGTGGTGCCGTCAGAGCTGTGTGCCGGCAAGCCAGCTCCGTCCTTCGTGCGAGCGGTAACCGCGCTTCCATCCTGCGCCTCCTGCGTGACGATGTTGCCGTCCGCGCAGACCAGCCGTGATTCGCAGGCAATGAGCAGCTCGCGCAGCGAGCAGAGCGCCGCCAGGGAGACCTGCGGTTCGCCGACCCTTAGACCGGCGCAGTAGACCGGGTCGAGCTTCCACGCCGGCAAAATCGTAACAGCGACGCCGGCTGTGAGCTCAACGTGCACCAACTCACCCGATGCGCGGCGCTCGCCCCGAATACGACGAACCCTCTGCCCGTACAGTGGATGCCACCGATATTGGATCACAACATCCTGCCCGATATGGGCAGAATGACTGCGAGATTGTGCTCAATCGCAAGAATGCATTGTTCGCCGGCCACGATGAGGGGGCGGAGAATTGGGCCTGCATCGCCTCGCTGATCGAGACCTGCAAATTGAACGGCGTCGATCCGCAAGCCTACTTCGCCGACGTGCTCAGCAAGCTCGTCAACCTTTGGCCCGGCTCGCGTCTCAACGAACTCATGCCGTGGGCATGGGCGGCCGCGCACTCCAACAACAAACTCGCGGCGTGAGCGGCAGCTCCGGTCAAAAGTCAAGCCGTCAGAGCCGTGTGGCCAAAGGGCCGCTTACGGTGAAGCGCTATTCAAGTGGGATGTATACGCGGCTCGCTTTCGCCGTCGCCGCACACTTGGAACCAGACATTTTGATAGTTGATGAAGTACTGGCAGTCGGCGACGCTGAATTTCAGAAGAAATGCTTGGGCAAGATGGATGAAGCGTCTCGTCGCGAGGGCAGGACAGTATTATTCGTGAGCCATAATCTCGCAGCCATTTCCGAAATGACCAATCGCACAATTCTCCTCGACGCTGGAAGCATTGTGTGCGATGGCCCGGTGGCCGACGTGATCTCCAGATACCTCTCGAGAGGATTAGGGCAGACGACTTACGTTGCGCCGTCCAGCAGGCGGTCCAATCCCCCGTACGTCAGCAGGATAGAGGTCCGTACGTCAAATCAAAATGCAGTGCATGAGTTCGGAAAACCAC